>JAYQEC010000052.1:0-8258 GCA_038138645.1 Porticoccaceae bacterium | reverse complement strand
AGGGCGGTGCGCGAATCTTCGGTAGATCTTCCAGCGGGTATGATTCGTTCAGATAGTGGCAATATACTGGTTCGAACTGAGGGTAAAGCCTATTCAGGCGAGCAGTTTGAAAATTTGGTGTTAAGAAGTAATCCCGATGGCTCTCAACTATTAATTTCCGATGTGGCAACAGTTAGGGATGCATTTCAGGAATCAAGTACTTTTGTGCACTTCGATAAAGAGCCTGCCGTTACTCTGGGTATTTTTTCCTTAGAAGATCAAAACCTGCTAGCCATTGATGAAGCCGTTAAATCTTATATTGAGAAAAAATCAGAAACCTTGGTTGATGGGCTTACCATTGAGCAATTTGAGCCACTGTCTTTCCACCTTCGTGGTCGGCTCGATATGATGCTGTCTAATCTTGCCATGGGTGCCATACTGGTCGCTGTGGTACTGACTCTCTTTCTCAATATTCAAGTAGGGTTTTGGGTACTTTTGGGTATTCCGGTAAGTTTTCTTGGTGCCTTTTGGCTGATGCCAATTAATCCCTATCCAGTGACCGTCAATGTTTTAAGTCTCTTTGCCTTTATTATGGTATTGGGGATCGTGGTGGATGATGCCATCGTGATTGGTGAAAGTATCTATACCGAAGCTCAGCAAAAGGCGGCTAAGGCGCTAGAAAATGATAAGAATGGTATCTTTAAAGCTCGAATTGAAGATGTGATTGAGGGCGCTAAAAAAGTCGCTATTCCTTCAACCATTGGTGTTTTAACTACAATGGCGGCTTTTGCCCCTATGCTGTTTATTGGTGGCGTTGTAGCAGGATTCCAAGAAGCCATTGCAGTGGTGGTTATCCTATGTCTATTTTTCTCATTAATAGAATCAAAACTTATTCTTCCAGCGCATTTAGTCGGCATGAAAATTGGTGGTGCATCCCATGCTAGATTTAAATTTATCGGTCAATTACAGGCTAGAGTGGATAGGGGGCTTAAGCAATTTATAGAGACCAAATATCAGCCTGCACTAGCCTATTGCCTAAAAAGGCGTTATCTGACGGTATCGTTTTTCCTTGGGCTGTTAATTATCGCTGGTGGTGCGGTGAATAGTGGCATCGCAAAATTTGAATTCTTCCCCAATGTGCCCAGTGATACCGTGCGTGCCGAAGTGATTGTTTACGATGGAACATCTGCCAGTAGCATGGCGGATATTCTCACTACTATTGAGGATGCAGCTTATCGAGTAGATGAAAGCTATCGCCAGCAATACCCTGAGGGTAATGGCTTGGTCAAACATCTATTATTCTATGCAGGGTCAGATACCTCAGGCACCTTTATTGTGTCATTGGTTCCCTCTGAAGACCGCCTAATCTCCTCACTAACCTTTGAAAAGCTTTGGCGGGAAGAGGTTGGTCAGTTGCCCAATGTAAGAAAGCAGCGCTATTTTGCTAGTACCAATGCTGGGGGTGGTGCAAAAATTAATTTCCAACTCAGCGGTTCTAATCCTGAGCAACTATTTCAGGCCAGCGATCGTTTGCAAAATAAACTAGCCCAATACAACGGTGTTTTTGATATCTATAACTCGCAGGGTACGGGCGGCAGAGAAATTCAAATAAGTCTTAAACCCTATGCGAGTCAGATAGGTATAAGCCTTGCCGATGTTGGGAGACAGGTAAGGCAGGCTTTTTATGGTGAAGAGGTGCAGCGTATTCAGCGCGGTGTCGATCGTGTCAAAGTGATGGTGCGCTATCCAAAAGATGAGCGTGACTCGGTGGCGAGCTTAGAAAATTTACTGATCCGAACCAAGTCGGGGCAGGCAATCCAAATTGGGCAGGTTGCAGATATTAAACTAGGTGAAGGACTATCGACAATTTCCAGAACCGATCGCAAGCGAACTGTGAATGTGACTGCAGATGTGGATTCTAGCAAGGTTCAAACCGGGACGGTTGTCTCAGATATAACCGATAATTTTATTCCCAAATTACTGGAGCAGTATCCCGAAGTTGAATTTGATCTGGGCGGCTCAACTAAAGAAGAAAATACTTTAATTATGCGAACGATGGTGGGTTTTGCTGCGGCTCTATTTTTAATCTATGGGTTGTTAGCCGTTCCACTTCGCTCCTATGTGCAACCCTTAGTGATTATGTCGGTAATACCCTTTGGATTTATTGGTGCAGTTGTCGGGCATATTTTGTTTGGTATTTCACTCAATATGTTATCCATATTAGGTCTAGTTGCTCTGGCTGGGGTGGTGGTAAACGATAGCCTAATCTTAGTTGAATTTATTAACCGAAGAAAAAGCGCTGGTCAATCAATGGAAGATTCAATTATGTCGGCAGGTAAGCAACGCTTTAGAGCTATTGTGTTAACTACCCTGACGACTTTTGTGGGTTTATTGCCTATGCTATTTGAAACCAGCATGCAGGCACAGTTTGTAATTCCAATGGCTATATCGCTAAGTTTTGGTATTGTTTTCGCCACAACTATGACGCTTATTTTAGTACCCTGTTGCTACCGTATTGTTTATGACCTTAAGGCAACCCTTCAGTCAATGCGACAAAGACTGAATATTAGCAGTTAAAAATTAGTAAAAAACTGAATTCACCGCGGTCAAAGGTTACAATGCGCAATTATTACACACAGATTGGAGTCATCATTGGTTCTTCGTTTTATTGAATCCTCAAAATTGCCGACTAAATGGGGTCAGTTTGATATCCATGGCTTTGAGGATCCCTATAAAGGTAAAGAGCATATCGCCATTACGATGGGGGATTGCGCGTCTGAAGAGCCATTACAGGTCAGAATTCATTCGGAATGCTTAACCGGTGATGCTCTTGGTAGCCTGCGCTGTGACTGTGGTGAGCAACTTCAGGAAGCCATGCAAAATATTGCTGAACTTGGGCGAGGCGCCATACTCTATTTGCGTCAAGAAGGGCGCGGAATTGGTCTAGTTAACAAAATACGTGCCTATAGTTTGCAAGATCAGGGTGCTGATACCGTAGAAGCTAATGAGCGATTAGGCTTTGGTGCTGATATGCGTGATTACTCTATCTGTGCCCCTATGCTTCAGCATCTAGGCGCTAAAAAATTACAAATCATGACTAATAATCCGAGAAAAATTGAAGCGTTAAAGAGTCTTGGCTTTGAGATTGTTAATCGCATTCCTATTCAGGCTGAAAGCAATCCGCACAATGTTCAGTATCTTGCGACCAAGGCAGGAAAATTAGGTCATATGTTTAAGGATAAAGGTGAGTAAGTGTCTCAAGGTTTAGCAAAGCGTTTAATTCCTTGTCTAGATGTTGATAAGGGGCGAGTGGTTAAAGGCGTTCAGTTTGTCGATATTCGTGATGCAGGGGATCCTGTGGAAGTTGCAAGAAGATACAACGAGCAGGGAGCAGATGAAATCACATTCCTTGATATCACTGCGAGTCATGAAGATAGAGATACAATCCTACATACTGTTGAACGCATGGCAGGTGAGGTGTTTATTCCATTAACTGTGGGCGGCGGCGTGCGAGAACTATCCGATATTCGCAATCTGCTGAATGCTGGAGCCGATAAGGTAGCGATAAATTCAGCGGCCATTAAAAATCCAGAGTTTGTTAAGGCAGCAGCAGATAAGTTTGGCTCTCAATGCATTGTAGTAGCCATTGATGCCAAGCAAACCGATGACTCCGATAATCCAAGATGGGAAATATTTACCCATGGCGGTCGCAATGCAACCGGTATCTGCGCCATTGAGTGGGCAATAAAAATGGCAAATTTTGGCGCTGGTGAAATTCTACTGACTAGCATGGATCGCGACGGCACCAAAAATGGCTTTGACCTACAGTTAACATCAAAAATCAGTGATGCAGTTGCGATACCCGTAATAGCATCTGGTGGTGTAGGTAATTTACAGCATTTAGTCGATGGTGTGCAGCAGGGTGGAGCGGATGCTGTTTTGGCGGCGAGTATTTTCCACTTTGGAGAATATAGTATTCCTGAAGCAAAGCAGTTTATGGCCGACCAAGGTGTTTTGGTTAGATAGCCTGAATCATTTTACTTTTTGAAAGACAAAAAAAGACCGCGCAAAGCACGGTCGAGCACAGGTTTAACAATGCTAAGGGGAACTGTGAAATTAAGCAGGTTTTACTCTTAGCCATGGATTTAAAAAGAAACCCAATGGACTGGTTAACTTAATCGGCGCTTCCTGCGCTGATAAGCAAATACATTCACCATTTTTGGCGCCCATAGGCTGATGTACATCACCAGGCTCACGGACAATAAAATCACCTTCGGTGTAAACAGATTTCTCATCAGAGAAGCTGCCTTTCAAAACAACCGTATATTCTGTACCTCGGTGATCATGCTTTGGTGTGGTGCCGCCCGCACAAATTTTGTGTAACGCCACCTCAAATTTATCTTGACCGGTAAACAGCTTGGCTACTTCCATTGACTTTGATAGTCGCTTCCAAATAGGTGTTTCCGCGGCATCATGAATAAGTTTATTAATAAGATCGGGGAAGCCTTGAATGCCTTTATTCTGTTCGACTACAGGCTCTTCAGTGTGCCCTTCATCAATTTTACGCATCACTTCTTCAAATATGCTGTCATCAACTCTCTCAGGAGAAGAGATAGCCATTAACTGGGCGCCGACTTGGTCAAGTCGAGCAACCTCAGCTCTGCAGCTGGCGCAAAAATGTAAGTGTGAAGCGACACAGATAGATGTTGCGGTATCTAATGTGCCAGCCGAAAACTCTACAAGCATCTCAATGGATGGATGATGATTTAAAACTTTACTCATTAATTAGCTCTTCTCTATATTCTGGTGCGACTAAGATCTGTAATTTTTGCAGACCCAAACGCACCCTCGATTTAACGGTACCCAGTGGCAGTCCGAGTTCATTAGAAGCTTCAGCGTGAGATTTACCTTCTAAGTAAACCTTTCTTAGAATTTCATCTTGCTCGCGTGGAAGCTGTCCTAAACTTTGACGAACCTGTTCTTCGGTTTTCTTCTGTCTGAACAATGAAACTGGCGTTTCTTCATCAGGTTCATGCCAGAAATCCTCATTCTCTAGCGGTAAATGTTGCGTATTTGATTTACGGCGCAACATATCGATACGACAATTCCTGGCAACCGTATAGATCCAAGTAGTCGCCGAAGCTTTTCTAGGATCATAGCCGCCTGCTTTCTGCCATACCTTAATCATTACTTCCTGCACAAGATCTTCTGCAAGACCAGGAAACCATCCATCTTGACGGCTTGCTTGCGCAAAACTCTTGAGCAGGGGGGCAAAGTGTTCAAAGAGTTGAGCAAATGCACGACGATCTTGGCTGGACCCTACTTCAACAAGAAGGGTGCTCCATAGATCGTTGCGTTTCTCAGTGCTTTTCAAGATCGCAACTTTTGATGTATTTTGCGTTTCTTTATTCACATTAGCTCTTTGATTTTTCATCGTTAAACAACTTTACTAGATGAGTCTAACAAGTTTTACGGTCTAAATAGAAACTAAGATCACTGAATATACTTCTTAGTAAAGGTTTTTTTGTAGAGATATTGTTATGGAAATGCCCGTTTTCGTTGATATCACAGCAGGGATCCACTAGATTTAGCTTAAAAACCAGTATGGTGCTACTTTTGACCTGCTGAAACAGGTTTAATTATGGTTATTATTTTAGCGTTACAATAACTCACGTATTGATTTAATTTGCATAACATAAAAGGGAAGCTTTATGAGTCTTACACGGAAAATTGTCACAGCCATGCTTCTAGGTATGCTTGTTGGCGTGATATTAAATATTCTATTTTCTTCATCGTTGTTATCTCAGCAAAGCATAATATGGCTTGATAGTAATCTTGTTTTTGGCCTTTTTGATACAGTGGGTCAGATTTTTGTTCGCTCTCTAAAGCTGCTGG
This sequence comes from Porticoccaceae bacterium, assembly GCA_038138645.1. Classification (GTDB taxonomy): domain Bacteria; phylum Pseudomonadota; class Gammaproteobacteria; order Pseudomonadales; family Porticoccaceae; genus HTCC2207. Next base: position 2,384 of record JAYQEC010000052.1, on the reverse strand, counting down.
TTGTTCCTTTAGTTTTGGTGTCCCTTATCTGTGGTGTTTCTGCTCTGGGAAATAATTCAAGAATGGGTGCTGTAGCTTTAAAAACAGTGGTTTTGTATCTCTCAACCACAGCCATTGCTATTAGTTTAGCGATATTGACAGCGGTTATGGTACAGCCCGGTGTAGGTATTGATCTTGCACTTGCATCCGAGTTTGTTGCCAAAGAAGCACCTCCCCTAAAGCAAACACTTATCAATATATTTCCCAGCAATCCCGTTGAATCCATGGCTAATGGGGCTACTTTGCAAATAATCGTCTTTGCGCTCTTATTTGGTTTTGCAGTTACCAAAGCGGGAGATCAGGGGAAAAGAATTACCAGCTTCTTTAATGACTTAAATGCAGTGATTATGAAAATGGTGATGATGCTGATGCAATTGGCACCCATAGGTATTTTTTGTCTACTGGCCAAATTATTTGCCGACGTGGGTGTTGGCATGATTATGAGCCTAGGTAAGTACTTTCTAACCGTGTTATTTGTTCTGCTGCTACATAGTTTGGGAGTTTACTCACTGTTTTTAAAATTTTTAACAGGACTGAGTGTAAAAACATTCCTAAGCAAGTTGAGGCCTGCATTGGCACTGGCCTTCAGTACTGCATCAAGTGGTGCCACAATGCCAGTCACTATGCGAACAGTGGAGCAGCGTTTAGGTGTTTCAAAAAGTGTTTCATCGTTTACAGTGCCCTTGGGTGCAACCATTAATATGGATGGCACCGCAATTATGCAGGGAGTTGCAACGGTTTTTATCGCTCAGGCCTATAATATTGGGCTAACCTTTGAGGGTTATTTAGCGGTGGTTTTAACTGCCACATTGGCTTCAATTGGAACCGCTGCGGTGCCTGGAGTGGGCTTGGTTATGTTGGTTATGGTGCTTAATCAGGTGGGTCTCCCTGTGGAAGGAATTGGCCTCATTATTGGTGTGGATCGATTATTAGATATGACCCGTACGGCGACAAATGTCACTGGTGATGCGATGGTCACTACAGTTGTAGCCAACAGTGAACGATTGGTAGATAAGACTGTTTTTGATTCACAGCAAACGCCTACCGAAGAGGAAGCATAGTTGAACACTCCCTCAATGGAGAACAGTCAAACGCCTGAGCAGTTATACGGTGACCATATTAGGCAAAAATTAAGTCGATTTCGCGCCATTTTGGAATCCACAGATTTTGATCGTCTTATTATCGGTTCTGGTTCTGAAAAAATGCAATTTCAGGATGATATGGCTTACCCCTTCAAAACGAACCCTTATTTTCGAGAATGGGTTCCCCTAACCGCCTGTGCAGATTACTTTCTTTGTATTGATGCCGAAAATGATAAGCCAAAACTTTATATCCATTGTAAACAGGATATTTGGCATTCATCCCCACAGCAGCTGGCAGACTCATACGCTCAGTATTTAGAGATTATCGAATACAGCTCAATTGAATTACTGGCAAAACAGTTTGTATCAATGGCTGGTTCCACTGCGCTTATTAATGAAACCAATGATTTGGGACTAGCGTCAGAGATATGGAATCCACCCCAGTTATTACATGCCATTGATTTTCAACGGCGTAGTAAAACTCCTTACGAACATGCCTGTGTTCGTCGAGCTAATCTATTGGCTGTACCCGCTCATTTAGCGGCAAAGAATGCATTTATGGCGGGAGCATCAGAACTTGAAGTTGCCAGCGCCTATCTAAAGGCCTGTTATTGTGCAGAAAATGAAATGCCTTACGCTATTATTGCAGGTATCAATCAAAATGCAGCGGTACTTCATCATCATCAGCTTAATAACCAGGCTGTTGAGCCGCGCAGTCTTTTAATTGATGCGGGCGTTCAATTTAATCATTATGCCTCAGATATAACCCGAACCTATAGCTATGAGACAGGTAGTGATTTCTCATCCATGATTAGAGCTGTAGACAGTTCGCAGCAAAATTTAGTCAATCAAGCGGGAATAGGCAAAAATCCGGTTGATTTACATATTCAGTCTCAATACGCAATGGCAGAAATACTTAAAGAATTTAATCTTATTAATGTTTCAGTCGAAGAAATGGTTGATAAGAAAATTATTTATACTTTCTATCCGCATGGACTCAGCCATCATTTAGGCTGTAATGTTCACGACAAGGGCAGTCGGCTTGCCAATGCACAGGGTGATCAGATACCCGGATCAAAAAAATATCCCCACTTAAGGGCCAGCGCACTGATGGTCGAAAATCAGGTCCATACTGTGGAGCCTGGCATCTATTTTATCCCTGCATTGCTCGAAAAATTAAAAACAGGTGAAAATAAAAATTCAGTCAATTGGAACCAAATTAAGCATTGGAAAAAATACGGTGGAATTCGAATAGAGGACAAT
>JAYQEC010000051.1:0-8525 GCA_038138645.1 Porticoccaceae bacterium | reverse complement strand
CAGTTGGGAGAGAAGCGTTTTCGTGCCACACAAATGGTGAAGTGGATTCATCAGATGGGTGAGCGCGATTTTGATCAGATGACTAATCTATCCAAATCTTTGCGCGAGAAGCTCCACGAATCTGCAGAAATCTGCTTGCCTGAGGTGGTTAGCTGCCAAGATTCCAGTGATGGCACCCGCAAGTGGCTGATTAAGGTCGAAGGGGGAAGCTGTATTGAAATGGTTTATATCCCTGAGAAGGATCGAGGAACGCTCTGTGTATCATCACAAATTGGCTGTGCTCTCGACTGTAGTTTTTGCGCTACTGGTAAGCAGGGATTTAATCGCGATCTAAGTACTGCAGAAATAATTGGACAGCTGTGGATTGCAGCCCAATCATTTGATCAATTCGGCACTAAATCGCCTCGTCGTGTAACCAATGTGGTGATGATGGGTATGGGCGAACCACTCATGAATTTCGACAATGTAGTGGATGCTATGAACCTAATGATGGAAGACAATGCCTACGGTTTGTCTAAACGTCGGGTTACATTAAGCACCGCCGGTGTGGTTCCTGCCTTAGATCAGTTAGCAGAGGTGACTGATGTTTCTCTAGCCATTTCATTGCATGCACCCAATGATGAGTTGCGTAATGAATTAGTGCCGATTAACCGCAAATACAGTGTGACTGAATTTGTGCAAAGCGCTAAAAACTATATTGAAAAAATGCCGGATAATCGGCGTAAGGCGACCGTTGAATATACCCTAATGGATCAGGTGAATGACCGATCTGTGCATGCTCGTGAACTTGCCGAATTATTGCGTGATCTACCCTGCAAAATTAACCTAATTCCTTTTAACCCTTTTCCAGGATCAGATTATAAGCGGGTAACCAATACTGCCTTAAATCGTTTTCGGGACATTCTTCAGGGGGAAGGGTACACTGTCACTGTGCGTACCACTCGCGGTGATGATATTGCAGCGGCCTGTGGGCAGCTAGCGGGTGAGGTCAATGACAGAACCAAGCGCCAACAGCGCTATAAGAACAAACTGGCGGCCGAAGAGGTGCCAGTTAAAATTCTAGACTAACAGGCTCTAGAGATTTAAAACCAAGAGATAATAGGCTTATTGTGTTTAGCGGAAACCCCATAGTTAGACGTAAATCACGACAGATTATGGTCGGCGATGTGCCAGTGGGTGGCGATGCGCCTATTTCCGTGCAAAGTATGACCAATACGAGTACGGCCGATGTTGCTGCAACTGTGGCACAAATTAATAGTATTCAACAGGCGGGTGCCGATATTGTGCGGGTGTCCGTCCCTTCGCTTGAAGAAGCAGAAGCCTTTGGTGAAATTCGTAAGCAGGTAAATATCCCATTGGTTGCGGATATTCACTTTGACCATAATATTGCCCTTCGGGTTGCCGATTTAGGTGTTGATTGCCTGCGTATTAATCCAGGTAATATTACCCGTGAAGATCGCTTGCGCGAGGTAATCGCCAAAGCCAAGGATAAAAATATTCCCATTCGAATTGGCGTCAATGCGGGTTCTTTAGGTAAAGATTTATTGCGCAAATATAATGAACCAACTGCCGAAGCTATGGTCGAATCTGCCATGCGCAATGTGGAACTGCTGGATAAATACGACTTTCCAGATTTTAAGGTGAGTGTAAAAGCCAGCGATGTATTTATGGCCGTTGATGCCTACCGTGATCTAGCTAAACGTATTGATCAACCACTGCATTTGGGTATTACTGAAGCCGGTGGTTTGCGCTCCGGAACGGTAAAATCAGCGATTGGTTTGGGCACTCTATTAATGGAAGGTATTGGTGATACCATTCGTATTTCTCTGGCCGCCGATCCAGCTGAAGAGGCTCGGGTTGCCTGGGATATGCTGAGAAGCCTGAGATTGCGCAGCAAAGGTATAAATTTTATTGCTTGTCCAAGTTGTTCACGCCAGAATTTTGATGTCATCAAAACTGTGAATGAACTTGAAAGTAGGCTGGAAGATATCACGGTGCCAATGGATGTTTCTATTATTGGCTGTATAGTGAATGGTCCAGGTGAAGCCAAAGAATCTGACTTTGGTTTAACAGGTGGAACACCAGCTAATCTGGTGTATATTGACGGCAAGCCAGACCATAAAGTAGAACAAGAAAATTTGGTTGAACAGTTAGAAAAAGAAATTCGCGTAAAAGCTCAAACAAAACAGGCTGAGCTAGAAAAAGCGCAACAGAATATAATAGCCAAGAGCTAAGATAAGGAATCAGCGCTTTGGGGATTAACCAATGAAAATCCAGTCAATTCGGGGTATGAATGATTTACTTCCCGAGCAGTCTGCTACTTGGCAATATGTCGAAGGTACGCTGGCTCGCTTGGTGGCGAGCTATGGATACCGCGAAATTCGCTTTCCTATTCTAGAAAAAACAGACCTATTTAAGCGTGCAGTGGGTGAAGTTACCGATATAGTCGAAAAGGAGATGTATAGTTTTGATGATCGCAATGGCGATAGTCTAAGTTTACGTCCCGAGGGCACCGCTGGCTGTGTTCGCGCCTGTACTCAAAATGGCCTACTGCATAACCAAACTCAGAGACTTTGGTATACAGGACCTATGTTTCGGCATGAGCGCCCGCAAAAAGGTCGATTGCGCCAGTTTCATCAGATCGGCATCGAAGCCTTTGGTCTAACAGGTCCAGATATTGATGCAGAATTATTGCTGCTAACGGCTCGTTTATGGCGAGAACTAAAAATTGATAATGCGCTAGAGTTGCAAATTAACTCATTGGGAACTGCTGAGGAACGAGTAGCCTATCGTGAGGCCTTGGTGGCTTATCTAACTAATTTCCATGATGACTTGGATGAAGATAGTCAACGTCGACTAACCACCAACCCATTGCGAATTCTGGATAGTAAAAACCCAGAAACACAGTCGCTTCTTAAGGATGCACCGGTACTCAATGACTTCTTAGGTGCTGAGTCCAAACAGCATTTTGATCAAATATGCGCCATCCTTGACACTGCTTCAGTAAGCTATGTTATTAATCCAAAGCTTGTAAGAGGGTTGGACTATTATTCCCAAACAGTCTTTGAATGGGTTACTACAGAATTAGGTGCTCAGGGCACAGTTTGTGCTGGTGGGCGCTATGATAGCTTGGTTGAACTATTAGGTGGCAAGCCATGCCCAGCAGTAGGATTGGCAATGGGTGTTGAGCGTCTAATAATGTTACTTGACGGCATGGGCGTTGTACCCGATAGTGTCGCCCAGCAAATTGATCTGTACCTAGTGGCAGTGGGTGATACTGCAGGTTATGGATTACAGTTAGCTGAACAGCTTCGCACCGGGTTGCCGAATATTCGTATAGAAACCCATTGCGGTGGTGGTAGCTTTAAGTCGCAAATGAAAAAAGCAGACAAAAGTGGGGCTGCTATTGCGATTATTTTGGGGGAAGATGAATTAGCCTCTAATACTGTGCAGGTAAAGTTCTTGCGTCAACAGCGAGACCAAGAAACAGTTGATCAGGCAAATATCATAGAATTTTTAACAGCAAATTTTTGAAAATTGAGGAAACATTGTGGCAGATTACCAATCGGAAGAAGAACAAATAGAAGCATTTAAGCAATGGTGGGTAGATAACGGTCTAAAATTGGTTGCAGCAGCAGTCATTGTTATTGGCGTCGCCTTTGGCTGGCAGGGCTGGCAGGGAGCACAAGAAGAGCAGGCTCAACAGGGTTCAGCTATTTACAGCGGCATAATTGATACCGTAAAAGCGGGTGCAGAAGCACCTTTAACGGAAGATCAGCAGCAAGCAATTTCTGATGCAGTTAGTCAGTTAAAAGAAGAATTTAGCGACTCTGGTTTTGCCCATCTTTCTGCTCTTGTAAATGCCAAATTAGCCGTTGATACAAACGATTTGGATACAGCTGCCAGCGAATTACAATGGGTGCTTGATAACAAGCCTTCAGCAACGCTAGCAACCTTAGCTACTTTGCGTCTTGCACGTGTTGAAGCTGCTAGAGGCAACCTAGAGTCAGCCTTGTCTCTGGTTGAAGATACAGATGCGGGAAAAATGGTTTCAGCCTATGAAGAAGCCAAAGGTGATTTTCATATCAGTATGGGTCACTATGAAGCGGCCTACACAGCTTATCAAGCAGCTATAGATGCAGAAGAGTCTGGTAATGCGCGCCTGCTTTCTATTTTACGCTTAAAGCTGAGTGAAGCTAAACCTGTTGAAGATTCGGCCGCTGAGGAAATTGATGCCTCTCAGGGTGAATCTTAATGCATAACGGCAGGCCCAAGTATTCGTTTTTGCTCATTGCGCTGCTAGCCTCTGGCTGTAGTATCTTTAGTGCGGACGATGAGATCAAGCCTGCCGAGTTACAAGAAATTGATGCTCAAGTTGAATTACTACCGCAATGGAAAAAGGGTACGCCCAGTCATAATTATGATTTCTGGACGAGTCTAGAGATTGCTTCAGATGATAGCGCGCTCTATATAGCTGATCACGGTGGTTCAGTGGTTTCCTTGGATGTTGCCACAGGAAAGGAGCTCTGGGCAGTTGAGCTGGATAGCCGTATTTCTGGCGGTGTGGGTTATGGCGGCAATAAGGTCCTTCTAGGAACCATTGAAGGTCAGGTGTTGGCGCTCAATGCACAAGATGGCACGCTTTTATGGACAGCTACAGTGAGTTCTGAGGTGCTTTCAAGTCCAACAGGCAATGACAAAATTGTGGTTGCGCAAAGTATTGATAATAAGATCTATGCCTTAGATGCAGAAACCGGCAATGAATTGTGGCAGCACGATTCAGGCGCGCCTATCCTCAGCGTGCGTGGTAATAGTTCAGCGGTTATTCTTAATAATATGCTAATCGCAGCCTTTGATAACGGGAAGCTTATCGCTTTTAATTCAGAAAATGGTTCTCTTAAATGGGAAACGCGGTTGGCGTTACCCAAGGGTAAAACTGAGCTTGAACGAATGATTGATATTGATGGTAAACCATTAGTGGTTGGCGATATTATTTATTCCGTAAGCTATCAGGGTCGATTGGGCGCATTGACCCGAGGTACGGGTAGAAATTTATGGTTCCAAGATAGCTCATCGCATTTTAGCCCAGCCTACAGCGATGGTATGCTATTTGTCACTGAGGCCAAGGATGATTCTATCTCCTCCTTTAAAGCGGGCAATGGCATGCTTGCATGGAAAAATGATCAACTCCTGTATCGCGGTTTAACTGGCCCAGCTAGCTTATCCGGAACTATTGCAGTGGCAGATGCTGAGGGTTATGTACATCTTATCAATCCAGGTGATGGTAGCTTTGTGGGTCGAGAGAAAGTTGATGGCAGTGGCGTAAGCTCACCCCTTTTAGTGGTGGGTGAAAGTCTAATTATTCAAGCTAATAATGGGTCTGTCAGCGCTTACAAAATTCAATAAGGATAAATATCCTCAATTACAGTAAAATGCCGCTCAATATAAGTGCGGCATTTTTTATTTTATGATTCCAGTGATAGCCCTTGTCGGGCGACCTAATGTGGGTAAATCCACGCTCTTTAATCGACTTACTCGTAGTCGAGATGCCCTAGTGGCCAACTATTCAGGTCTTACTCGTGATCGAAAGTACGGTGAAGGTGAAATGCTAGGCCGTCGCTTTATGCTAATCGATACTGGTGGGATTAGCGGAGAAGAAGAGGGTATTGATGCTGGAATGGCTGAACAGTCGCTATTAGCGATGGATGAAGCTGATATTGTTTTATTTGTAGTCGATTGTAAATCGGGAATAGTCTCTGCAGACTACACTATCGCTGAAAAGCTGCGCCAAAAAAACCGCAAGGTTTATCTGGTTGCTAATAAAATTGATGGGGTTGATCCCGCAGAGGCGCTAGCAGACTTTTATCAGTTGGGTTTTTCAGGCATGTTCCCAACCACGGCAACCCATGGTCGTGGCGTAAAATCCATGATGGAAGAGCTATTAGAGCCATTCCCTGCGATTGAAGAAGCTGAAGAACAGACAAATGACAGTATAAAAATTGGTGTTGTCGGTCGACCCAATGTGGGCAAATCAACCTTAGTTAATCGCCTACTAGGGGAAGACCGAGTGGTGGTTTACGATATGCCGGGAACCACGCGAGATTCGGTCTACATTGACTATGAGCGAGATGATACCAAATATACTCTGATTGATACTGCGGGTATTCGAAAGCGCAAAAATATTAAATTAGCCATCGAAAAGTTCTCCATTGTTAAAACATTACAAGCGATTGATGACGCCAATGTGGTGGTTTTATTAATTGATGCCCAAGAAGGACTGGTTGAGCAGGATCTTCATTTAATGGGCTCAGTGATTGATGCCGGTCGCGGGCTAGTGGTTGCTATCAATAAATGGGATGGGCTTGATGCTGAAAAGCGCGAGCATATTAAAGCAACTGTGGGGCGAAGATTGCGCTTTGCCGAATTTGCCGATGTGCATTTTATTTCCGCGTTACATGGTACGGGTGTCGGTCATCTGTATAAATCAATTAATGATGCCTATCGCGCGGCAACCGACGCTCTGAGTACGACTAAATTAACCAAAATTCTTGAGGGTGCGGTTGAAGAGCACCAGCCACCAATGGTGCATAGCCGTCGTATTAAACTGCGCTATGCTCATGCCGGAGGCAGAAACCCTCCAGTGATTATTGTGCATGGTAATCAGACAGAGTCTGTACCCGCGCAATATACTCGATATCTAGAAAAAGTATTCCGTCGTCAGTTGGGTTTGCACGGTACACCGATTCGCGTGGAATATCGCACTAGCGAGAATCCCTATAAAAATAAGGGCATCAAGCCAGGAGAAAGGCCAAGCCCGCGCAAAAAGAAGATTACCAAGTACAGCAAGCGCAATGAGCGAAAATAATTAGATTATCTGATCGTTATTTTTGTCAGTAACCTGCAGAATAAGCTGTCCATCTTTAAGTTGGCCAGTTAAAGAGTCACCCTGAGTTACCTTTTTGGTTGATTTAACTATCTTGCCCTGGCTATCGCGAATCACCGAATAACCGCGCCCGATAGTCTTAAGCGGGCTCACTGTATCCAATAAATGCATATTCTGTTCAAGTTTAAGCTGCATGCTTTGTTGTTTTTGAACTATGGCTTTGGTTAGCTTGCGAAGACTTTCTTTTATTTGCTGACTGCTTTCCTGAACACGCCTTTTAGGTGTTTGCACCCTGAGTTGTTCGGCTAATTGATTGCTCAGTTGCCTAGACTCTTTTAACTTATTTTGCATGGCTCGACTGAGGCGAATATCTAAATGGTCTAACAGTTGAGCCTGTTGCTGAAGTTTACTCCCTGGATGTTGCAAGCGTTTTTGTAAATGCGTTATTTGCTGTTTGTAACTGATTAAATTGCGCTGCAAGGTTTCGGCTAATAACTGTTGTATGCGATAAAGTTGATTTTGAATCTGCAGGCTATCTGGACTAACTAATTCTGCCGCTGCCGATGGGGTAGGTGCGCGCAAATCTGCCACAAAATCAGCAATGGTAAAATCAATTTCATGACCTACAGCGCTAATAATAGGTAAACGACTGGCAGCGATAGCGCGTGCCACTGGCTCAGTATTAAATGACCACAAATCCTCTAAAGAGCCACCTCCACGACCTACAATTAATGCATCAATTTGCTCACAGCGGTTGGCGTCAGCCAGTGCATTAACAATTTGGTCAGTAGCCTCTTCACCCTGAACAGCTGTAGGGAAAATACTGACTTTAATAGCGGGAAAACGTCTTTTAAGTACCGATAAGATATCTTTTACTGCAGCACCGGTGGGAGAGGTAACAACACCAATATGATTGATAGAATCTGGGATAGGTCGCTTATTATCATTATCAAAAAGTCCCTCTGCATCCAGCTTGGCTTTTAGTTGTTCAAATTGACGTTGCAGCGCGCCAAAGCCAGCTTCTTCCATATGCTCAATAATTAGCTGATATTCACCCTTTCCCTCATAGATACCTGCACGGCAGCGAACTAATACTTGAGTGCCATTTTTGGGACGGAATTTAACCCTTTGATTGGCATTGCGAAACATAGCACATCTTACCTGCGCAGATTGATCTTTTAGGCTGAGATACCAGTGTCCAGAACTGGGGCAGGCAAAGTTTGAAATCTCACCTTCCACCCAGAGCATAGGAAGATTAATTTCCAAAAGCTGCCGAACTCTGCGATTGAGTTCGCTGATAGTGAAAATTTGGCGTTCGCTGTTTGAATCATTCATGGCTACATTGTAGAGATAGTTGCAGGTCAAAGTCACGATCTCAGCCAGATTTAGTCTAGAATGTTGTTATAAATAGTTGTTTACCAATGGTTGTGCGCTGATTTATAATGCACTGCTTACTTTTAAAACTAACTGAGGTAAGCGGTCCCTATGTTACGCATCGCGCATGAAGCCCTAACGTTTGATGATGTCCTCCTTGTACCTGGTTATTCCGAGGTTACAGCGAAGGATGTTGCTCTACAATCCCAATTAACTCGTGGCATTAGTATGAATATTCCGCTGGTCTCAGCGGCTATGGATACGGTCA
>JAYQEC010000050.1:0-8590 GCA_038138645.1 Porticoccaceae bacterium | reverse complement strand
GATCAGGCTAGCATTAAGCAGTAATCCTGGCTTGTAAGAAAAAAGGCATAGCACTAGTGGCTATGCCTTTTTTTTGGCTTTAATAAATAGAGTAATAGAGTTTGAGCGTCCTTCGATTTACCAATAAAAGGCTAAAGGACAAGCTAAATATATTAAATCCGCAAAGGATTAATATATAGCGTCAATTTTTGTCCGGGCTGTAAATATTTATCCCGATCTAGTTTATTCCACGAGGTAATATCAGAAATCTTTAGATTAAACTTTTTTGCGATTAGATAAAGCGAGTCACCACTGCGAACCTGATAGTTTAGCTTTCTAATTGGCGTTGCCTTAGGATCACTGGGGGCTTTAATAATTAATACCTGACCTACTTTGATGATATTGCTGGTCAAATTATTTGAGCGCTTTAGGTTGCGAACAGAGACCTTATGTTGTTCGGCAATTTCTGACAGGGTATCGCCAGCTACCACAGTATAGGTTTGGGTCTGTAATGTCTTATATTCTGTGAGTACCGCGACTTCACCATTGGGCGGTATACGCAGTATTTGGCCAACCCGTAAAAAATCATTTCTTAAACGATTGGTACTTTTAATTTGAGTAGTGGTCTGTTGGTAGCCTTTAGCAATATGTGAAAGGGTATCGCCTGACTGGACAATATATTCACGGTATTGCGCCCAAGTCGATGGGTCAGTGGTAGCTAGGAAGTCACTGAGAACACTGCTTTTTTCTACAGGTAATAAAACACTGTAACCCGCCTTGGGTGGTGTTACTGAACGCCTGTAAGCCGAATTAAGCTGTGTAAAGATGACTTCATCGACACCAGTGACTTCGATAATTTTGGCCAGTTCAATCTGTCCAGGAAGTTCGACAATATCAAAAAAACTGCTATTGGCTATTTCAGGTAATTTTATTTGGTGCTTTTCGGCATCTTTAACAATACTGGCTAGCGCCATTAGTTGGGGTACATAGTTTCTAGTTTCTCGCGGTAGTCGCAGTGACCAAAAATCGGTGGTTTTACCAAGACGTCGATTTTTTCTAATGGCTTTTCTGACTGCGCCTTCGCCTGAGTTGTAGGCAGCTAGAGCATGCATCCAGTTACCGTTAAATTGTTTGTTTAGATAAGCAAGGTAGGTTACAGCGGCGGCTGTGGATTGAACCACATCGCGACGACCTTCATACCAGCGGCTTCTTTCTAATCCTAATGAGGTTGCTGTAGATGGAATAAACTGCCATAGACCTACAGCATGACTCGGACTGTATGCCAGTGGGTCATAGTTGCTTTCTACAATGGGTAAAAGTGCCAGTTCTAGGGGAAGATTGGCATTTTCTAACTGTTCGGTAACATGGAATAGATAGGGCGTTGAGCGCTTAAATAATATATTTAAATTGTGCGGGTTCTTAAGGTAGCGTTTTAGTTGTTTATTGGCTGCATTTGGTAGCTTTTCAGGCGTAATTTCAAAGCCATTTCGTAAACGTTGCCAGAGCTCTACGGGGGCTTTAGGTTCTTGCTGCTCAAGCTCCGGTTGCTGTTGAAGTTCTGTGGTTAAAACTGGCTCAGTCAGTTGTTTTTGGTCCTCGAGCTCTGCAGTACTTTTAGGCAGCGGCTGGACCGCATTTATATCAATAATAGGGGCTTTTTCTGCTGCCGTTTGGTCAGCAATTTCTAAAGTTTTGGTGTTATCTTCGAAAGGTGCGCAACCCATTAGCCTTAGGCTGATAATTAGCAGGCAGAGGTAAAGAAGGTGGGTTTTCGACTTGGACAGCACCATAAACTCAATTTATACCTTTTTTTAGGGTGCGCGATTGTAACGGTCATCGACTTTATTAACAACCAAAGTAAAAATATGCTGCTGTATTTAATGCTTAATCCGGTAGGGGATTGGTTTGGAACATGATAGGATTTAATTTAAAAATTTTAATTAATTATTTATGAAATTTAACCGCGCACAGTTTGCCACATTATTTTCGAACTATCTGACAACTAAGCCAGAGTCGCGGGCGATGGTACTGGATAGTTGGAAAAGCCAACAGTTTGGCCAGTACCTTTTGGATGCTGAAAAACAGCTATTGGCGCGTGATTGTGCAGACCTATCAGGCTATAGGCTAATGCACTTGGGTTTGACCGGAAATGGCTGTGCATTGGAGCCTTTTAACCAATTACATCAGTTTTATATTCGTCCTTCGAGCGCTGATTTGAAATTTGATTGTAGTTCGGCGGTAGCTAACTATGATGATTTGCCATTGCCTTGCGACTCACTAGATGTGGTTATTATTCAGCATGCATTAGAGTATTCAGAGTTCCCGCAAGCTGTTTTATCCGAAGCGGCTCGAGTGTTGGCACCCGGTGGGCATTTAATTCTTTGTGTATTTAACCCGTTGGGCCCTATGGGTTTGGCTAAGTGGCCAATGCGATTATTGACCCAGCGCAGTGAGTATAACTTTTTTAGTTTAAGAAAAGGTCGTCTTTTTGATTGGCTTTCACTGCTAAATTGTGAGGTGACGGGATTGCAAAATGGCGCCTATAATCTGCCTGTTGAACGTCCAAGCTGGTTAGAACATTGTTCTTTTTGGGAGCGAATTTGTCAAAAGGTTGGCTTTCCACTGGGTAATTTTTATATGATTCATGCGGTTAAGCGTGTGGCGGGTGGTATACGAAATACATCGACTTCTTGGCGCCCGATAGCCGCAAAGGCTTACGGCACAAAAAGAGAGTCAATTCATCAATCAACAACGGGCAGTGCAGAATAATAATGAAAAGTGTTGAAATTTTTACTGATGGTGCCTGCAGAGGTAATCCTGGTCCTGGCGGCTGGGGGGCGCTACTGCGCTATGGCGATAATGAACGTTCGCTGTGGGGTGGCGAGCCAGAAACTACTAATAACCGTATGGAACTAATGGCGGTTATTCAAGGGTTGTCGGCGTTGCAAAGATCCTGTGATGTAAAGCTAACCTCAGATTCTACCTATGTTTTGAAAGGTATTCAGGAATGGATGCCAAACTGGAAGAAAAAGGGTTGGAAAACCGCTGCCAAAAAGCCAGTTAAAAATGCTGACCTCTGGATGCAATTAGATGAGCTGGTTGTACTCCACACTATTGATTGGCAATGGGTTAAGGGTCATAGTGGTCATAGAGAAAATGAAATTGCCGATCAGTTGGCTAATCGCGGCATTGATGAGTTGGATTGAGTGAACGCATGAGACAAATTGTTTTAGATACAGAGACTACCGGCCTTGAGACCTCTCAGGATCATCGTATTATTGAAATTGGTTGTGTTGAACTGGTTAACCGAAAATTGACGGGAAAGCATTATCATCAATATATCAATCCTCAGCGTAAGGTTGATGAGGGCGCCATGCAGGTGCATGGAATTACCGATGAGTTTCTTGAGGATAAGCCGCTATTTGAAAATATTGTCGATGATTTTTTGGCCTTTGTTGGCGATGCGGAATTAGTGATCCACAACGCGCCCTTTGATGTGGGCTTTATTGACCATGAATTATCCAAATTACCTAAGTACCCCAAGTCAATTGCTGGAGTCTGTTCTATTGTCGATACGCTGGCGGTAGCCAGAAATAAACACCCTGGGCAGAGAAATAACTTGGATGCTTTATGTAAACGTTATGCAGTAGATAACTCGCAAAGGGATCTGCACGGTGCATTATTAGATGCTGAGATTCTAGCTGATGTTTATTTGGTCATGACGGGTGGGCAGGTTAATTTAAATATTAATGATCAATCCAGTGCGGAAAAGGGCTCTTCTGAAACTACCTCGGGTATTCGTCGGTTATCTGCTGACCGTCCATCCCTTAGGGTTATTAAAGCCACTGAATCTGAACTAAAAAGCCATCAGCAAAAGCTTGAAACAATTAAGAACGCCAGTGGTCAATGTGTTTGGCAGGATACATCTCAGTAAGTTGATCTATGGGCACTTCTAAGGTGGACAGTATTCTGCCCGCCAAAATACCTAATCAAGCAAAGCAATTTCGACAGTTAACGTCGAAACTTCTTCCTGCGGTAGCTAGTCGTGATTTATTTCGCTTAACCCAGCAGTTAAAAAAAATTGAGCGCGGTGCTGATAAGCCAAAAGAGCAGGCTTTGTTGTGGCAGAAATGGACGGCTGCGGTTGATAAGTCTCAGCATTGGGTTGAAACACGCGCGGCCTCCTTTCCTAGGATTAGTTTCCCTGATCTCCCTGTTAGCTCCAGAGCAGATGAAATTCGCGACCTGATTGAGAATAATCAGGTGGTGGTGGTTGCCGGTGAAACAGGTTCAGGGAAAACCACGCAGCTTCCAAAAATCTGTCTTCAGGCAGGCTGTGGTCGGCGTGGATTAATTGGACACACTCAACCGCGACGTATTGCTGCTCGATCAGTGGGTAGTCGATTGGCAGATGAGTTAAAAACCTCCTTAGGTGATAAGGTTGGCTATCAGGTGAGATTTTCTGATCAATCCAATCGTGACACCTTAATTAAGCTGATGACCGATGGTATTTTATTGGCTGAAATCCAGCGCGACCGATATCTGAGTGCCTATGACTGCATAATTATTGATGAGGCTCATGAGCGCAGTCTTAATATCGATTTTTTATTGGGTTATTTAAAGCAAATATTGCCCAAACGTCCGGATCTGAAGCTGATTATTACTTCGGCTACCATTGATGTACAAAAGTTTTCTAAACACTTTAATGACGCTCCTGTAGTTGAGGTTTCGGGTCGTACTTTCCCGGTGGATATTGTCTATGACAATATGGATGAAAGTACCCTTGATTTGGATCGCTTAATTATTGATCGATTGTTAGATATTGAGTCGTTGAAAAAGCAGGGTGATGTTCTGGTTTTTTTAAGTGGCGAGCGTGAAATTCGTGAAATTAGTCTGGCTATTCGGCGTGCGCAAATTCCACATCTTGAAGTGGTGCCGCTGTATGCCCGATTAAGTCTTGCTGAGCAAAGAAAGATCTTTTCGCCTCACAAAGGACGGCGTGTGGTGTTGAGCACTAATGTGGCGGAAACCTCATTAACCGTGCCGGGAATTGGTTATGTTATTGATGCTGGTCGAGCACGCCTGTCTCGTTACAGTTATCGCACCAAGGTGCAGCGGTTACCTATTGAAGCTATTTCACAGGCCAGCGCCAATCAGCGTGCGGGTCGCTGTGGTCGTGTGCAGAAGGGTATTTGCTACCGGCTGTATTCTGAACAAGATTTTGCCGCTCGCGCTGAATATACAGATCCAGAAATTATCCGCACCAATCTAGCCGCCGTTATATTGCAAATGCTGCATGCACGTATTGGTGATATTCGTGATTTTCCATTTATTGATAAGCCTGATTCTCGCATGATCAATGATGGCTACAAGCTACTTGAGGAATTACAGGCAGTTGACAAAAAAGGTGCACTAACGCGTCTGGGTAAGATATTAGTTGCTATACCGCTGGATCCTAAATTTTCGCGCATGCTAATTGAAGCATCTAAATTGGGTTCGCTGAGTGAATTGATGATAATTACCACGGGTTTGAGTATTCAGGATCCCAGAGAGAGACCTGCAGATAAGCAACAGGCTGCAGATCTTTGCCATAAGCAGTGGCAGCATGAGGATTCTGATTTTTTGTCACTGGTCAATCTATGGCAGCATTTTGAAGACAAGCGGCAGCAGCTCTCAGGCAATCAGTTTACTAAATATTGCCGTGCTAATTTTGTGTCACCGCTGCGAATGAAAGAGTGGCGTGATCTACATCATCAGGTTCATAGTGCCTGTCGCAACATGGGTTTAACGAGTAATAAACAGCCTGCTGATTATCGATCTGTTCATTCTGCTTTACTCTCGGGTTTATTGGGGCAGGTGGCAAATCGTCAGGATAAATGGGAGTTTTTAGGCACCAGAAATCGTAAGCTATTTATCTTCCCTGGCTCGGGTTTAAGTAAAAAACCACCCAAATGGATTGTGGCTGGGGCATTGATGGAAACCACCAAGCAGTATGCTCTTAATGTCGCCAAAATTGATTCTGACTGGTTGCCTGCACTGGCGGCCCATTTGGTTAAAAAGACTTACAGTGAGCCTTTTTATCATGCTAAGAATGGTCTGGTAATGGCCAAGGAGCGGCAAACGCTGTTCGGCTTAACCATTGTTGAGGCTAGACTGACTGCCTATGGTAAATTGGCACCCGATGATGCGCGCAATGTTTTTATACAGCAGGCATTGGTGGAGCATGGCTACCGTGGCAAGGGGAGGTTCTTAAAGCATAATCAAGATCTATTAGAAGAATTACAGGCGCTGGAGGATCGCTTTAGACGTCGCGATCTGGTCGCAGAGCAAAAGATTATCTATAACTTTTATGATGAGCGCGTTCCGCAGGGTATTTATAATCAGGTGGCTTTTGATCAATGGCGCAAACAGGCTGAGAGTAAAGATCCATCTGTGCTTAAATTAAGCCGTGAATTATTGCTGTTAAGAGGGTTGTCTGTTGATGAGCAGGCGCAGTTCCCTGAGCAGGTTAGCTGTGGCGGATTAGACTTTGATTTGAGTTATCGATTTGAGCCTGGACATACGCAAGACGGTGTCAGCGTTGCCATTCCGCTACCCATTCTCCATCAGGTGCCTAGGTTTTACTTTGAATGGGTAGTGCCTGGCATGCTTCGTGATAAGTGCATTGCCCTTGTAAAGGGATTGCCTAAACAACTTAGGCGTCATTTTGTGCCAGTACCTGACTTTGTCGATAAGATATTGTTATCCACCAAAGCACAGGATAGGCCATTAACAGAGGTACTTGCCGAGCAGCTTCATCGTTTGTCTGGAGTTAAAATTTCTGACGCCGATTGGCGACAGGATGTATTGGATAATTGGTATTTGATGAACTTTGTTCTGCAAGATGAAGAAGGCAAAACAGTGGCTGTTAGCCGCAGTTTAGAGCAGCTGCAGATAGACTTTAAGCAGCAGATTAGTCAGGGTTTAAAGCAATCATCGAATGATGAATTAAGTCGTAAAGATATTACTGAGTGGGATTTTGATAATCTTCCTGAAGTCATCAGTCTAAAGCGTGGTGCGATGACTATCAAAGCTTGGCCCTGTCTTAAGGATACTGGCAATGCGGTTGATATAGAGTTACAGGATAACCCATTGGTGGCGGAAAACTTAAGTATACAGGGCCAGTTAAGACTGGCTTTAATTAAGGGGCGTCAGCAGACAAATTATCTAAATAAGCATCTACTTCGCGGTACTGATCTGGCTTTAAAGGCTGCTGCAGTGGGCGATCGGCAAACTTTGCTGAATGCTATCATCAGTGCCAGTTTTGAACAGGCTATGTTTGCCGATGGTAATGCGGTTCGCAATCAGGATGACTTTGAACAGCGCTATTCACAGGGTTTGGGTGAAGTAGTTGGTATAGCGCAAAATATGGCAGAGACGATTGAATCCTGTCTTCCCATATTGCACCAATGTCGCAAGCAAATAAGAGCGATGAATTTGGCGGCTGTCTACGCCAAGTCTGATATTGAATCGCAAGTTAATCGCTTATTTATGCCCAAATTAATTAGTCGCATTAGCTGGAGTCAAATTGAGCAGTATCCGCGCTATGTTCGCGCCATACAGGTTCGTTTAGAGAAACTGCCCATGCAGGTTGCAAAAGATCGGCAGTGGCTTGAAGAAATACACGCCTTTGCACAGCGGGTAGACCATTACAATGCAGATCAATTTTCTCGTGAGTTATCCAAGGATCTTGATCAGTATCAGTGGGCAATTGAAGAATACCGAGTTTCTTTATTTGCGCAACAGCTTGGTACTAAGATGCCAATATCGGCAAAACGATTAGAAAAAATGTGGCAGCAGTTAAATGAAAAGCTAAGACGTTTTTAGTTTTCCAGATTTAAGGTTAAAAATATATAGAAATTCTAGTGGTTTTCGGTTGAATAGTTTGCTGCTCAAACAGTAAAATAAAACTATCTTTTTTAGGGGAAAATAATGTCTAAATCCTTGTTAGTGTTTAGGTGTATTTTATCACTCGTTTTATTGCTTTCTTTTCAGGCTACCGCTAACCCGGTCAATGAATCTGACCCGTACGAAACAATCAATCGCTCAATCTTTAGTTTTAATCAAACTCTCGACGACTATATGTTAAAACCTGCTGCCAAGTTCTATGTGGCAGTCACGCCAGACCCAGTTGAGCGTGGAATATCTAATTTATTTAGCAATCTCAAAGAGATCACCAATGCCTCAAATAACCTCTTGCAGGGTAAGGCTTCTCAGGCCTCGGTAGATTTAGGGCGCTTTGCTCTCAATAGCACTCTGGGTATTGCGGGTCTTTTTGATGTGGCTTCAAGCCTTGGGTTGAAAAAAACTGAGGGTGAAGACTTTGGTCAAACATTAGGTAAGTGGGGCGTGCCTGCAGGTCCTTACATTATGTTGCCATTTTTAGGACCCACAACATTACGTGATGCGCCGGCTAGGTTGGTTGATGATATTACCGATCCACTGGATTATATTGATGAAAATAATCATAAAATGGCTGCAACTGGGCTAAGTGTTGTGTCCATGCGCGCTGCGCTTTTGAATTACGATAATATGCTTTCTGGCGATAGTTACAGCCTTATTCGGGATGTTT
>JAYQEC010000049.1:0-8869 GCA_038138645.1 Porticoccaceae bacterium | reverse complement strand
ATTTTAGCCGAAAGACTAGACGCATTGATATAAATTATCTGCATCTGATTATCTCTCATTACCGACAACGGCAAACTGGTAGATGAGCTAAACTTCAGCCACATCGCCGGATTAGCCATAATGTCATTAATAGGCACACCGTCGACCTGAGTAATGATGTCGCCTTCTTGGATATCCGCCAACTGCTGCATTTCAGTTGATAAATTATTAACTTTGAAACCTGTAGAGCCCTGCACCATAACCGGAACAGCACCAAACATATTAGCCAAAGAGAAGCCACTTGCCTTATCTGCAGAGCTAGAACTTACACCAATACCCGTGGACTGCTCAATAATTGATTCCGGCTTTTGCATAAGCATTTGTTTATTAACGCCATCTTGACGCACCACAAGCCTATAACCCTGTATATCAATTATAGTCGTCTTAGCATTAAGTTTATCGCCTTTAAAATGTACGACTTCGTTGGAACCACCAAATTTCACGGTTGCAGATGATGCATCACCTGCGATAACAACACCCAATAACCGAGCATCAATATCTGCAGTGGGCAATTCATCATAGATATTCGACATATCCACTTCTTTCTGCGCAACTGCCTTAGCGCCAAACCAGTTAAAGCTGACTTTTGCTGGCGATCGCACCTGTTGAATCGCTACCTCTTCACTTTCTGCATCTAATTTTTCTATGACCACTGCTACCGTTAGTCCAAGGGTAATGATGGCCAAAACCACTAAGGGAATTAGCTGTGCTTTTAGAACCTGAGTGATTTGAGAGAGATTATTTAGCACGCTGAACCTCAAATTTTGCCTCTAAAAGCGATAATTCTTCATCTTCTGAATTAAGCTCAATACTATTAAAGGTATACCCCTGACATGCAATCTGATAAATCGACTTTAAGAATTTGTTACCCTCATCACCGGTTACTGAAAGCAGAAAAGAATTATCATTGTTAGTTATGCTTTCGACCTTAAGCCGATTCCGCTTTGCAATATTAGATAAGTTGGCTTTTTGATCTTGATTAGACTGACTTATCTTTGAACAGCCATTGGATAAACCAGCAACTAAGTCTCGCTGTTCAACCAGCCATGCTAAATCAGACTCTAAACTGTCTTTTTGATCGGAGAGTTGTTGGTATTTATCAATACTTGGAAGCAAAAGCATAACTAATAGAGCAACTAATATTAATGCCCCACCCACCTTTAAAAAGAGCTTTTCGCGCGGCTGTAAGGCAGCAAAAGTATTTATGATTGTCGATAGAATATCATTCATGAATCTGCCTCCGTCTTAACTGGAGTGAGTCGCATTTCAATCGCATTTTCATCGCCACCCGATTGTTGGGTTATCCCCACCCGATAACCTGGCACATTTAGCTTTCTCTTTTTTAGCACAGATCCATTTTCAATTTGCATAACAATACTATTATCTATCAGACGCATTGAGCTAAGCTGACATCCACATCCAGACATCAATCTATCTAGAGCCGTTAACCCCGCCACTGGCTGCGAATTCAAGCCAGCGCGTTGCACAAAAAGCGTGGCAATATTCTTTTCAGCTTCAAAGCGAACCTCATTAGCTTCAGGTCTTTGACCTTTAAAAAGGCGCGAATATCCCTGTTTAAGATTATTTTCAAGTTGACTGATCTGATTTTCCATATTGGCATTAGCAATATCGAAATACATAACGGATAACAAAATTGAGGCCACTGCCAACACTGAGGCAGGAAGCCAAGCTATAAGTGCATCAGCAGAAAATGCGCGCGCATATTCTCCGGTGAGCAAATTACATTGGCTAGGCAACGAGGAAAATTGCCAATCAAGCTCGGCATCATTGATATCTGCAACCTCAACTATGGCTTGAGGCACTAACTCAACACTGGGAACCGATAGGGATACTCTTAATCCCGAATCCTCTCTAAGCATTGACTCGATCATTGACCAAGACATATCAGGCGTCGCTGCGAAACCCTCCACAGCGCCATATCTCACTAAACAAACGCCATCGCGCCAGCCAACAGAAATTCGTCCCGCCTCCCATGGAAGTGCGAGATAATCTGGATACATTCCGCAAGCAACTGCCGCGGAATTCTGTGCAATGCGCTGCCAATTTTGAAGATCTGACTTGCTGACCACTAAGACTTGGATTTGACCCTCAGCATTTTGCCCACAGTCCACAAAATGCATGTCTTCAATCGGCTGCAATAATCTATCTTCAAGCATCCAAGGAATAAGTTCTGCCCATTTGCGCTTGGGCGCAGCCGGAGGCTCAATCAAATGAAGACTTACCAGCTCTGATGGTACCCATAGATCCATATTGACTGAGTCTTTGTCTGCCGGGGCCTCAAAAGCCTCACCCTCATTGGTGATATAGCTATCCAGATTGTGAAGATGATCCACTGGCAATGTCATTTTAGGCCCCAAGCATTATACAAGCAGGCACCACCTGCTCTTCATCCAAAATATTTTCTGATTCGTTATCAGATCCTTCACCTAGCATCTTACCTAACAGAGCCGAGGCACTGTTTTTATCGATACTGGCTGGAACTGTTGTCATCGATCTGGAGAGTATAACCGAATCTGCATTAAATCGGCGCATTATAATACTTCTAACTTCAATTCGCGCCTCACCTAGAGTCACTTCAAGATATAACTCAAAAAACTGGGTGGCAATGGCAATAAGATCTTCAGGCCAACGCTGCTTAATATTATCTAGAGGGTAGCCAAGATCGAATGCCAATATATCGTAAAAATCTTCTACGCGCTCGAAGGGTCGGTTATTAACCACGGCGTCTCTAAAGACCAAGTCAAAATCCCCACCCATGGCTAACAATAGTTCATCAGCTGCTGTATTGATATTTATTGAGTAAGGCTCAATTTGATTTGGCTTAGTTTTTAAGGCAATTGGCAGGGCCGTAATCATGGGTAATAACTGTTGAACCTCTAACAGGTTATAGCTCATTACCTCTGCCAGTTCAGTGGGCTGAACGATTTGCGAATCAGCGATCATTCGCGGCGGCCTCATACTTTCATAAATTTCTTGCTCAGCACCGCTTGTGCCTACGGTTGAGGAATCCTTATCTATCCAGTCTATAATGGTTTCAAGGCGGCTTTGATCTGGCGGAATTTCCTTAAAGCGTAAAATATTATTCCATACTGTGGCATGGCTATTATTCTCACTATTGATATCTGACATCAATTTCGATGCACTGGTATATTTAACCAACGAATTTAGGTTAAATCGGCTTTGCATATCAGAAATACAACCATTAATTAGACCACCATCGACTGGCATTGCGGGAATCGCCTGTGCCCATAGTTCATCAAAATGATCGAAGGATGATTCATCCGCATCCTCATCTAAAAGCTGTCTTGCCCAACTCTCAGCACTTAGGGCTAGAAAATACGCTTGATTTTGATGCATGGTAAGGGTTGATTGAGCTACGCTAATTTGATGCCGATAAAAAATATTACCCAAAATAAATACGATACTGGTCATAAGAATCAATGCAGCAACCAGCGCAACACCATATTGACGAGATTTAAAACTTATCATTAGACATCCAGCCCTATAAATAATCTCGATGTCTCGGTATTATTTTTTAAGCGTATGGTGACGCGGATCATTTTTGGGAATACCACATTATTTTGATTTGAAGCCGGAGGCCAGTTGACCGTGTAGCCTTTAAGATCGTCAAGCTGCTCAAATAACACCTCCAATACTTCATCTAGCACAACCAAAGCAACTCCATCGCTGTATCTAGGAGATTCCGAAATCCCCCATGATTGCCTTATAAACTGACCAGAACTATTAAGACTGTAGTAGATTCGCCTAATTCCACTGGGATTAGTAGCGATCATAGGACCACCGCCCCGACTAAAACGCACTCCGAATTGATCACTATCAGAAATGTATGCCGGCTCCGTGCCACCCAGCCCGTCTTTAAATGGACGATTTCTCAAATGCATCAGATCTCGATGAATAATTTGCCAAGCTTTTTGAATCTCTGCAGCGCCCGACTCTTTAGCGCGACTGCGCTCATCAGCATTGATTACGACCTCGATAGCCTGAAAAGACATCACAGAAATAATGGCCAACAATGAAAGGGCGATAAGTGTCTCTATCAGAGTAAAGCCACGCTGTGAAAAGGGTTGGAAAACCGTTGCAGGAGGAATAATTTTTTTCAAATCTAATCCTCAATAATATAGAGTGATAAAGAACTTACCCTGCGGTCACTCCCTCTAAGACTTACACTGGCCTCATAGCGGAACATATCCTTCCCTACTGCAGGCTCAATATCCAACTCCCAGGTCCAATCTGTGCCGTTTTGTTTTTCTACACCTTTTTTAACATTCCCAGAGCTTCTTTTATAACCTGACTTAACAGCCCAGTTTTCAGAACGCCTATATTGATCGATAAGGACATTCCAAGCCACTTGAGAGCCAATCATTTTGGTATTGATAAACCCGCGCTGATCGGCATACTGGTTAACCGTTGAAATTGCACCCCCCAACACTAGCCCAAGAATAGCCAGCGCAACCACCACCTCGATAAGAGTAAAGCCCGACTTTTTCTTAAAGCTCTTCATTTTTCTTATCCATGCGAATTTGCAAATTTTCAATATCCCATGAGTAATTATAGATTATTTCATAATTTTCATAGCGCAGAGTGATATTTACTTCTGGCTCAACATAGCCATCTGGCAAAAATGCAATAAACGGGGTCAATAACTTTTTTTCTTTTGACGATAAGAGCTCAGAATCATTAGATGAGATTTCTGTTGCTGGTTGCTGTTGGATAAACAACGGCCCATCCTCTGGGGCTTCATCAACCCAAGTGATTAGGGCTCCCTCACCGGGATTATAAGGCTCAGGAAAAGAAACTTTGACCCATTTATTTCTGTAGTATATGGCTGGATTTAGTTGCGTTATTGTTTTAGTTTTTGGATTAACTTCGCCTACAACACCAAAGGCAGCACCCTGCATTACCGCCATATCAGATAATTGATTTAGCCATATCGAGAACTGCTCTGCCTCACTACTATAACGTCTATTTAAGGTCTGATTAATCGAGCCCACCGCGATAGTTGCAATTAGTGCGAGTACTGCAATGACCACCATTATTTCAATCAGTGTATAACCCTGCTGATGGCCATGCTTGCTAGACAAAATTAGTCCTTATAAGTTATTAACTAAGGGCCTTAGGTTATTGGACATTCCAATTTCCCCAATCTTTGTTGGAACCCTCTCCTCCAGAAGCACCATCCGCGCCATAGGTATAAACATCAATATCCTTTCCGCGAGAACCCGGATTAGAATAAAGATAAGGTGTTTTCCATGGATCATTGGGCACTGCATCAAGATAGGGGCCATTCCAATTTTCAGAATTTGGCGGCGCAGTCACAAGCGCTTCAAGACCCTGCGATTGAGTTGGGTAACGGAAATTATCCAGTCGATAAAATTTCAGTGCATTTTCAATCACTCTAATATCCTGCGCCACTCGTGTTCGCTCAGCCTTTTCAACCTGATTAAAAACTCTTGGTCCAACCATTGCGATTAGCAAACCAATCACCGCAACAACAACCATCATTTCGATCAGAGTAAACCCTGCCTGTTTTCTTTTATTAGATAATTTCATTATTTTTCCTCTTGTTTACCCTTCTTAATACTTACCACTATTTAATAATACCTAAACCATATTACCCATATCCATAATAGGCAACATCACCGCAGCCACTACGGATAAAATAATACCGCCCATAAAAATAATAAGTATTGGATTAATTAATTTTAAAAATACTTCGACCGCATTAGCTAAACGCAGAGAGTAGTACTCCGAAACACGGATAAGCATTTTATCCAACTCACTCGATGCCTCACCACTGCCAACCATATGAATTAAAAAACCACTGCCAACATTGTTCTCTTCTAGCGCTTTTTGCAAACTGGTTCCACGTCGCATACTTTCAGTCACCTGCTCCATCTTATCCCTAAGATGAAGATTGCCTACAACTGAGGAGGAAATCTTTAACGCCACCAATGCAGGCACGCCATTTCCAAGAAGAACACCTAAGCTACGCGACCAGTCAGCAATATTGGCCATGGTTGTCCAGCGGCCAAGGCCAGGAATATTAAGAATCATCTGGTGCCACAGGGTTCGGCGACCTGTATCTTTTAGCAGCCAAGAAACAGTTACAGCTAGTAGTATTGCTAGCAAAACGACCATCAAGCCGTATTGTTGGACGAAATCACTAACCGCCATAATAACTTTGGTAATGGTCGGCAGCTCGCGGTTTGAGCTGATAAATATTGCCGTAATCTTCGGCACGACCCATACCATCATCATTGAAACTACCAGCATCGATGCTCCAAGAAGAGTCGCCGGATATACCATAGCTCGTGAAACTGTCTTGCGGTTTTCTGCACTGGTTTCAATATCTTCAGCTAGTCGCATCAGCACTGTATGCAAGTGGCCACTCTCCTCACCAACCCCCACGCCAGCAATAACACTTTCTGGAATTTTATAAGGTGAGCGTCTCATTGCTTCAGAGAAGCTACGCCCTTCAATAATCTCTGAGCGCCAGCTTTCAACCATTCTGCGTTGTCGATCTGTTTCAGCTTGCTCAATAGTCATACGCATTGCATCTTCAAGCGGCAACCCAGACTGGATTAAAATAGCCTGCTGCTGAAGCACTAAGGAAAGATCAAAATCATTAACTTTAGCGCGACCACCCATCTTCGACTTTGAGGAAGATTTGGATACCTCAGTAATTTTTGAGGCAAGTAATTTCTTTTCTTTTAACTGGCGACGCGCCTGTCGCTCGGAATCGGCAGTGACCACGCCATCAACAAGCTTACCCTTGGCATCATAGGCTGAGTAATCATAAGTAGGCATAAGCGATTACACACTCGTCACTCGAAGCACTTCTTCTACCGTTGTGACTCCTTGTCGCACCAACTCAAAACCTGCTTCACGGATGCTGGGCACATTTTCACGTATGGCCTGCTCGAGCTCAAGCTCACCGGCATTTTCATGAATTAAAGTTTGCAATTTTGCATTGACTGTCACTAATTCAAATAATGCCTGACGACCCACAAAACCCGTATTATTACAGGCCTCACAGCCTTGAGACTGAAAAATAGTTGCTCCCTTGGGAAGCTTTAATAGCTCCCTTTGATAATCATCAGCTGGAACTTCCTTTCGACAGGATGTGCATAGTCTACGCATTAATCGCTGGGAGATAATACCTCTGATTGTAGAGGCAAGCAGGAAGCTATCAACTCCCAAATCCTGCAGTCTTGTAACTGCACCAGCCGCAGTATTGGTGTGAAGGGTGGACAAAACCAAGTGTCCTGTAAGACTAGCTTGAGTGGCAATTTCAGCTGTCTCACCGTCTCGGATCTCACCAATTAAAATAACATCTGGATCCTGACGAAGAATAGCTCTGAGTCCGCGCGCGAAGGTCATTCCTGCGCGCAAATTTATTTGCGTCTGACTCACACCGGGTAAATCATATTCCACCGGATCCTCAACAGTCATAATATTTCGCTGCTGACGATCCATCTGCTGCAGAGCGGCATAAAGCGTGGTTGTTTTACCAGATCCAGTCGGACCAGTAACTAAGATAATTCCATGAGGCCTTGATATCAGCTCATCCAGTTCTTTCTTTGTTGCCTCTGGCATACCTAGCTGCTGTGCTTTTAACTTGCCTGCATCTTTATCTAATAAACGCATTACCACACGCTCACCATGACTAGAAGGCATGGTTGAAACCCGCAGATCAATATTTCGACCTCCAATTAAGACGCTCATGCGACCGTCTTGAGGCAACCGTTTTTCTGCAATATCAAGTTTAGACATCACCTTGATGCGTGAAATTAGCAATGGTGCAATCTGCACTGAGGGCGTAAGAACAGTTCTTAGAACGCCATCGAGTCGAAAGCGAACCAGCGCTTCTTTTTCGTAGGGCTCAATATGGATATCAGAGGCATTCTCTTTAAGGGATTCGGTGAGCACCGCATTAAGTAGCCGGACTATAGGTGCATCATCATTTTCTGCATCTAAAAGATCACCGACTTCTTCAAGATCAGCTGCAGCAGACTCCATATCGACAAAGTCTTTAATATCTTCCATCACCGCTTCGGATGTTCCTGAGCGGCCACTGTATACTTGACTTAGCAGTGCATCAAACTCAGCCTCTGAAAGCTTACCTGAAGCCAGT
Organism: Porticoccaceae bacterium; assembly: GCA_038138645.1. Taxonomy (GTDB): domain Bacteria; phylum Pseudomonadota; class Gammaproteobacteria; order Pseudomonadales; family Porticoccaceae; genus HTCC2207. The sequence continues at coordinate 654 of JAYQEC010000049.1, read as the reverse complement.
TTGGCGCCGGTGGCGCGGCTTGCTTCGTTAATCGCCCACAGCGGTGCATCTGGGCCAATAAGCAATTGCTCACGCTCATTATCGACGACCACTCGATTTACTCGAGCAAATTCAAAGGGCAATAATTTTAGTGCTTGATGTTCCAAAACAACCCCCAACTATTTGCCTTTTAAAATGGCAAACGTAATTAAGCTTCAAACCAGACAAAACTCTATCATACACTTAGGTAAAGTATACACCGCCTTTGGCACTTATGGCTTATTTATGAAACGCCTTAACGATTATGTCGCTGCAATTTGGATGATTGGTGATACTGCTTTGATTGCAGCGACAAAAATTATTCTGTAGCTGGCTTAACGCCCGCCATGTTTGGAAAAGGAAACGGGCTGACATTACCCCCCTGTGGCGCTTCGGAAATCTTACAAGCACCCTCTTTTTCTACCTCATCAATTCGAACAACCGCCTGCATTGGAATAAAGCTTCGCTTAACCGCCGAAAACTCACTTTTAAGTTTTTCTTCTGCTGGGTCAACAATCATTTTGGAGCGCTCGCCAAAAACAAACTGCTCAACTTCTAAAAAGCCCCACAGCTCACTTTGGAAAACATGCCGCGCATAAATTTCGTAAACCTCTCCCTGATTAAAGAAGGTTATTC
>JAYQEC010000048.1:0-9541 GCA_038138645.1 Porticoccaceae bacterium | reverse complement strand
GTGTCACCATTGATGGCAACCACCATGTGATGTGGCTCGCGGTAGCCGATCACCGCAACCGAGCTATTGTTAAGCCTGATGCGGCGGCAATTAATAAAGCTCGAATGCGCTGTTTGGTTAAAGGCATCGCAGTGCATGGATTGGGCTTGTACATTTATCAAGGCGAAGATTTGCCCATGGTAGAGCCACAAGAGCTTTACGACGATATGCAAGCCCGAATCGCTACCGATCAAGTTGCGGCGATATTGTGGTACATGAGGCAGTCTGAAGAAGCGCAGAGCGACATTTTTAACTCTGCCCCCCCAGGGCAAAAGGTCAAGTTTAAAGACCAGCTGAAGGGCTTAGAGAGCGAGCTACACGCAACCATGGATCGCAGTGCAAACGCTATTTGTGCTGGCATCGAAAATGAAGACGATGCTATGTGGCAAGAAGCGTGGGATGAGCTCACCGAGCAAGAGCAAAAACTTGTTTGGGCGCGAATAAGCGTTGAAGTTAAGCGTGTGCTTGATGATTACCGCAAGCAGCCGAAGGAGGTCGCCGCATGAGTGACGCAAAAAAATACCCTCCAGGGATGTACGGGAGTCGATACGCTGACCAGCCAGACTTTGTTTTGGCTAATGTGAAGATCGACCGCAACAAAGCGATTGAAGAACTAATGGCTTGCGATTTGCCTTTTTATTACATCCAGGTGTTGCGCGGCAATGAGCCCGACAAGTACGGCAATCTTGCGTACAGCGTCATCGACGATTACCGAATGGAGAAGCAACGCAAAGACCGGCAAGAGGGTATGGCAAAAGCGAAAGCCGTGGTAGAGTCAAAACCAAAACCCGCACCGGAACCAATCGAGGAGATTCCAGCAGATGACATACCCTTCTGAGCAAACGAACGAGCTTGCTAACGCTGGGATGTGCATAAGGATAGCTCAAGAGGTCAGAAACATATCGACCGCGGAGCTGTGTGAACGGATGTCGGTAAAGCGTCAGCAGTTGCATCGCTGGCGCAATTCTCCAAATTTGAAGCTACACACTGTCCAGCAGTTTGCCGATATATTCGACATGCCGCTCGACCAATTCTGTAGCTTGGACAAGCGTTGCAAATGAAAAAAACCCCCGTCCAGGTAGGAGGCTGAACGGGGGCAAACCTAGGGTTTACATGTAGATGTGGGAGTCTACCCTGGCAGTGTACGTCTTTGGACGTCTTGACACAAGGGTGGACGTTGCTGGGGGCAAGGCCGGGGAAAACAAAACCCTGGAGACGACGATACTTGAGAGTGCGCGCCCCTCCATGCGCTGAGAGCAAGCGCTGGAATAGACAAGGGATTCGATACAGCATTCACCCTGCTCGTGATTTTAATTTTCAATAACGGGGTTTCCCGTAAGGTGACTGTGGATGAAAGAAATTGTTTTGACCGATGTGGAAAACGAAACCATTGACTTGCCGTTGAACGATGGGACGACCTACCACGTACCCGCGGCGGACGTCGAAAAATATGCGAAGCTTTACCAGGCTGTAAATGTCATGGATGAATTGCGCGGTATGTATGGTTGGCTTGACTCTAACCCAGCCAAGCGCAAAACCCGCAATGGCATCAAAGCCTTCATAACACGATGGCTAAAAAAAGCACAAGATTCTGGCGGTCGATCGACGTTTGCAAAAAAGCCGACAATTCGCGAAATGACTATGAAGCAAATGCTGACCGATATAACCTGGATACCTGAAAAAGATAAGCCCAGGCTGCGGGCATATTTCATTGAGAAATATGGGGAGTGCTATGAAGGATGACGCGATGCTAGGCCAGAGCTGGGTGGTTAGTGATGACCACTCGCTTAAGTGCTTCACAAAATTTGTGGAAGAGCATTACCGAGAACATGGATACGTGCAGTTTAATTGGGTCACTGGTAACCAACGCACCAAAAAGCAGAACGCGGCAATGTGGCTATGGCTCGACCGTATAGCTAAGGCTCTCAATGCGGCTGGCTGGGATATGAAGCGGACGCTAAAAGCTGACGTCGATATACCCTGGACAAAAGATTCAGCCAAGACGCATTTATGGAATCCAATTCAGTTGGCACTCACTTCCAAAGACAGCAGCCGAAAACTTGGCAAACAAGAAGTGGACAGCATACAGGAAACCATAGCCCGTCATCTTGCCAAAAGCACAGGCGTTAGTGTACCGTTTCCCGATAAACATGGGGGAAGTGCGGGTGTCGCTAGAAGAATTCGCGAAGGATGAAGTTGATACAACTATATTACAGCTTCGCAGTTCTGGTATGTCAATGGCTGCGGTGGCAGATGCGATTGGCGTAACTGAACGAAACGTATACAAAAGAATGGCCGCCCTTAGACAGCGCGCCGCCCAGGGTGGGGTTGCACCCGCCCATGGCTGGAATAATCCGTTGCCAGATGGATTTGCCCTGGCTGGGGTTTCCGAACTCAAAGACGCTGACGGAGCGACAAAGCTTCAGTGGTTCAAAAGTAAGGCTGATACCCAGCGACAGATGGAATTGCTGGTCGAGCGTATCGAGTCAGCCCACCAGGGAATCAAGCCCTACAAGCCCACCAAGCCACCAGAGGGTAGTATCGAGGACTTACTAACCCTTTTGACCATCACGGATTTTCATCTGGGGATGTACGCATACGAAGCCGAAACTGGCGACAACTGGGATGTGACAATCGCTCGCAATGTTTTCCTGGACAGCGTAGCCACTATGATCGAGTCCAGCCCCAACAGCGGGACAGGCGTTTTGTGTCAGCTCGGCGATTTTTTGCATTGGGATGGCATACTGTCAGCCAGCACCCCGATGTCCGGTCACGCCCTCGATGCGGACACCAGGTACTCAAAGCTGGTCGAGCTTGCAATGAGTGTCATGGTCGAGGCTACGCGCATGATGCTTGAAAAATTCGAGCGGGTGATAATCGTAAGCGCAGAAGGCAACCACGATGTGTCGGGGTCGATTTGGCTGCGCAAGCATATCAAGCACATTTTCCAGGACGACAAACGCCTGGAAGTCATTGACAACGATTTCCCTTATTACGCTATACAGCATGGTAAGACTATGCTCGGATTCCATCACGGTCACAAACGCAAGTTGGCGCAGTTGCATAAGCTGTTTGCAAGCGAGCCCAGGTTCCGCGCCATGTGGGGCGCTACCGAGCAGTGTTACATCCACACAGGCCATTATCACAGTGAGCGGGTGTTGGAAGACGGCGGCGCCATTGCAGAGCAACATCCGACACTCAGCGGCAGGGACGCATACGCGGCTCGCGGCGGGTGGGTCAGTCAGCGCGGCGCTAAAGTAATCACCTACCATAAAGAGCATGGTGAAGTCAGTCGCACAACCATAAGGCCAGACGCGTGATATTACTGGGCTGTCCACTGCCGCACAAAAAAGGTCACGTTGTTTTTTTATCCACAGACATAGGCGGCGCAATCACCAACAGTAGCAATGCTGATTACACTGACGTTTATTCGGACACATTCCCCCAGGGGGTGACGATCGCAGTGCCAGTAGAAGATTTTTTCAAACTGTGGCAAGTTGCTGTGGCCATAGATGAGCCCGAAGACGTCGAGCTCGACGACGATAAAAGTGATTACTTCCACTAATGCCCAGACAAGCCTCAAAAGCCACACTCAAAATTAAAGCCCATCGACTGATGCAGAAATTGGTGCGCATGAAAGCAGCCGATGCAGATGGCTATTGCGAATGCGTGACGTGCGGCGTTGTAAAGCATTACAAGCAAATGGACGGCGGGCACTACATTTCCAGGTCGTACAGCTTCCATTCGCTTCGAGAAGAAAACATCCACCCGCAGTGTAAAGGGTGCAATCGTTACATGGGTAAAGTGCATGATGATTACCGGCGGTATATGGTGGAGATGTACGGCGCTGATTTTGTGGACTGGCTGACAGAGACAAAGTGGACAATCACCAAGCGCAGTGTGGTCGACTACCAGGATGTTATTGCCGATGTGAGCGAGCGCATCAAAGACCAAGAGGTGCGACTGAACGAGCGCTAACCCGGGAGAAAGCTAAGTCATGGAAGATGATGAAATCACAGAAACTGTGGTGACAGCTGTGGTGCTGTTTGCGTTTTTGGTTTACCTGGAGATCACGTTATGACACTGGCCCGTAACCACCAAGTCGGCGGCAGCCATTACAAGAAACTGAAAGTGCAGCCTACATATTATAGCCTGGCGAATAACCTGGGCGTGTGCGAAGCCAACGTCATCAAGTACGTTACCAGGTGGAAAGACAAAGGCGGCATTGACGATTTGCGCAAAGCAAAAGACTACCTCGACATTTTGATCGAGTGGGAGCTCAATAAAAAAATGTAATCAAAAGTGTTGACACCCGCTAATGTGATCCGTACATTAAAACACATCGGGCAATCACGCCCATCTTGTAGGAGAGATAAAGATGTACCACGTAGCAGATATGGTCGAAGCGCAACAAGTCAAAAAAGCCATCGTCATCACTTTGAAAGGCGGCTCAGTTGCATGTTTGTTTTTGGATGAATTGGAAGATGCAAACTGGTTGACTTGGGAAATCAACGACGCCATTGCCATGCAAATGCAAGGTTTGTTTGAGGCTGGCATCCATGACACTGGGGCTCGATGGGGGGAAATAAGCAAAATCAATTTCGGAATGGGGGTGCAACGTCATGGTCATTAATGAAGTTGAAGTGGTTGAACAAATAAGTCGCGGCGAAAAAATCATCTGCGTCAATATGGATCGTTACCAAGGCCGCATACCAAAAGGGTATGATTTGGTTGAGTATGAGTGCAATGCCAACCCCATGGATGGTTGTGTGCTTTATGGGTTCGATGAAATCGGCATGTTTGCCAGTTGCCCATCATGGGCGTTTGTAAAAGTCGCATAACGCGGCTTTTTTTGTGGGAGAAAAAAAATGAGTGTAAGTAGTCTGTACCAAACAACAATGCAAGCACAGTTGTTCTTCATCAACTTGCATCACCAAAATCTTTTGTTTCCATTGGACGACCCAATACGTGATGCCATTGGTCACATTGTGGGTGATGAACAATGTGCGCAAATTCAATGCCATATTGATGCAATACAAAACAACGATCTCGACTGGGGACTATTCCAAGACGCAGATGGATTTTGCATTGCATTGCATTCTGGTGAATTGAATGAATGGCTTAAAGCAATGGGACTGATGCACCGTAAAGTGGCATAAGGAGGCTACCATGTGGGAAGTAAAGTATCTGAATCGTTGGGCAATGAAGTGCGTGCTTTACGTTAATTCGTTGGCTGAGTTGGAAGAGTACGACGACATTCAGGGTTGTACGTGTTTCACGGCAGTGCGCCGCACAAAAGAATAATTTGGGGGCATTATGTTGACTAAAAACACCATGATGGTGGCTTTTAAGGCTGCCGCATTCGATTCTGTTGTGAAGAAAAAAACCAACTGGGAGATGCGCGAAGAATTTGCGCGAGCCAAAAAAATGGTGGCGAAAGCATCTGACGCTTGGGAAACTTTGGAAGAATTACAATGCGAAAAGGAGATGTTCTACGTGGAACAAAAGTACGCGATTCATCTAACGGAAGCCGATTGTCGGACTCTGGTGGCTATCTTGGAAACCACCTCGGCCGGTGAAAATCCATACCACACCGGCGCAGTGTCCCAAGACCTGGCAGACAAAGTGATGCAACAGTGTTTGCCACTGCTTCAAGAATGGCTAAAAAAGGAGAATGTGGTTTATGGGTAATGGATATTGCGTTATGTGTAAAGATGCAGACGGCGCGGTTGTGCGTGCGTCAGTTCAAAAACACGACACTCAGGATGCGGCGTTACGCGAGTTGGTAGAGTTGCGGCACGATCACGCCAGACATTTCTGGGTCGAAGAACTGCGGGGTGAATGGGTAACCATTCAAAGTTTATTGGATAGGGAGTTCAATTATGTCGGCTACTAAAAGTCAAAACGATGCAATCCTGGCGCACCTCGAGCGCGGTGAATCAATCAGCCCATTGGAAGCGCTTGAAAAATATCAGTGCTTTAGATTGGCTGCTCGCATTCACGATTTGCGGCTAAAAGGCCACATCATCCGCCAAGAAACGGCATACACCAAAGACGGCAAAAGGTTTGCGGTGTACCAGTACGGCGGGGTGGATAGCAATTTGGCACGATTTGTGGTATAAAAGCGATGACGTTGCAAAGGAAAACGTTACATGAGCGCCAAAACTGTTTCAGACGACGTTCTCAACAAGATGATTGCCCAGCAGTACACTTGGGAAACTTTGCCGCCCGAAGTGATTTACGGGATGGCCGTGGAAATTTCCAAGTCACGTTACGTGATCGACCGGCAGTACAAGTTCATCGGCGAATTGCTGGCAACCAATCATGTTGAGGCTGAGCTGGAGAGCCGACGAGCATGAAATAGAGGCCGCTTCGGCGGCCTTAAATCTTGCTCAAAAGCTTGCAAACCAGCAAGATCGTGGCTTTGCTTTGGTTGAGCCGTTGGGAGTCTTGCCGCTGTCTGAAACCCAAGGGCATAATGTCCTGGAAATTATCAGACCAAAGACGTACCGCTATGACCTTGAGCATCACTTATGTAAATATCGGGGACCTTGAGCCCTACGAAAACAATTCTCGCACCCATTCCGCGGCGCAAATAACCCAAATAGCCGACAGCATCAACGAGTTCGGCTTCACCAACCCCCTACTGATCGACGAAAATGGCGGCATCATTGCAGGCCATGGTCGGTTGATGGCTGCCCAGAAGCTTAACCTTGAAGAAGTGCCAGCCATTGTTTTGTCAAATCTGACCGACGCGCAGAAGCAGGCTTATGTCATTGCAGACAATAAGCTAGCCCTCAATGCAGGATGGGATAACGATTTGCTGAAATACGAGCTGGAAAAACTTGCTGAGCTCAATTTTGATTTGGAGCTGACCGGCTTTGTGCAATACGAGCTGGCAAACTTGTTTGACGACGACATCCAGCCGAATGAAAGCAAAACCCAAGAAATCGACGTGGATTCATTCACCGCCGATCATCAATGCCCAAAATGCGGATTTGAGTTCAATGACTGACAAACCAGCATGTGCCTGGAGCCTGGCAGATTTAAAGTCGATCGAGCAAAACCACATGACTGTTATGTCAACGTTTTCCTGCGGCGGCGGGTCAACCATGGGGTATAAGCTGGCGGGGTTCGACGTCATAGCAGCCAACGACATCGACCCAGAAATGGCGCGGCACTACAAAGCCAACCACAACCCCAAGCATTATTTCCTTTGCCCGATCAAAGACCTCATCACCAATGAGCTACCTGGTGAGCTGTTTAACCTGGATATTTTGGATGGGTCGCCGCCTTGCAGTACATTCAGCATGGCTGGCTCCAGGGAAAAAGCCTGGGGGAAAAACAAGCATTTTAAGGAAGGCCAAGCCAAGCAGGTGCTTTCCGATTTGTTTTTTGATTACCTCGACCTGGTTGAGCGCTTAAAGCCCAAGGTGGCCATTGCTGAAAACGTCAAAGGCATGCTGGCTGGTAATGCCAAAGGTTACACAAAAATGGTGATGCAACGGCTCAAAGAAATTGGCTACAGGCCGCAACTTTTTTTGGTCAACGCTGCCGACTGTGGCGTACCGCAAAAACGCGAGCGGGTGTTTTTTGTTGCAGTACGCAATGACATCAAAGTGCCGCCGCTTACCCTGGCACCGAAACACAAATGGATCAGCGTGGGCGAAGCAGTCAAAGACCTGCAATCACTGACCGACGCAGAAGTCATCGACACAAAGCCCACAAACAGCGACAAATTGTTTTGGCCTGGCACCCCCAGGGGCGGGTCATACAGTGAGGAATGCAAGCGGCAACGTGGCAAAGGTTCGTTTTTCAATAACGTCAAGCTCGATGACCGCAAGCCAGCAAACACGCTGCCAGCAAACAGCGCTGTGGTGTCACACTGGGAAACAATGCGCACGCTGACTTTCAGGGAGTGGAAGCGGCTCGGTTCATTTCCCGACGACTATTGGGCTGAGAATGACCGGAAAGGTAAATACATGATTGGCATGAGTGTGCCGCCGAAAATGACGGAGCAAGTAGCCAGGGCGGTTTATGAGCAATGGCTAAAACCAACGCAAGCAAAAGGAGCTTAACAAATGGCGCAGGGCGAAGGCGGCGGGAGGCCGCCGGTAGTGTTTGATGAAAAGCAAGTGGCAGAGTGTGAGGCTCTTGCTGCTGTATGCACCAGACAGCAAATTGCCGATTATTTTGGCATACACGAAGACACGCTACGGGCAGTCGAGCAAAGACAGCAGGAAGTTTTTCGGGCCCTTAAAAAGGGAAAAGCCAAAGCGGTGGCAAAAATTGGTCAAGGCGTTTTGTCCAGGGCGCTCGACGGTGATAACAGCGCCAGCTTTTTTTACTTGAAATGCCAGGGGGGTTGGAGTGAAAAAATTCAAATTGAAGGAGACTTGGAAACCAATGTGGTTTTGACACTCGACGGAAAGACGGTTGATGGAAAAGACCTCGGTTGGTGAAAAACTGCCAAGCTGGTGCACTGAAACATTTTTAAGGAGCTCACCAGGGATACGATACAAAATTGCGTACGGTGGCCGCGGCAGCGGTAAGTCGTGGGCGTTTGCGATTATGCTTTTGATGCGAGCCGCATATAAGCCGCTGAGGATTTTATGTGCCAGGGAGCTGCAAAACAGCATAAGGGATTCGGTGCATACATTGCTGAAAGACCAAATACAGAATGTCGGGATGCAAGCCCATTTCGTTATCACTGACAAAGAAATCCGCGGCAGGAACGGGTCACAGATATTGTTTAAAGGGCTGCGGGGTATGCGCAACGATGCAAGCGAAATTAAGTCGCTAGAAGGCATTGACATCTGTTGGATTGAAGAAGCGCAGATGATTTCCGGCGCTTCCCTGGAAACGCTACTGCCAACCATCCGGAAGCCAAGCGCTGAAATTTGGCTGACTATGAATCCGCACATGGCGCACGATCCAGTTTATCAAATGATCCTGAGCCCACCAGAGAATGCTGTGGTGCGCAAAGTTAACTGGAATGATAACCCCTGGTTTCACCAAACGTCGCTCGTTGCTGAAAAAGACTACAAGCGAAAAGTCGATCCAGATGGTTACCGGCATATATGGGAAGGTGAGTGCCGCAGTTATTCTGACGCGCAGATTCTCAAAGACAAATACGTGATCGACGTATTCGAGCCACAGCCAGGGTGGTCGGTATACCAGGGAGCAGACTGGGGATTCAGCCAAGACCCGACAACGCTTGTCCGGTGCTATGTGCATGAGCGGACGCTCTACATTCATCGCGAAGCTTACGAAGTGGGCAGGGAAATCGACCACACGCCTGCGCTGTTTGACAAAGTGAGCGATCAGTTTTATGACGCGCGGCAAGTGGTTACCAGGGCAGACCCAGCCAGGCCGGAAACCATTAGTTTTATGAAGCGTCACGGCTATCCAAACATCGTTGCATCGGTGCATTGGAAAGGCGTGATCGAGGACGGCATTGCTTTTTTGCGTAGCTTTGAAACAATAGTGATTCACCCACAGT
>JAYQEC010000047.1:0-9897 GCA_038138645.1 Porticoccaceae bacterium | reverse complement strand
ACATACACCACGCTCCAAAGAAGCAGACTCTATAGAGGCATCTATATTCTCTTTAAGTTTCTGCATCTTGTTTTTGTGCGCATCATTATTTTTCGCTGTATTTTCCATGAGCTCCTCAAGTTATGACTTAACTATATTTTACCCAGTAGATTATAGACTTGGCGTATAGGCTACGGTGAATAATAACTCACGACCCATAGATCGGTAATTCCCCAAAAATCCGCTGGCTGTAACATATTCCTTATCAGTCAAATTGTTTGCATTAACTTTAACTGTCCAGTTATCACTTAGATCGAAGTTGGCACGTAAAGCAACAGTAGTATAGCCACCTAGGCGCACGGTATTGGCTGAATTATCAAAAGTATGACTTTGACTATAAACAGTAAAGCCTAAACCATAATTACCCGCATAATAATCGCCATCCAAAGACGCAGAGCGCTTAGCACGTCGAACTAAAATATTACCCGTAGATTTATCCTCAGGGTTCATCAAAGTGCCAGATAGGCCAAACATCCAGTTAGATACTTGGGTATTCAATGAAAACTCCAAGCCTGAAATTTCAACATTCTCAGTATTGTCAGGCGCACCCAAAGATGAATTCCAAAGGATTATATTTTTGATGGAATTATTAAATAATCCCAAGTTTAATGAAGAATTATCCCAATCAGCGTTCAAGCTTATTTCATAATTCTCTGATTGCTCTGGCATTAGGCTAGCATTGCCGGAATATGGATAGTAAAGATCATTAAAAGTTGGTGCCTTAAAGCCCTCTCCATAAGAGAAATTTAATCGCACATTATCAGAAATATCTTGCCCTGCCATAACAGAGGTTGTGGTATGTTCGCCAAACTGTTCATTGTCATCTCGTCGTGCACCAAAACTTATATCTGCATCTGCTGATTTAAATTTGTACTGAAGGAATGCAGCTTTATTATCTCGACTGCTTTCATCATAAGTGTTGGAGCTATCAACCTCATCCTTTTGATAATCTAAACCAATAGATAATAAAGCCTCTGATTCAAGCTTAATTGCATTAAACCAAGTAGCTTCAGTCTTGGTTGTATTAAAGACTCCATCCAAATAAAACTGTGCTAAATCAACATTGGGCGATAACTCTTCTGCATTATCTGTACTTTTCCCAAGCTGAAGATTAGTCGACCAACTATCAGTAACCTCAAGATCCAATGAAGATGATAGGGATGTTATTTTAGTTTCATTGTAAATATAACAAGGCGACTCATTTTTGTTCCAATTCATATCATATGTGGCACAAGATGCATCGTAATCGGTTGCTGAATCATTACTGTTGTATGCTAGGCTTAATTTTGCATCATCATTTATTTCGTAAGCATATCGTAAAGCGATACTATCATTTTCATGTCCATCCTCGTCACCATGAAGAAAAGTAGTATCATAAGTACTATCAATGCCGTCAGTTTTATACGCATTAATTACTGCAGAATAACTACTTTTGCCATTGGTTGTACCTGCAGACAATGTTGTTTCTTTGGTCCCGTTGTTGCCAATTGACGATTTAACCTGAAATGAGTCCATATCAGCTGCATCACGAGTAATAATATTAACCACACCACCAATGGCATCAGCACCATAGAGATTTGATTTAGGCCCGCGAACAACCTCAATGCGCTCAATCGAATTGGTATTGATCAAACCTAGAGTTGCACTCCCAAGCGTTGCACTTCCAATACGAACACCATCAACCAAAAACAACGAGTGATCACCCTGATTACCTCTAATGGATAAACTGGTTGCAGAGCCGCGCGAACCATTTCTCAGCATTGAAACCCCAGGCAACCTAGCCATCAAATCATATAGATCAGATGCCTGATATCTCTCGATATCTTCTCTGGTAATAATGGAAATTGCGCTTAAACTTTCCGAAACAATAGTAGGAATTCTACTTTCAGTAACAATAATATTTTCAACTTCTTGAGCCTCTTCAGCATTTACCGAAGACAGCGCCAAAAACGGAACTAGGCTTAAACCTAGGGATAGATTGATAAATTTTTTCATTATAAAAACCTGTGTACTCTCACCCGAGCATAATTATTTTAATTTTTCACAGGGTATAAACAGGCAAATAGACAGCGAAAACTGTCGACCAGCACAAGACCACACCCCGTGGTTTGTCTGCATAGCGACAGGCCGGTCTCCGGACTTGTAAGTGAGCAACTACAAAGCTGCTCTGCTAGGTTACCTTCCCATGCCTTTTTGAGCACAGTGGTCATACAACCTAACATTCTTACCTACCGTTGCGGGGGCAGTATTGGAATAGCTGGATCTTTTATTAACCAAAGAACAAACGCACCAATTTCCCGTTTCACTCTTTGATTTAAGAATTCAATCAAAGAGAACCTGTTGCCGAAGCAAGCAGTGAATTTAACCATTGGTTTGCTAGAAGTCAATGAACTTTAAATATATTTAACCCAAAGCCTCCAGGGCTTGGTTAACATTGCGAACCGCAGTAACGCGCATTCCTTTAATCGGCTGCTTTGGCTTATTACCTGACGGCACGATAGCGTGCTTAAAACCATGTTTGGCTGCTTCACGCAAGCGCTCCTGACCATTGGCAACAGGCCTAATTTCTCCCGCCAAACCCACCTCACCAAATACCACCAAATCATCGGGTAATGGGTTATCCCTAAAGCTAGAAATAACGGCCATAATCAACGCTAAATCAGCACTGGTTTCTAGTACTTTTACCCCACCCACCACATTGACAAATACGTCCTGATCACCGGCCATAATACCGCCATGACGATGAAGTACAGCTAGCAACATAGATAATCGGTTATGATCTAGGCCTACGGTAACGCGACGCGGATTACCCAAATGACTATCATCCACCAGCGCCTGTAATTCGACCAATAAGGGACGGGTGCCCTCCCAGACCACCATCACTACACTGCCCGATGAAATATCTTCACCGCGCTGAAGAAATATTGCCGAAGGGTTAGCCACTTCAACCAATCCTTTGTCAGTCATAGCAAATACACCGAGCTCATTGACTGCGCCAAAGCGGTTTTTATGACTGCGCAAAGTTCTGAAATGACTATCACTATTGCCTTCAAGCATCAGTGAGCAATCAATCATATGCTCCAACACCTTAGGACCCGCCAATGAACCATCTTTCGTAACATGACCCACCAGAATGAGTACCGTATTGGTCTGCTTGGCATAGCGCACCAACATGGAGGCACTTTCACGAACCTGCGATACACTGCCCGGTGCCGATGTAACCTCTTCCATATGCATGACTTGGATCGAATCAACCACCATAATCTTAGGCTTTTTTTGCTCAGCGACTGCACAGACCGTTTCAACCGAGGTTTCCGCCATAATTTCTAACTTATCGGTGGGTAACTGCAACCGAGATGCACGCATTGCAACCTGTTGCGGTGATTCCTCACCGGTTATATAAAGCGCAGTCTCGGCATCTGCTAACTTACATAATGTTTGCAAAAGTAATGTACTCTTACCGGCTCCAGGCTCACCCCCTACCAAAATCACCGACCCCGGCACCAGTCCCCCGCCCAACACTAAATCCAACTCACCTACTGAAGTACTTATTCGAGGGATTTCATCCAAAGTAATTTCGGCGAGAGTTTTAACCTGACCATCAACTGCAGCCGCAAAACCACTTCTTGTCGCAGACGCGCTGCGCGCTGAACTACCTAAACGAACCTCAGTTAAGCTATTCCACGCATGACATTCTGAACATTGACCCTGCCACTTGCGATAGTCCGCGCCACAGTTATTACAAACATAGGCGGTTTTGGTTTTGGCTGACACGCTATTTACTCCATTACTGTTTTTATATACAGTAAACCAAAAAGTAGCCATTTTCAAACTTAATTTATGTCAAACATTGGCACTCAAAGAGACTATTTTCTCGTTCATTGAGATTGTTTCTGATAAAGTAAGGAGATGTCTTTGATACCAGAAAAACCGATTGTCTTTTCGCCAACTCTCGCCGCCACTTTAGGCCTTGAGGAAGCGATACTGCTTCAAATTCTGCAAGAATCTGTTAGCCACAGTTCGCAGATAACGAGCAGCGGTTATGCTTGGACATCGATTTCTGGTCAGCGACTGCTTGAACTGAGCCCTTTCTGGAATGAACAGGATATTGGTCGCTTAACCGCCAGTCTGCACGAGAAAGGTCTATTGCTAGTTGGCGGCGGCGCATTCTCAGCGAATCAAGATTTTCGTTTTGCCTTTAATGAACCAACTGCAGCTTCAAGCACGATCTCTCCTGCGAAATCCATACCTCCACAGCCAATGAAAGCCCATTCAGCCAAACCCATGGCCAATAGCTGGCAACCGAGTGAAGATAGCTTGCGTCAACTGGCGCAGTTGGGAGTGACTAATGAATTTGCTCGCCAACAGGTACCCCAATTTGTTGCCTATTGGCGAGATAGAAATATCCCAAAACATAGCTGGGATTCAAAATATATCAAAGAAGTATGGCGTCAATGGCAACAAGCAGAGACTGCCAGCTATCGAAAAAATAAACAGCAGCCCATTACCAGCCAGTGGCAGCCTTCAGCGGATGCGATGGATATCCTTTGCAAACAGGGTGCGATCAATATTAATTTTATCGAAGATGCTATTCCTGAATTTATTCTTTATTGGCGAGGGACTGGCGAGGCCTCAAGCACATGGGATTCTAAATTTGTTCAACATGTTCGCCGCCAGTGGCAATTTTTTAATGGCATGATGAATCAGGATAAATCGCCACAAACTATCACTGGCTCATGGCAACCTAATGAGTCTGTTTATGATGTTCTGCAAATGGCAAATATCGAGCGCGATTTTGCAGAAAGATTAATTCCTGAATTTGTGCTTTACTGGCAAGAAAATGGCTCAGCACAGTGCTCTTGGAGTACTAAATTTTTACAATATGTTAAACGTCAGTGGGCAAGACAAAGTCAATCCCAGATAACGGAAAATAATTATGGCAAACAGCAAGGATCTGATTCAGCAGGTCGCATCAGAGATCGCAGCATCATCGACGCGCTCTCAGACCGAAGCTGGGCATCCTGATAATAAAAAGCAGGATCCGCAGCTGATTGATGCTATCAATCAGGTTTTTGCGCTGTTTCAAATAAATTATCACAACCAATATTTTAGTGCCTTTGGTGACAACACCAAATCTGAAAATCTAGCCAAAAATCTCTGGTTAAATAAGCTGTCATTATTTAGCGCTAAAACTATTTGTGATGCGGCTGAAAAAATAATTGCCGATAGCGACTATCTGCCTACCCTGCATAAGATGCTTGAAGCCTGTCGCCAAGTGGGCATGCCAAAAGGTCTACCAAATTCGCGTAATGCCTATATCGAGGCCTGTAATAACCCCAGTCCGAAGGCCGAGCAGCTGTGGTCTCATGCGGCTGTCTATCTTGCGGGTCGTGACAGCGGCTGGCATATGCTTGCTAATGAAACCGAAAGAAAAGCCTACCCAGTTTTTAATGAAATTTACCGTAAATATTGCGATCGGGTTCTTGCTGGTGAGAAGCTAGAGATAGAAAAACCCAAAAGTCTGCCTGAAACTTCCGAGAAAAAAGCCAGTAAGGCGCAAAACCTGAAGCAGCTTAAAAAGCTACAAGTATTAATTGATTAAAAAGGTTTGCTAAGGATAAGAAAGAAACTCTATTTTCTCATTCTTTTTAAGCTTGATACCGTCTAATTCAATAGCCATTAGCACCCAGCCGTTGGACACCAAATCACCCTCTTTATAAGACTGATCATTAGCAAATAACCGATTTGAAGATGAGCCCTGCGCAAAAAACATATGCCCAGAAATATTGAGTTTGGGAATTGCCATGGGATCTATTGGTTGTGGCTGTTCTACAATCAGCTTGGGTTTTACAGCCTCAGGGTTTATCTCTGTTTCAACAGTCTTAACCGTTGAGTTATTTTGTTTGAACCCTATGTCATCGATAAAATAAAACAGCACAACAACCGATAATATAAGTACCACCAAAGCAGAAAATACAATCAACGATTTGTTAGATGAGGGCTTTTGCTCATAAGGATCCCAACGCGCACTGGCAAAATCTTCCAGATCCTTAGGGTCATCCCGCAATCTATCTTGCTCAGCTTTTTTAAGTGCATTCAGTATAAATGACATTAGATTTTATCCCTCTGAGCAATACCTTTACTTAAGCGCGGCAAACTCGACATGGTAAGTTCATTTATCTTCATTATGGTTTGCTGACCGACGACACCATCCGCTTGAATGCCCTGCTGCTGTTGGAAGTTAAGCACCTGCAACCTTACAGCCTCATTAAAATAACCCCCAGTAATAATTGGCTGATAAGCATCATCAATCTGCAACAGACGCGACTGCAACCAGTCCAATGCCACTAGATTCTTATCGCCCAGTCGCATACTTAAAATATCAATCGGCCTATGCCAGAGGTATAAAAATGCGCCATTCCAGTTCTCGGCCAACCACTCTAAACTTTCTTGACGTTCACCCTTTATACCCTGCAAATTGACAAAACCTGAATCAATAGCTGTCAGCAAATAGCTTTTAAGTCGATTATTTTCATCCTGTACCCAAACTATACCGACGCGGTCCAATTCAATAAGTTCAGAAAGCGGTAAATTAATCAGTTTTTCAGCGCCCAATTCATTTTCAGCTGCCACAGAATAGACTTCCTCTTCCGAGAATAAAGGCTCAATCTGCACTGACCAAAGTGCAAATAGCGCTGCAAATGGATTATTGAATGTTGTTGGATTTTTAGACTCTATAACTAAAGGCTCAGGCTCCAAACCCTTTTCTTCGGATTCAATTGCCACTATTAATGGCTGCGGTTCAATTTCTTCTATTAATGGTTGAGACACAACAACAGACTCAAACTCACTCTCCACTTTAGCCGGTGCATTTACCAGCTTTGCATCCACCAAGGTTTTACTCGTTAATTGATCGCCATAAAAGGCGACACCAGCCAATAGCGCAATGACCGAACAAAAAACCAGACTCCAGCCTACTTTACCTGATGATTTTTGCTTAGGCTTTTCTATATCAAATATTTCAACCGCGGCCGCTTTTAATAGCTTAGCGGATACAGTTTTAGCTCCCGTAGAATAGGCTGCCAACAAAGAATGGTGACAAATAAGATTAATTAACCGCGGCACGCCCTGTGTTAATTTAAATAGCGCTGTCATCGCAGAACTTTCAAAAATTGCTCTATTAGCACCTGCATGGTGAAGTCGATGATTTACATAATTTGCTACATCGGTCTTTGCTAGGGGCAAAAGATGAAAACGAGCCACTACCCGTTGATTTAATTGGCGCTGATTTTTTTGAGCCAGTGTTTCAAGGAGCTCTGGCTGGCCAACCAATAAAATATGCAGTAATTTGTGCGTCGCCGTTTCAAGATTGCTCAATAAACGAAGAATCTCAAGTACCTCAGGGCTTAAATTCTGCGCCTCTTCAATCACTACTAAGGTTTTCTTACCCTCAGCATGGGACTTAATCAAGTCGGCATTAAGGGCATCTATACAGTTTTTTGTGAGTGAGGTTTTTGAAGATTTAGGAAGTTTAATGCCTAGTTCCTGACAGATACTGGCTAAAACATCGGCAGAGTCAAGCGTACTATTTAGTACATAGGCAACTCGAACATGCGCTGGCAAGCGCTTTATCAGTGTCCGAGTAAGTGTAGTCTTACCAGTACCAACCTCACCGGTCAAAAGAACGAAACCACCCTCGCGATCTAAACCATATTTGAGATGAGCAACCGCTTGGCGATGCTGACTACTGGGATATAAAAATCCCGGGTCAGGAACTATAGAAAAAGGTTCGCAACTAAGGGCAAAATACTGCTGATAAATGCTCATATTGCACGATTACTCGGCCTCTTGTATCGACTCTTGTGTAATTATTTCTTTAAGTTGTTCGTTTAACAGGCTCTTCTTTTTGCCATCAAGATCACGGCTAATAAGATGCTGGAAGCGCTCATCAGACAGATTTTTGGCATCTTCTGGGTTACGAATAATGGTGGGTCGGATAAACATCATTAACACCTGCTGATCCTTGCCCTTTGAAGAAGACTGGAAAAGTCTTCCCAATAAAGGGACACTACCCAATATTGGCACCTTAGACTCACTCTGAGTGTAGGTATCCTCAATCAAACCACCCAGAATAAGCAGCTCGCCATCTTCAATCATTACATTAGTTTTAATCGTATTCTTAGTGGTAGTTTGCAACCCAGGGCTTCCACCCGCCTCAACTTTTGATGACTCCTGCTCAATTTCTAATCGAACCGCATTACCCTTACTAATCTGTGGCTTAACTTTCAGAAGTATACCCACCTCTTCTCGATTATAGGTAGTAAACGGGTTGCTAGTGCTTGAGCCACTACTGCTATTGGTATAACTACCGGTTTGGAAAGGCACTTCTTTACCCGAGGAGAGAGAAGCTTCTTCATTATCTAATGTAACCACTGATGGCGTTGATAGAATATTAGTGTCGCTATCATTTTGTAATGCCTGAACTAGCAAGCCCATGCCCTTACCTGTATTTGAGTTAAATTCACCCCCAAAGGCAAACGGTGAATTAGGCATGCCGCCAATCAACGTATTTAGAGTGGCAGTATCTGGAGTACCATTTAATCCCGCACCCACTAACGAACCAAGTAGGCCATCAAAGTTGGTTAGATAACCACCTGTATCCTTACTGGTAAATAAAATATCCACGCCTAATTTCTTAGCCTGATCCTCAGAAAGCTGAGCAATAACCGCCTCAATCAATACCTGTGGTCTTGAGATATCAAGTTTTTCAACAATACTCTTAACTTCACGAATAACCGCGGCCGGCGCTGCCAAAATCAGCGCGTTGTTTAATTCATCAATTTCTACCTTGTAACTTGCTTTTGCACCACCTTTCTTGCCTTTCGCGCTGGCTTCACCCGCTAATCGCAGCAATATTTCAGAGGTTAAAAGGCCATCAAGAACAGGCTTTAACTCAGAAGCACGAGAGTAATTAAGGTAAATCACTTCAACACTACCCTTACTGCTAAGTGGCACGTCCAAGGATTTGAGCATTTCTCTAAAGGCGGTTCTAGCTGAGCCGGGACCACTCACAATAACTCGGTTATTGAGATCATCTTCTACCAAAGATAGCTCTTGTTTTTGTAGCTGCTTTAATTGACCAGCAATATGGACAGCCTCGGCAGCAGAAATATGTTCAAGAGTAATCACCTCAACCGCAGTTTGATCAGGATCATCCAGCTCACTAAGCAACATTTTTAAGCGATCAACATTAGAGCGAATATCCGAAACCACCAAATAATTACTTTGGTTATATGCCTGAACACGCGCACCATTACTCATTAATGGTTTTAACACTGGAATTAGGGTTGCAGCCTGAACAAATCTCACTTTAAGAATTTCTGTTACTAGTTCGCTTTGCCCGCCACCAGCAAGATTAAATGACTGGTTAAAAGGCAACACACGAGTTACCGCTCCATCGCGCACCGCTTGATAGCCCTGCACTTGAATTGCGGAAAGAATCGCTTCATATAGCAATGATTTATCTATGGTCTCAGGCGAAATAATGGTGACCTTGCCTTTGACTCTTGGGTCTAATACAAAGGACTCACCAGTGATTTCAGCAACACTCTCAATCACACTGCGGATATCTGCATCTCGAAAGTTGATCTTGACCATATCTGCCGCCATTGCCTCTGCAACAAAGCTAAGCGAAAGGATCAGACTTAGTGACCATTTAAGGAGACTAGAACGCATATTTACATGACCCACTTTCATATTTTTTAACCATTTT
The DNA here is from genome assembly GCA_038138645.1 of Porticoccaceae bacterium. Taxonomy (GTDB): domain Bacteria; phylum Pseudomonadota; class Gammaproteobacteria; order Pseudomonadales; family Porticoccaceae; genus HTCC2207. The sequence continues at coordinate 86 of JAYQEC010000047.1, read as the reverse complement.
TTAATTTTAATGTTCATAGTACGGCTACAGCCCAAGATTAGGCATCATTTTAGCCGAAAGACTAGACGCATTGATATAAATTATCT
>JAYQEC010000046.1:0-9914 GCA_038138645.1 Porticoccaceae bacterium | reverse complement strand
GTGCAAACTGCAACACGACGACTATGCTGACTACTAGGCGCGCAGCCATTACCAATAGTGCAAACAGCACCATATAGGCAAGTCTTATCCATGTATCTACATTTGTTAGGGACATATTTCCATTAATCATTTGCTTTCACCGTAAATTCAACGTCTGTGTTTTGTTCTGCCAACATCATTGTTTTCAATGATTCTACGATCGAGAGACCCTCGAACATTGTAGAGTATAAGCCTGAAGCTAAGGGCATGTATATGCCAAGTTCTTCAGACTTTTGTTTCACTAATTTAGTGGTATTCACCCCCTCTGCAATTTGCCCTACAGAGGCGATAGCCTGCTCAAGCGATTCACCGCGACCTAAGGCGGTACCAATGCGAAAATTGCGACTTAATGGCGATGTACAGGTTACATAAAGATCGCCCACTCCACTAAGACCTAGGAAAGTTAGAGGATTTGCTCCTAGCTGTGCGGCAAAGCGGCTCATTTCTGCCAAGCTTCTGGTTAACACCACACTTTTGGTGTTCTGCCCTGCATTCATCGACTCGGCAATACCTGACACGATAGCGTAAATATTCTTAAGCGCACCACCCAACTCTACACCATAGCGGTCATGGTTAGCATAGACACGAAAATACTTAGAGGCTAATAATTCTTGAACTCTTTCGCATAGCTCATCTGATTCACTAGCAATCACTGTGGCAGTAATTTGGAACTGGGCAATTTCTGCGGCAAGGTTTGGACCACTAATAACCCCAACTTCACATTGCGGTATTTCTTGTTCCAGAATCTGACTGGGTAGCAAAAAGCTTTCAGCTTCAATACCTTTTGCGGTGCTAATTAGCAGGGTATCTTTGGATAATAGATCCTTAGCCTGCTTGGCTAGCGATCTAAACGAACTACTGGGTACGGCAAAAAATACCACATCAACCTGATCGAGAGCTTCGCCTAAATCGGTGGTGATATTCAGTGATTTATTAAGTTGATAACCGGGTAAATAGGCTGCATTTTCGCCAGTTTCTAAAATCTGTTGACGACTTTTTTCACTGCGCATCCATAGGGTTACTGAGTAGTTATTCTCAGCCACCATATTGGCAATTGCAGTACCAAAACTTCCACCACCCAACACTGCTATTTTTAGCTTATTAGTATTTTCCAACTGAGTCTTCTCCAACAAGGCCCCTAGCTTTATGCATTGCATTATAGGTAGTGCAACAGTCGATGTCAGCCTTGATATAAAAAAAGCGCCCTATCTAGAGCGCTTTTTTCGGTTTAGATATTTTATTGAAACATCAGCTTATTAAGTTCCTGCACAAACTGCGCGGGATTCTCAAGCTGCCTTCCAGCTGACAAGGCTGCCTGATCAAATAAAACCGAGGCTAGACGGCCTGCTGTCTCATCATCTTTTTCATCCGCTAGCTTAGCGACTAAAGGATGTTCCATATTAAGCTCTAATATAGGTTTGGTCTCTGGCACTGCCTGACCTGCCGCCTGCATAATTTTACGCATTTGCTCACCCATATCATTCTGACCCACAACCAAGCAAGCCGGCGAAGTGGTTAAGCGACTGGTGCTTTTAACCGCTTCAACTTTAGCTTCTAATAGGCCTTTAACGCGCTCTAGCAAGGCATCTTCAGCAGTTTGATCTTTCTTTTTGGCTTTGGATTTGCTGTCTTTATCTGCTTCGTCATCTTCACCAATAATAGCGCTTAGATCAAGATCGCCACGGGCCACATCTTGGAAAGATTTGCCATCAAACTCAGTCAGGTAACCCATCATCCACTCATCAATGCGATCAGACATCAAAAGTACTTCAATGCCATGCTTGCGGAATACTTCTAAGTAGGGGCTATTTGCAACCACCGAATGACTGTCGCCAGTCACATAGTAAATCTTGTCCTGACCTTCTTTCATGCGCTCAATATAGTCAGCCAGACTTACTGTTGGATCGGTTCCCTCGCTAGTTGAGCTAGCAAATCTAAATAATTTAGCAATTTTTTCGCGATTGCCATTATCTTCACTGGGCCCTTCTTTAAGAACCGCGCCGAACTGATTCCAGAATGTGGCATATTTCTCAGGTTCGCTTTTCGCCATTTTAGCTAGCATATCTAGGATACGCTTAGTTAGGGCTGAGCGAATACTATCTACCATGGGTGTACTTTGAAGAATTTCACGAGACACATTCAATGGCAGATCGGCACTATCCAATACACCTTTTACAAAACGCAGGTACATAGGTAAAAACTGCTCGGCATCATCCATAATAAAGGTGCGTTTGATATACAGCTTCAAACCGCGCGCTGCTTCACGCTGATAGAGATCCATTGGCGCCATACCGGGAATATACAGCAAGCTGGTGTACTCATGCTTACCCTCTACCCGATTGTGGCTCCAGCTTAATGGCTCGGCAAAATCATGGGAAATATGACGGTAAAATTCATTGTACTCATCATCTGTAACTTCGCTTCGTGATTTTGTCCACAACGCTTTAGCATCGTTAATCGCTTCCCACTCAGGGGCTTGATCTGCTTTAGGTTCTTCGCCCTCTTCTGCTGGCGGCTGAATCTTTTCCATCTGTACTGGAATAGCAATATGATCGGAGTATTTTTTGATAATGCTGCGCAGACGCCAGTTATTAGCAAACTCCTGCTCATCATCTTTTAGAATCAATGTGATGCTAGTTCCGCGATCGGCTTTTTCAATTGACTCAACTTTAAAGTCAGCTTCACCTTCAGAGGTCCAGCGCACCGCTTCATCAGCTGCCGCGCCGGCACGACGAGTTTCTACTACAACCTGTTTAGCCACAATAAAAGAAGAATAAAAACCCACACCAAACTGACCAATTAGTTGTGAATCTTTCTTTTGGTCACCGGTTAGATTTTTAAGGAATTCAGAAGTACCTGATTTTGCAATGGTACCTAAGTTAGCAATAACTTCATCTTTTGACATACCAATACCATTGTCAGATATCTCAATGGTTTTAGCTTCTTCATCGATCGCAACTCTAATTCTAAGCTCACCATCACTTTCGTAGAGTGCGCTGTTTTCTAAGGCTTCAACGCGCAACTTATCAGTTGCATCGGATGCATTAGAGATTAATTCGCGTAAAAAGATTTCTTTGTTGGAATACAAAGAATGAATCATCAACTGAAGCAGTTGCTTTGCTTCAGTTTGGAACCCCATAGTTTCTGCTTTGCTTTTTGACTTTGCTGTCATTTCTGCCATCTCTCCTAGTTAACACCTAATCTTTGGCAATATTTTGCCTCTGTTACTTAGGTAAGGGCAAAAAACCAAATTTCAAGTAGCCACTAGTACAGAAATGGCAGATTTTTATTCAAACTGTTACGCCAGACTGTCGTCAGCCACAAAGTATTTAGGATCTTCAATCACATTAACTTCAACCAGATTGCCCGCTTTAGTCAGCAGCCTGCGACACTCTTCACTTAGATGAACTAAATGAAGGTTTTTTCCAGCCTTCACATAGCGCTCAGCTAGGGTATCTATGGCCTCAAGACCCGAGTGATCGGCTACCCTTGAACGAGCAAAATCAATTACTACATCATCATTATCTTGCTTAGGGTCAAAACGCTCTAAAAATGAAGTTACCGAACCAAAGAATAATGGACCTGTTACCGCATAGACCGTTGAACCCTTATGATCTTCTCGGGCTTCAATACGAATATATTTGGCATGCTGCCACGCAAATACTAGGGCAGACACAATCACACCCACAACCACCGCTACGGCTAAGTCAGTAGCCACAGTAACACCAGAAACCAAGACTAAAATTAGCGCATCACTTTTGGGCACCTTGCCGATAATTCTAAAGCTAGACCACTCAAAGGTACCTATAACCACAATAAACATCACACCGATTAATGCAGCCAATGGGATTTTCTCAATCAGCGGTGATGCAACTAATATAAATAATAATAAGAACAGTGCCGCACTGATCCCTGAAAGACGACCACGTCCCCCGGAGTTCACATTAATCATACTTTGACCGATCATGGCACAACCACCCATACCGCCAAAGAAACCTGTCACAGTATTAGCCACACCCTGACCAATACATTCTTTATTTCCACGGCCGCGAGTTTCAGTAATTTCATCGATAAGTCGCAGAGTAAGCAGGGATTCAATTAAGCCAATAGCCGCCAAGATAATGGCATAGGGCAATATGATCATTAGGGTTTCAAAGGTAAATGGCACGCTAGGAATACTAAAGCTAGGCAGGCCACCACTAATGGAGGCAACATCCCCCACCACCTTGGTATCTAAGTCAAAACCTAATACCAATCCTGTTACCACCAAGATTGCTGCCAGTGATGAAGGAATTATCCTGGTTATTTTAGGTAAGAAATAAATAATCAACATGGTAAGAAAAACCAAACCTAACAGCATATGCATTGCACTGCCCTGCAACCAAGCCACATCGATAATAGTACCTTGCATAAAGGTACCCTCAAGCCAACCGGGCTGACCTGCTTCGCCAAACTGACCCAATTGCGCGAGGAAAATAACAATGGCCAATCCATTAACAAAGCCCAGCATCACAGGATGAGGAACCATACGAATAAATTTCCCGAGCTTAAATATACCCGCAGCAATTTGCAGGATGCCCATCAATACCACGGTGATAAATAGATACTCAACCCCATGCTGAGCTACAAGAGTAACCATCACTACAGCGAGTGCCCCTGTAGCACCACTAATCATCCCGGGACGACCGCCAATAGTTGCGGTAATAAGACCCACCATAAAAGCGGCATACAAACCTACCAAAGGTTCCACACCGGCTACAAAGGCAAATGCCACCGCTTCTGGCACCAAAGCCAGTGCTACGGTTAAACCGGATAGTAAATCATTTTTAAAAGTTGCTACTTTACTTAACTGAAACTCAAACATTCGCTGATAGACTCTTTATTGAGGATTATTGAAACTGTTTTATCGATTACCGCCAAAAGGCTTTCCACTGTTACGTTTTCCACCACCTGAACCCCAGGGTGATTGACCCGAGCGTTTGGCTGGCTTACCTTTGAATCCTGACTTTTTCTTTGACACAGAGGATTTGCCAGAATCTCTACTGCCAGAATCCTTTGATTTAGCGGTCTGATCTCTTCCACCCGACTTGCGTTTTTTGCCCGGCTTTGGCCCTTGACCATAACCCGACCCTCTAGCCGTCGCCTTTTTGCCTCGTCGGCTATTATCACCTGCACCAGTCTCACGATTAAGTGCTTTTCTTGGCTTTTTAGGCTTTAAAGGTGCTCTTAAAGTGGTTTCGGGTACTGCGTGTTTAGGTTCATAGCCTTCGACCTCTTCACGCGGTAATAACTGCTGTATTAGGCGCTCAATATCAGATAATAGATCAACCTCATCGGCGCTCACTAGAGAAATTGCCTTGCCGGTTTGACCAGCACGACCAGTGCGCCCAATACGATGCACGTAGTCTTCTGACACATTGGGTAGATCAAAATTGACAACCTGAGGTAGCTGTTCAATATCTAGGCCGCGAGCGGCAATATCTGTTGCCACTAGTATTCTAATTTCTCCGGCTTTAAAACCTGCTAATGCTTTGGTTCGCGCACCCTGACTTTTATTGCCATGAATAGCGGCGGCTACAATTCCTTCAGATTCCAAGTGCTTGGTCAGCTTGTTGGCACCATGTTTAGTTTTTGTAAACACCAGTGCCTGATCCCAATTGCCATCGCGAATCAAGCGCGTAAGTAACTGGGCTTTCTTTTTCTTATCCACGGGATGAATAGTCTGAGTTACCGATGTCGCAGTGGTATTGCGAGGGCTAACTGAAATCTCAATGGGCTTGCGCAATAGACCGCGCGCTAGATTGCGAATATCATCTGAAAAAGTTGCTGAAAATAATAAATTTTGTCGGCGTCGAGGCAACAGTTCAATAATTCGCTTAATATCGCGAATAAAACCCATATCGAGCATACGGTCCGCTTCATCTAACACTAGCACCTGTAGATGATCAAACCTCACTGCATTCTGACTATGAAGATCCATTAGACGACCTGGGGTTGCCACTAAGATATCAACGCCCTTTCTTAGCTTCATCATTTGTGGATTAATCTTAACTCCACCAAATACAACCGCTGAAGTTAACGAAAGATGCTTGGAATAGGTGGTTACGCTTTCACCCACTTGCGCGGCTAGCTCTCTTGTCGGGGTTAAAATCAAACAGCGTGCCTGATTTGATCCTGCACGGCGTCCACCACTTAAGCGTTCCAAAATAGGCAGAGTAAAGCCTGCTGTTTTACCTGTACCGGTCTGAGCGGCTGCCATTAAGTCATGACCCTCAAGGACAGCAGGTATTGCTTTGGCTTGAATAGGCGATGGTTCACTGTAACCCTGAGCAGTAACAGCTTTTAAAATTGGCGCAGATAAACCCAGTTCTTTAAACGACATAAATTTTAACTTTAGAGTTATTGTCAAGCTTCGACAGTGTTGGCAAGTTGAGTAGCATTTTGTTGGTCTTTCACAGGGCGCGAAGCTTACAGGTTTCACCGTAAAATTGCACTCTCAAACAGAGGCATAAGCTATTAAAACCGCTTAAAGTACTTAAATTTGTACAGAAACCAGCGAAACTTCACTTAAAAACAAAAAAGCAGGTAGTTCACTAAAACTACCTGCCTTTTGTGTAATCAATTTTAAACGACTTAGCCGTTTTGGATTTGATAATAGTCCATAAGAATTTGAGCGACTTCAGGTCTTGAGAACTCAGGCGGTGGCGCTATGCCATCACCCAACATCTGACGCACCTTAGTGCCCGATAGTAAAATAAAGTCATCTTTAGTGTGATCTTCGGCTTCATTCATCATCACCACGCGACCCAGTTTTTTCGAAAATGCAGTGTGGTCAGCATTGAAAATCTCAATTTCAAGCGCGCCCTCTGGCACTTTGTCGTCAAAGATGGTCTGCGCATCAAAGGCACCGTAGTAGTCACCCACACCAGCATGGTCACGACCAACAATTAGATGCGTTGCACCCATATTTTGACGGAAAACTGCATGTAATACCGCTTCTCTTGGGCCGGCATACAACATATCAAAGCCATAGCCAGTAACCATCACTGAATTTTCTGGGAAATAAAGTTCAACCATTTTGCGTATGCAATTATCGCGAACATCGGCAGGTATATCCCCTGACTTTAACTTACCCAACAACATATGAATCACTACGCCATCAGCATCCAAGCGCTCCATAGCCATACGACAAAGCTCTTCGTGAGCACGATGCATTGGGTTGCGTGTTTGGAAGGCGACTACTTTATTCCAGCCGCGCTCAGCAATTTCATCGCGAATTTCTGTGGCTGTTCTAAACGTATCGGGGAAGTCAGCTTGGAAGTAGCTTAAACTTAGCACCTCAATAGCACCTGAAACCACAAAACGACCAAGTCCAGTAAAGGTGGCTACGCCCGGATGTTCTGAGTCCGTGGTACCAAAAATAGCCTCAGCCATGCTCTCTATCTGCGCATCAGTTACCGACTCAATGGCATCAATATCCATTACCGCCATAACAGGATTACCCTCGGTGTTTGGATCGCGTAAGGCAATTCTCTTAGCCCCTTCAATACCCTGAATATCTTTAACTAGATTTAATACAGGAACCGGCCAAAACAGACCCTCTTGGGTGTGTAAGCTCTCAGATACACTGATAGCATCAGCAAGATTCATATAACCAGCAAGGGGATTGAAATAGCCTGCACCTAACATAACAGCATTGGCGGCAGCCGCTGAGTTTAAAACCAAGCTAGGGAGTGATTCTGCTTCGGCTAGTAACTGTTGCGCACGCTCGGCACTAACAAGACGAGGATTTAGGCTGTCTGAGCCATGAGGCTTAATCAATGATCTTCTCCTTTGATGCTGAATTAATGACAGTTGAAAAACTAGCTTTTAAGCAAACTAGTATCAACAATGATCCTTAACCAAAAACCCCCGCACTGGGTGCAGGGGATAAAATATGGTGGAGCTAAGCGGGATCGAACCGCTGACCTCAACACTGCCAGTGTTGCGCTCTCCCAGCTGAGCTATAGCCCCAAAATTGGAGGGCGAATGATAGGGATCAGGTGCTATCAAGTCAAGCTTAATAAGCAATCGAAAGCCACAGACTGAATTAATTTAACTGCTGATAGGCCTTTTCCATTTTCTTGAGTTTCTTCTTGCCTATACCACCCAGTAAATCAATCGCAAATCGAAGCCTTGCTCTAGACATATCCGCACCTAACAGCGCCATAGAATCCATTACCGAAATAGATGAGCTACTGCCTGCGATAGCGATAAAAAGAGGCGCCAAGAAAGGTTTTAACTTAATATCCATAGCATCCGCAGTGCCCTTAAGCACCTCGAATATATTATCTCTCTGCCATTGCTGTATAGCCTCAAGACGCCATAGTGAGAATTGCAATACCTCAAGCAATTGATCATCTTCCATACCAACAGACTTTAGGTCCTCAGCAGTGATTGGCAACATACCAGATACCAAATAACTGCCCAGTGGGGCTATATCTGAAAAGGTTTCCATACGTTGCTTAGCAAAGGGCAAAAACTGTAATAGAGTTTCACGATTTAGCGCCCATTGATGCAGTCGATCGGCCAGCTCTTCATCAGATAACTCTTCGCGAATCCAAAGGCCATTGAGCCAACTGAGTTTTTCCACATCAAATACCGGACCACCCAGAGAAACTCGCTGAATATCAAACTCTGACATCATTTCATCCAGTGTGAATTTTTCACGCTCATCAGGCATTGACCAGCCCATTCGGCCCAAATAATTCAATAGCGCTTCGGGCAAATAGCCCATGCGTTGATAGTAAAGAATACTGGTTGGATTCTTGCGTTTAGAAAGTTTACTTTTATCCACATTACGCAACAGTGGAAGATGGCAAAAAACCGGCAACTCCCAACCAAAATATTGATAGAGCAGAATATGCTTGGGCGCTGAGTTAATCCACTCCTCACCGCGAATCACATGGCTAATCTCCATAAGGTGATCATCGACCACATTGGCTAGGTGATAGGTGGGCATGCCGTCTGCCTTTAGCAGAATTTGCATATCAACCTGCGCCCAATCAATACTGATTTCACCACGTAGCATATCATTAAAGGTGCACTGCCCTTCTCGGGGAACCTTCATTCTCACTACATAGGGCTCATTATTTGCAAGACGCTGGGCAATCTCTTCCTCGGATAAATTTTCACAGTGTCCGTCATAGCCCAGTGGTTGTTTTTCCTGCATCTGAGTGGCACGAAGCTCGTCCAATCTCTTTGGCGTACAAAAACAACGAAAGGCATAGCCTTTTTCTATAAGCTCATCGGCGTATTTGGCATAGATATCTGAGCGCTCACTTTGACGATAGGGTCCCTTATCACCACCCACATCTGGCCCTTCATCCCAATCGAGACCCAACCATGACAGCGCATCGAGAATAGCCTTCTCAGATTCTGGGGTTGATCTTGTTTGATCGGTATCTTCAATACGCAGTAAAAATTGACCACCCTGACTGCGGGCAAACACCATATTAAACAGTGCCACATAAGCCGTGCCTACGTGAGGATCACCGGTTGGCGATGGAGCAATTCTGGTTCTAATCGTCATTTTTTATCCAATGGTTATATTTAGCAATTACAGCAAATTGATACTGATTAAAAAGCCCAATTATACGTTTTATGGGGTTGTTCTGTTACTACAAATTTAACATTTTAAACCCCTAGTTAAGATTAATAAGCGTAATAACTAAAATGGTATAGAGGTTATCAAAAAAAACCATAACCAAAAATGACCTTTTTTAGTGCAATTTCTCGTATCATGCGCACAATTCATATTATCGGCTACATGCATGCATTGTATGCATAGCCATTACAGCGCTTTAACCTACTCATTAAGCGAGGCTTAAAAATGT
>JAYQEC010000045.1:0-10245 GCA_038138645.1 Porticoccaceae bacterium | reverse complement strand
TTGAAATATAGTCATCAGCACCTGAGTCTAGACCGTAAATTTTACTGTCTTCCTCAGCTTTAGCAGTCAACATAATAACTGGAATTTTTTCAGTTAATTCATCGCGCTTGAGTCGACGCAGCAATTCTAAACCCGTGGTTCCCGGCATCATCCAATCTAATAAAACTAAATCAGGATTACGATCTAAAATAGCGGCATGCGCTTGCTGGGCATTTCCCGCCTGAATAACATTATAGTCTGCAGCCTCTAGGGCAATACAGAGCATATCTCGAATAGCGGCTTCATCATCAACCACAAGAATTGTGTGCACGGGCATAAAATCGTTCTCTTCTTTCATCTATACCCCCTATTTAAAAACCACTTTATGACATAATTATGACGCTATCAGCAACCTTTTAGTGATTTTTATGGCGCTTTCTGAATAAGTTGATCGATATTTAGTGGCTAATATGGATAATGTACAGCTGATTCATTTAACGAGTAAAAATCATGAAAATTCAGAACAATAGCGTAGTTAGCTTCCACTATTCACTGACCGACGATGACGGCATTAGCATTGATAGCTCTGAAGGGAAAGAGCCTTTAGGCTATTTACATGGCGCTGGGAATATTATTCCTGGGCTTGAGAAAGCACTGGAAGGAAAAGCAGTAGGCGACTCGCTAACTGTTGCAGTTAAGGCAGCTGAAGGCTACGGTGAAGTTCAAAAAGAACTGATACAAGAAGTGCCTCGCGAAGCTTTTCAAGGCATTGACACCATTGAGCCAGGCATGCAGTTTGAAGCACAAACAGGTCAGGGCGGCTCAGTCCCTGTTACTGTGATTGCAGTAACTGAGGAGCTTGTTACTGTTGATGGTAACCACCCGCTTGCCGGCAAAAATCTTAACTTTGATGTCAGTATCGAAGAAATTCGTGAAGCCTCTGAAGAAGAAATCGCTCAGGGACATATTCATGGCCTTGGCGGTGAAGAATAATAAGTTAGCACTGTCATAAAACTGTCATCTTTTGCGATTATTTTAACTTTTTAATTAGCCTAAGCATTAAATATGTCTATAAAAGTTGGAATCAATGGATTCGGTCGTATGGGCCGGCTCGCACTTCGAGAATCTTGGGGGTGTGCCGATTTTGAAATTGTGCACATCAACGAGATGGCTGGTGACGTCCAAAGCGCGGCCCATTTATTGCGCTTTGATTCAGTTCATGGCCAATGGGAAAAAGAGGTATCCGTCAAAGAGGATTCGCTCTTTATTGAGGGCCAGCGAATTAGTTATTCTCAAAATAAGGCTATAAAAGACACCCAGTGGCAACAGGCCGAAGTTGATTTAGTGCTTGATTGTACCGGCGCCTTTAAAAGCCCAGAGGCGCTTAAGCCTTATTTCGATCAGGGCGTCGCTAAAGTAGTAGTTTCTGCCCCTATTAAAGGCTTTCCTCGCGATCAGGTGCTCAACGTTGTTGTGGGCGTTAACGACCATGAATATGTTGGCCAAGATATAGTCACCGCGGCCTCATGTACAACCAACTGTATTGCGCCCGTTGTGGATGTTATTCATCAATGCTTTGGTATTTCCCATGGCTCGATGACCACTATTCACGATATGACTAATACTCAGAGTATTATTGATCAATATCATAAAGATTTGCGTCGAGCTCGCGCCAGCAGTATGTCGCTTATTCCAACTAGCACAGGGTCTGCCACAGCAATTACTGAAATTTTTCCTGAGTTAAAGGGCAAAATAAATGGTGTTGCGGTTCGTGTTCCACTGGCTAATGCCTCGTTAACAGACTGTGTATTTGAGGTTGAAAAATCGACCACCGCTGATGAGGTCAATTCAGCCCTTAAAACCGCCGCTATGGGACGTTTACAAGGTATATTAGGCTACGAGGAATTACCTTTGGTATCTGTAGACTACACCAATGATATTCGCTCTGGCATTATCGATGCCCCCTCAACCATGGTCATCAACGGCACGCAGATCAAGCTATTAGTTTGGTATGACAATGAAATTGGTTATGTAAATCGTATGATGGAACTGGTATCTAAAGTCTGTCACTCTATGTAGTCATGACAACTACAACCGCTAATCAACAATATTTCACCATTACCCTGAGTTATTGGGCATTTACCCTGACAGATGGCGCATTACGTATGCTGGTGCTGCTGTTCTTTCATGGGTTAGGTTACTCGCCCCTAGAGCTTGCTAGCCTGTTTATTCTGTATGAATTTTTTGGCATTCTGACTAACCTTTATGGTGGCTGGTTGGCGACAAGAATCGGGCTTACCACTTCATTGCATATTGGCATTAGCCTGCAGATTATTGCACTGGGTATGCTATGCGTTTCACCCTCAATACTTAGTCTAACCTATGTCATGCTTGCTCAAGCCCTATCGGGGGTGGCCAAAGACCTCAATAAGATGAGTGCTAAAAGTAGTATTAAACTTTTGGTCGATGATAACCAACAGTCAAAACTATATCGGTGGGTTGCGCTACTCACAGGCTCCAAAAATACACTTAAGGGTCTAGGTTTTTTTGTTGGCGGGCTGCTGATGGCAACTCTTGATTTTCGCAACAGTCTTTTAGCACTGATGGTTTTTTTAGGCCTAACCCTTGTGCTGAGTTGGCTGTTTCTTGAGTCGCAAAAAACTACATACAAGCCCAAATTTCGCGAAACGCTGTCAAAAAGTCAAAATATTAACTATCTTTCCGCTGCTCGCTTTTTTCTGTTTGGCTCCAGAGATATATGGTTTGTGATTGCACTTCCAGTATTTCTTCAATCCCAATTGCAATGGGAGCATATTCAGGTGGGTAGCTTTATGGCTTGCTGGATTATTTTTTATGGCGTTGTCCAGGCCGCAGCTCCCATGATGACAAGCAACAAACCGCAGACTCCACCCAATGGAATAACACTCACCCGCTGGGCATGGTTATTAGCGATAGTTCCGGCATTAATTGCTACTGGCCTTTGGTTAGCTTGGGATATAACTCTTGTATTAGTGATTGGATTATTCGTATACGCCGCCATATTTGCTATCAACTCTAGTGTGCATTCTTATTTAATCGTCAATTATGCAGAGCGTGACTCAGTGAGTGCTGATGTTGGTTTCTACTATATGGCCAATGCTGGCGGCAGGCTTGCGGGCATCCTACTCTCTGGCCTTATCTATCAACAATATGGTCTTATTGCCTGCTTAATCACCTCCACTTTAATGGTGGTCATTAGCTCCCTTCTAACTGCTAAATTAAGCCATTAATTTTTTCGCGCCTATTCATAGTGGATAATCTCTGTTACATTTCGAATTTAAATCCAATCAATTATTTAGCGAGACTTTATGAGCACTGAAGAAAGTAATGCAATGAACCCTAATGAACTATTTAGGGAAGAAAACTACACTGACCAAAAAACTGGCGCTATCCGCAAGTTAATCCCTGTGCTAGCTGATGGCTCAGACGATCCTGATCGTGAGATTGCATTTTTTGGTTCCGCTCAGGTAATGACTCCTATGGGCGCTATTCCCTTAAATTTTGCGTTGGATGGAGCAACCATTGGTGAGGCGGCTGAAGACTTTGCTGGAAAAGCAGCACTAGCTGTGGAAGAGGCCGGTAAGGAGCTTGAAAGAATGCGCCGTGAACAGGCATCTAAAATTGTTGTGCCAGGCCAAGAGGGCAATGGTCCTGCCGGTGGAATTATTACCTAGGCATTAGTAGGTCAGGATCAATAGCTCTAAAGGTAGCTGCAGCATCGATTAACGATGTTGCAGTTAGCTGCGGAACCCCATAGACCATGGTGTCTAGCCCTGAATTACTTTTAATTCTTTTTAACAATAAATCAAAATCACCATCGCCAGATAACAATACCAACATATCTGCCTCAGCAGAGGCTGCAGCGTCCATCATATCGATAGCGATACCCACATCCCAATCCCCTTTTGCAGAGCCGTCTGATCGCTGAATATAGGGCTTTAAAAAAATATTGAACCCCATATTTCGCAATGTTTGCTGAAAAGCCTGCTGTTTAGGGTTACCGCTATCAATGGCATAGGCATTGGCCGAAACAATCAGGTATTGCGCTGATAATTCATCCCATAAAGCTTGGTAGTTAAAAAATCTTTGGTAGCATTCTTTTACTGTGTAATAGATATTTTGAATATCAACAAATAGGGCTATTTTTTTCATATCTGAACGTCCTTAACGTCCTTAAAGTACTCGCCTAAATAAAACTGCTCAGCCGGATGCAGCATGGTGGAGATACTCAACACCGATTCACCCACCCAATCTCGCCGCTCCACCGACAGACAACTAGTATTATCTTCATGCGATAAATCTAAATCACGGCGCTGACTGGCACTTGGCAACACTGACTTCACCTGATAATCAGATTTCGTGGGAGTACAGATCCATTGAAGATAATCATTAGGATCTATTTTATCCATTTTTTGTTTTAGCAATGCCGGTGCTAAGCTACGGTTAACCCAGAGGCGCTGCCACTGCATAGGACGATTGTTATTTAAATGCAGTATATTAAGTTGAAATACCAAAGTATCAGCCACCAACCCCATCAATCTCCCTTCACTTGCAGTAAGCTGAACGGCATCAGCAGAAATTATGCGATGGCTATGGGTTTTAGCTTGCTTAGCGATATCGACCACATTTGTGATCGCTAACATTGGGATGTTTTTCTCAGGTTCAGCCACAAAAGTACCGGAACCAGGGGTTCTAATCAGCATGCCAGCATCCGCTAGCTCTTGAACTGCACGTCTAGCCGTCATACGACTCACTGAAAAACTGTCTGCCAAAGACTCCTCTGTGGGAATTTTTGAGCCTGGCGAAAGCTCACCAGAGGCTATCTGTTGCTCTAGGAACTGCTTTATTAGCGCAAATTGAGGTAATTTTTGTTTTTTCGCACCCATAAAAAAATCGCTTATTTGTATATACAATTAATATGTATATACATTTATAAAGCGCCTTAATATCACTTATTGCTGGATATTTATATTTTTTAAATGTATATACAATAAATTTATAATAGCAAATTTTTTTGCTTGCGGGTCATTTTTTTTATCTGCGCCTCACGAATTGAAGCACTGCTACGGCTGTGCCCCGATTCTGTAAAAACAAAATCACAGGCCTGCCGTCCACGGAAATATTTTGCGCCGCCTTTTCCCGTCTGATGCTGCTCTAAACGGCGCTCTAAATCAGTGGTTATACCCGTATATAAAGAATCATCGCTAGCGCGAATCATATAGACAAACCAGTTAGAATCTTCGTCTGACATTAGCTAACCACCTGCTCCAATCGCTGCTGACAAAGACGACAATAATAATTTGCAAGCCCAGAAGACTGCCTGCGATGCCTGATAATCGAAAGCTGATGGGTTTTACAACTACAACGATAAGTAAATTGCTGATACCGCTTTACGGGAATGCCTGTTAAATCAAAGTTTCCGGTCACTTTAGGCTCTACACCAAAGGCCTCCATTACCGCTCGCCACTCTTTGCCATGCGGCTTAACCCTTCGGTACGGCCACAAACAGTCAACAATATAATGCGCCACTTCATGAGGTACTGTCTGCTCAAGGCTATGTTTGAAATATTTAGACATTAGATAGGGGTTGTAACGTATACATCTTTTCTTAGCACTTCGTTGATACATGCCAGCGCACTTACCCTGCAAATCAAAAACCACAGGAATTGAGGCAAACGGCTTTTTAAAGCACTGTTCAGCCAGCTCAAGGTATCGCGAGGTTAAATTAATGACCTGATCTTTTTGATTGTCTGTAATGGGATCAATAAGTCGGATATTTTCATTAAGTGGCTGCATGGTTTGATTATAAAGATTCATGGCATCCACACAAGAGAGCGTTATAATGACCCTATGAACATTGACTTACATTGTCATACGAATCTTTCTGATGGCTCCTTATCGCCAGAAGAGCTTGTTGCGCTTGCCCATGAGCGCAATATTGATATTTTAGCCATCACTGATCACGACAATATCGATTGCCACCACCAGATAAGCTCGCAAAACACTGATCTTAAGCTTATTTCTGGTATTGAGTTTTCTACAACTTGGCGAAATATGGGAATCCATATTGTAGGCCTCAATATGGATTTATCCAATAAAGCGCTGCTGGCTGGCATCGATTTTCAAACCAAGGCGAGAGGCCTGCGCGCTGATTTAATCGATGAAAAACTGCATAACCTGGGCTTTGAAAACTGTCTTGCGGGCGCTAAACGCTTTTGTAGCGGCAACCAAGTGGGGCGTCCACACTTTGCTCAACATCTTGTAGATATTGGCGCCGTTAGCAATATACAGCAGGCATTTAAGCGCTATTTAGGCGCTGGAAAAGCAGGGGATATCAAGCAACAATGGGCAGATCTTGAAACGGTTATTTCATGGATTCGCGGTGCTGGCGGGATCGCAGTTATAGCTCACCCTACCAAATACAATATGACTCGAACAAAACTATGCGGGCTTATTGAAGATTTTATTGATTTTGGTGGCGAGGCCATAGAAGTCATTTCTGGCGCCCAAAAACCTGCAACCACAGAGTCCATGGCTAAATTATGTAATGACTACAGCCTTCTAGCCTCCTGCGGTTCAGATTTTCATGCGCCTGGACAACCCTGGGCTGCACTAGGCATGGTTGCAACACTACCAGAAACCTGCCAACCCGTATGGTCGAAATGGTAACAATACAAATCGTCCGCCCGTTACAACATAAGCAAAATCATTGTATAATAAAGCTTTAAATCAGACCCCTGATACAGCAATTTTGCCCAAGAGAACTAAATCGTGAATTTTTTTATTTTTGTTAGCCAAGAATGGTTTCTTATTGCCATTCTTATTGCCCTTCTTACCCTTTTCGTTGCATTGATGCGAAAAAATAATGGAATTCCCATTTCATCAAGCCAGCTTGTGGGTCTAATGAATCAAGATAAAGCTGTTTTGCTAGATGTTCGACCCACTAAAGACTTCAATCAGGGACATATCCATGGGGCTATTAATATCCCCCATAACAGCCTCGCCAATAGAGTTAATGAGCTTGATAAGCATAAGGAATCTCTGATTGTGATTACCGACCAAATGGGCCAGCACGCTGGCGCTGCAGGTGGCATTCTCAATAAAAATGGTTTTGATATCAGAAGACTCGGCGGCGGCATCGCTCAATGGAAACATAGCAATTTGCCATTGGTCAGCGGCACAAAAAAATAATCATTTCCGCGATTTTATAGAAATGTCGAACGTAATAGTTTACGGTACTCAATATTGCCCATACTGTGTGGCTGCAAGACAGCTGCTCAGGGCTAAAGGGATAGAATATAATTATATTCCGGTTGATAATAATCGAGATCTTCGTGCAGAAATTGCTGAGCGAAGCGGTCAGTCTACCGTCCCACAAATTTGGATTGGCGAGCAGCATATTGGGGGTTTTACCGATTTAAATAGACTTGCTTTAAGCAATTCATTAGATAATATGCTCAACGGTTAAACAAATAATAACTATTCTGATCAAATCAGAACTTTGATAATACGAACAACAGTAATTTTAAGGGTTTTACAATGGCTAAGAAATCAACAGCAAAGAAAAAAGAAGCTGCAACTGAACAGGCACAATTTTCAATTCAGCGCATCTATCTAAAAGATCTTTCATTTGAAACACCACAGGGCCCCTCTGCATTTCAAAAGCAGTGGAAACCTAAGGTAAATCAAGACCTAAACACCAAGACAACACAGATAGATGAGGGGGTTTTTGAAGTTGCCCTTCGTGTAACAATCACTATGGCTGATGGCGATGATACTATTTACATTGTAGAAGCCGAACAAGCAGGTCTATTCACAATTAAGGGCTTTACTGAAGAGCAGATGCCTCAAGTTCTTAATACAACTTGCCCTGGAATTTTATTCCCTTACCTGCGTGAGACCTTGGATAATGTGGTTACTAAGGCTTCATTCCCAGCGTTGTTGCTTCCACCTATTAATTTTGACGCTCTGTTTGCTAATGCGGTTCAGCAAGCTGAGGCTGACGCAAAAGCGAAAGACGATACCAAGCACTAATACTGGCTTGGTAATCACAAAAAACCCGCCTTTATGGCGGGTTTTTTTATTATCTCAAATTTATTTACCTAAACTGTATTCCTGCAGCTTTCGAGTCAATGTATTACGCCCCCAGCCTAATAATTGAGCGGCATCCTTCTTGCGGCCGCCGGTAAATTCAAGCGCTGCCTCAATCATGGTTTGCTCAAAATCTGGTATCGCTGTAGACAGAATATCCTTACTCCCTGAATGCAACGCCTTATCAGCCCATTTTCGAAGCATAACCTGCCAGTCTCCAACCACCAAGGCTTCTTTATCTCCTTGCTCTGCACGCAACTCTGGCGGCAAATCAGAAAGCAAGACTTCGCGACCTGCAGCCATAACTGTTAACCAGCGACAAATATTTTCTAGCTGCCTAACATTTCCGGGCCAAGGAAGACTGTATAAAAACTCTTCAGCCTCAGGTGATAGCGCCTTAGGCTCCATCTCTAGCTCTTTAGCCGCACTATGGAAGAAGTGCTGCATAAGCTCAGGAATATCCTCTCGCCTATCAGCAAGACGCGGCAAATGAACCCTAATCACATTTAATCGATGATACAGATCCTCACGAAAACGATTTTCAGTCACCAGTGTTTCTAAATCTTGGTGAGTTGCCGCAATAATCCGCACATCGACCTTGACTGCCGTATGCCCACCAACGCGATAAAACTCTCCATCAGCCAGCACTCTTAGCAGTCGGGTTTGAGCTTCCGCTGGCATATCACCAATTTCATCTAAGAATAAGGTGCCGCCATTAGCCTGCTCAAATCGACCCTCTCTGCGTTGTGCAGCACCGGTAAATGCTCCTTTTTCATGTCCAAACAGCTCAGATTCAATTAGATCATGAGGAATAGCCGCCATATTTAGCGCAATAAATTTATTGTCTTTTCGCGGACTATGTTTGTGAAGGGCCTGAGCAACCAGCTCCTTTCCTGTTCCGGATTCACCGTTGATAAGCACTGTAATATTAGAGTTGGATAATCTTCCAATCGCTCTAAATACCTCTTGCATCGCAGGCGCTTCACCAATAATTTCACTTTGCGGTGACTCTGATACTGCAGCAGAGGTTTTTTGCTCCTTAGCAAAGCTTATTCCTCGCCTTGCCACATCAATTAATTCCTCTAAATCAAATGGCTTAGGCAAATATTCAAAGGCTCCGCTTTGATAGGCTGCAACCGCACTATCGAGATCAGAATGTGCCGTTGTAATAATAATCGGCAGGTTTTGATGCTCAGCATGAATACGCTGCAGTAACTCTAACCCGTCCATTCCAGGCATGCGAATATCCGAAATAATAATCTCTGGCCTTGAATCGTTAAGCGCCTCAAGTAAATCTTCACCATTTTCAAAGCTACGCACCTGCATCTCTTCTCTGCGAATAGCCTTTTCCATTACCCATCGCAGTGATCGGTCATCTTCTGCAATCCAAATTTCTGATGTCATTTTCTTACTTTACCTTTATTGGTAGATAAATTGAGAAACAGGTATTACCTGGTCTCGAGTCACATTCAATAATACCTTGGTGTCCATTAATAGCGTTCTGCGCAATGGTAAGACCAAGACCAGAGCCTTGCTTTCGCCCACTAATCATTGGGAAGAAAATCTGCTCTTTAATCTCTTCAGATACACCGGGGCCATTGTCAATAATTTCAACTTTACAAATCATTTTGTGACGCTCACCACCTATGGTGAAACTTCTGTTTACCCGGGTTCTAAAAGTAATTTTCGGCGCTTCTTGCTTAGCATCTATCAACGCCTGCATAGCATTGCGCGCAACATTAAGTACTGCTTGAATCAATTGCTCAAAATCACCCTCAATTGAGGGGATACTGGGGTCATAATCACGTACAATTTCAATTTGCCCCTGAAGCTCAGCTTGCATAAGGGCTACAACTCGCTCAGTTACCTCGTGAATACTGATCTGTGCATAAGTTGGCACCTGATTAGGCCCTAGTAGTCGATCGACGAGATTTCTTAACCGATCAGTCTCGGTCATAATAATTTGGCAAAGCTCTCGGGTTTCACCCTCTAAGCTTTGTTCTGCTATCTCGTCATCTAGCAACTGTGCTGCGCCACGAATACCCCCTAAGGGATTTTTAATTTCATGCGCCAAGCCACGTATCAAGGTTTTGGAGGTATCCTGAACCGACAACATAGCCTCTTCGCGGTTGATCT
>JAYQEC010000044.1:0-10254 GCA_038138645.1 Porticoccaceae bacterium | reverse complement strand
TCTTTAGAATTTTGCTTAACCAATAATGGCGAGTTTCAAATTGAGTTATATGACAGTGTGACACCCAA
The DNA here is from genome assembly GCA_038138645.1 of Porticoccaceae bacterium. Taxonomy (GTDB): domain Bacteria; phylum Pseudomonadota; class Gammaproteobacteria; order Pseudomonadales; family Porticoccaceae; genus HTCC2207. The sequence goes on along the minus strand of JAYQEC010000044.1, from coordinate 10,186 downwards.
TGGCATTACCTGGCTGGGTGATAATGGGTATCTGGAATCGGGCTCCATGCAGTGTTCAGATATTGTCTTGGATACAACGGATTTACCCTTGGGTGAGTTCACAGATAATTTTGCCATTATCCATAATGGCGCCAATTCGCCTACGCCAGTAAGTTTGGCGGCTCTGATTGATAGGGACACGGACAATGATGGCATTCTTGATCAAGTCGATATAGACGATGATAACGATGGCGTCATCGACACTGAGGATGCTTTTCCTTTTAATGCGAATGAAACCTTGGATACTGATGGTGACGGTATAGGCAATAATATTGATCTGGACGATGATAATGACGGTGTTATAGATATCTATGATTCGGCCCCCTTAGACCCAAATAAGTGGCAGCAAAATAGCTGGGATCTCGATGGCAATGGCTCGACTGATGCGCTAACTGATGGACTATTAATGCTGCGTTATATGTTTGGTCTTCGCGATGAGGACTTACTTGATACTGCGGTTGCTAATGATGCGCCACTCACAGATAACGAAATTAAAGCACGCATTGAAACTATGTATTTAAATGCAGATATCGATAACAGCAGTCAGATCGATGCGCTTACCGATGGCTTGCTGTTATTGCGGTATCTGTTCGGCTTAAGGGGTGATAGTCTTATAGCAGGTGCTGTTTCAACAACTGCAGAGCGATCAACCGCTATAGCGATTGAAAGCTATATCCAAGCTGCAATTCCTAATTAGGTATTAGCTGTTTAACATACCTTTGTCGACAATAAAGGCGATAATATCTTCAAGCCCAGTGCCATCATGTAGATTACTAAAAACATAAGGCGTAGTCGGACGCATTCGCTTAGTGTCACTGTCCATAACCTCTAAACTGGCACCAACATAGGGTGCAAGATCAATTTTATTAATCACCAATAAGTCTGCCTTGGTAATACCAGGGCCACCTTTGCGGGGTATTTTTTCACCTGAGGCGACATCAATTACGTAAATAGTAATATCTGCCAGTTCAGGGCTAAAGGTTGCGCTGAGATTATCACCGCCACTTTCAATAAAAATTAAATCCAGACCTGCATGTTGGTTGCTTAGCTCCTCAACGGCAGCTAAATTCATTGAGGCGTCTTCGCGAATGGCGGTATGAGGACAGCCGCCAGTTTCCACACCAATAATTCGGTCGGCTTCGAGTGCCTCGGCGCGAGTGAGTATTTTTGCGTCTTCTTGGGTGTAAATATCGTTAGTAACTACTGCTAGGTTATAGGTATCTCTCATTGATTTGCATAGAGCTTCAAGAAGAGCTGTTTTTCCTGAACCTACTGGGCCACCAACGCCAATTCTTAAGGGTGCTGTGGAATGATCAACTGCGGACATAGGTTTATTCCTTGTTTATGATCTAAATAATCGGGTGTATTGAGTTTCATGCCGACTGCTTGCAATAGCCAGTGCCGGAGTAGAGCTATGAATATCAAAATCTTTAATTGTCATTGCCTGCTCCACTGAGAAGGGAATTTGTTCGGCCAGTTCAAACATAATCTGCTGGCCTTCGGTTTGGCCCAGAGGAATCAGTTTTACACCAGCTAATACAATATTTTCTAACCAGCCCCAGCAGTAGCCATAACAGAGCTTATGGGTGTCAATTCCCCACTGGCAAGCCGCTAAAGCAAATCCAGTAAGCTGACATTTTTTGATATAGGCGGCTAAATTGTCTGGAATTGAAACTCCTAAATTGGGTAATAGTCGCGCAAGAGCAGCGCCACGTTGTTGCTCCTCTTTTCGTAATTCTACGGTTTCTCTACAGGCAATTAACCACTGTGTCCAACGAGCAACACTGGCTTCATCCTTTTGCTTAAAGGCCTCTACCAGGCGAATTAGGATCGGTAGCTCAAGGGTTACGATACTGTGATTAAGTATGCTTTTTAGCCAATGTTTTAGACTTGGAGTATCAGTGATCCACCGTGCTTCAATAGCCCACTCTAAGCCTTGAGAATAGGTAAAACTCCCAATGGGTAATGAGGGACTAATAAGCTGATAAAGTCTTAGCTCTGCAATGTTACTGTCGGTCATATTTAGCTTTGCGTCTTAGATTTTCGCAACATCATAAATAGACTTAGCGCTGTGCTTGCAGCAAGGAATCCAAACAAATGTTGTGGCTCAGTCAGTATGTGCATAAGGGTTGTTTCTGAGCCATGGGCACCGTGAGCATAGGCGGTTGTTTGACCGAGTAAAAAGGTCGCTGTAAAAATTAATGGATTAACATGTTTTTTCATAATATTGCCTGTAAATTTTTTTAAAATTTTGAATTAATGATGATGGTGGCCATTAGCGCTACTCTGATAAGCGCCAGCTTCAGGTTCAAAAGGTGCTGTTTCGGTTTTAACTGAAAGGCCTAAGCCTCTGATCATGTCATCTAAAACATGGTCATGCAGATAACGCAGCCATAGGGGTTCTACCTGCAAAGGCACATGTCGATTACCCAGATGATAGCTAGCAACGGCCAGCGCATGAGGATTATCACTGGTTACGGTCGAGACTAATTCGGGTGCGGCTTTGATTTCAACCACAAGGCCATCTTCGCTAGCGACTAGGTCACCGTTGCGAAGCACTTTTCCTCTAGGTAAAAAAAGTCCGGCTTCACGACCATCGTCGAGTGTCACTTTAATACGACTTTTTACCCGTGAATTAATCGGCAAGCTAAGCGTTGTCGACGGCGAAGCCTTAGATTCAAGTATTTCTGTAATACGTATCATAGATGCCCAACTAAAATAAGAAATAGCGTTGTGCCATAGGCACTTCGGTGGCTGGCTCACAAACTAGAAGTTGTCCATCGGCTCTTACTTCATAGGTTTGTGAGTCCACTTCTATTTTTGGTTTGTAGTTATTAAGTAGCATCTGTTCTTTAGTGACAGAACGACAATTTTTTACAGTGCCAATTAAGCTATTAAGCCCTAGCTGATCATTAATGCCCGACTGCACAGCAGCACCTGACAGAAACAGCATAGAGGTATTACTGCAGGCATTGCCCATAGCACCAAACATAGGTCTGTAATGAACAGGTTGCGGGGTGGGAATCGATGCATTGGGGTCGCCCATAGGCGCAGCTGCAATCATGCCGCCCTTGATAATGGTTGATGGCTTAGTGCCAAAAAATGCCGGCTTCCATAAAACTAAGTCCGCCAGTTTCCCTGCTTCAATAGAACCCACTTCATGAGAGATACCATGGGCTATTGCAGGGTTAATGGTGTACTTGGCAATATAGCGCTTGATGCGATTATTATCATTGTCGCTTGTATCTTCTGCCAATGGTCCGCGTTGAACCTTCATTTTATGCGCGGTTTGCCAAGTTCTTGTAATAACCTCGCCTACACGACCCATCGCTTGTGAATCTGAAGCGATCATAGAGAACGCTCCTAAATCATGTAAGATATCCTCGGCTGCGATGGTTTCACGTCGAATTCGTGATTCTGCAAAGGCGACATCTTCCGCAATATTTGGATCCAGATGATGGCATACCATAAGCATATCGAGATGCTCATCGACGGTATTAACTGTATAAGGTCGGGTCGGATTTGTTGATGAGGGTAGTACGTTGGATTCTGCACAGGCTTTGATAATATCTGGCGCATGCCCACCACCTGCACCTTCGGTGTGATAGGTGTGAATAGTTCGGCCATTAATAGCATCAAGGGTCGATTCAACAAAGCCTGATTCATTCAGTGTATCGGTATGAATGGCGACTTGAATATCAGTTTCATCAGCAACATTTAAGCACTCATTAATTGAGGCGGGGGTGGTGCCCCAATCTTCATGGAGTTTTAGTCCCATTGCGCCTGCTGCTACCTGCTCCATCAATGGTTCGGGTTGACTGGCATTGCCTTTGCCCATTAGACCAATATTCATGGGGAGAGTATCAGCTGCCTCGAGCATGCGGTGAATATTCCAGGGCCCTGGCGTACAGGTGGTGGCGTTAGTTCCTGTGGCGGGACCGGTTCCGCCGCCAAGCATGGTAGTGACACCTGACATAAGGGCTTCATCAATTTGCTGTGGGCAGATAAAGTGGATGTGCGCATCGACTCCGCCAGCGGTAAGAATATGACCCTCACCGGCTAAAACTTCGGTGCCTGGCCCAATAATAATATCAATATTGCATTGTGTGTCTGGATTGCCTGCCTTACCAATCGCAAAGATGCGACCATTTTTAATTCCGACATCAGCTTTAATAATGCCCCAGTGGTCAATAATAACGGCATTGGTGATCACCAGATCTACAGTATCCGCACTGGCTCTCTGGCTTTGTCCCATGCCATCACGAATGGTTTTGCCACCACCAAATTTGACCTCATCACCATATTGAGTCAAATCCTTTTCTACCTGTAAAAAAAGCTCGGTATCAGCCAGACGAAGTTTGTCGCCTGTGGTGGGGCCAAACATTTCTGCATAGGCTTGTCTTGAAATTGATCTAGGCATCTCGATCTCCTAGCCCTTGCCTGATTTAATATTCGGTAGCTTGCCCATTACCTTACCTTGGAAGCCATAAATTTTTCGGTCGCCAGCAAATTCGACCAGTTCAACGGTACGTTCCTGCCCTGGCTCAAAACGAACTGCAGTGCCTGATGCAATATTGAGGCGAAAGCCAAGGGTTTTTTCTCTATCAAAAATGAGGCCCTCATTGGCTTCATAAAAATGATAATGTGAGCCTATTTGTATCGGGCGATCGCCTATATTGGCAACGCTAACGGTAGTGAGCTGCTTGCCTTCATTGAGAATTATTTCACCCTCGGCAGTTATTAGTTCTCCTGGAATCATCGTCTGAGGCTCCTAGACTATCGGATTGTGAACAGTCACAAGTTTGGTACCATCAGGAAATGTGGCCTCTACTTGTACATCATGAATCATCTCTGGAATACCGGGCATAACATCATCGGCAGAAAGTAACGTACGACCATAGTCCATTAATTCAGCTACAGTTCGACCATCTCGGGCACCCTCAACAATAGCGGCACTGATAAGTGCAACTGATTCTGGGTAATTGAGTTTAAGGCCCCTTGCTTTGCGTTGTTGGGCCAACATTGATGCTGTAAATAGCAGTAGTTTGTCTTTTTCGCGGGGCGTTAGTTCCATTGTATAATCTTTATCTATGTATCCCATATGCGCGGCGTGCACGCTGGTAGTTGTAGCCAGTGAGATCTAAGCATTGACCACAGGCTAATAAAAATATCGAATATGGGCTCAATATGGTTGCCCAATACTCTAATTACCAAGACTTCATCAACCAGTGTTAGGCCGATCAAATCCTTATAGGGATAATCTTGCAATAACTGTTCCAACTTTTGCTTATGGTTCTCAGAAAAGGGAGCAGCAATCAGACTAGCTTGCATGGCGTTATTGCGAAGCCCACATGCTGACTGAGAAACGGAATCGCCATCAGTGTTAAGTTGTTCAACTAATCTAAGTTCATTATCAATGATTATTTGAGTACAGCTCTTGATGGAACCTTCTTCAAAGCCTTCTTTATTGGCAGGACGTCCAAAACAATGCATTTCCCAGCCGATAAACTGGCCGCCCGCTTGAATGTCGATAATGGTATTTAGGCGCGACCTTGCGCCACTAAAGAATATATTTTGCTGTGGTAGCCATTCAACAATGGCGTTGTTATCAATAGATAGGGTCTGCGTTTGTTGGCTTTCTAGGTCCGCTTTGGAGCGATAAAATTTTGTGGCCCCAGGAGTAGTAATTAGACTGTGTGCACCCCTGTTAGCCTTGAGTTGAATTTCAAGTTGGTCACCGCCCACAACGCCACCTGGTGGATGCAAGATATAGTTATGACAGATACCACCCTCTGGGTAAAAGGGTCTTTGAACCGTTAGAGGGCCCTTTTGTGATTTTTTTGCTAGACAGGTTTTACCACCCCTAAATTGATAGTCCAATTTAAGCTCGGCCTGCCATCGATCACGTTGTTCAATCTTGTTGGAATCTTGCATAGGGATAATGGGTAAGATGGATTCTGGATAATTAGCCTACCATTAGAAATTGCCAGTGAAAACAAAATGATAAAAAAATAATTAATAGGCTTAAATGGCACAATGGTGGTGCAAAATCACCTTTAATTGCACCATATATGGACGATAAAAATAAAAAAAAGCCGGGATTTTGATCCCGGCTTTTTTGATGCTAACCTAGTTGCATTAATGCAACATTAAGTTAGTATCTATGCAACAAAGATACTGCCTCTGTAAGTGTGCTCGCAAGGCTTATGTGATTCATTAGGCAATGCCTTATATGTAGAACCACGATAAGTTTTAGACAGACTGCGACGGTTTCCGCTTTCTGAAATAGACTTACGAGTTTGAGTTACACCGCGGTATACGATTGAGTTTTTTGCATTTTTCATAACACTTCTCCTGTGAGCTTTTTTGGTTTAGCTCGAATAAAGGAATAAGCGGTCTTTTAACGCATGATCAATGCGAGGCATTTAAAGCATGCCTTTGCTAATGAATATATTAATCGAGGTTGAGTAATTGGTCAATAAATTTGTACTTAAGCCACTTTTTAGTTCTGAAGCGCTTGCTCAGGTAATGGCAAATTATGGATTCCGACGTATGGCGCTGGAAGAATTTGAGGCAGCTATCCAAAAGGCATTCTCTGATTATATTCTGTTATCACTATCTGAACTTGGGGGTGAGGCAGAGGATAATCGTCGGCTTTATATTGAGTCTCAATTTCATCTACAAAAGGCCATGAAATTACTGGAAAGTCTTCCGCATCCTGCAGGGAAAATGGCCTATCGACTTGCGGCCATGAATGATACTTTAAATAAACTGATTGAGGGCGGTAGTAATTTTTCTGCGGAACGAGCCAATAGATTTGTTGAGAAAAATTTAGTGCGCCAATTACGCGATATTTGGATTGCAAATACAGCGACTCCCTTTCATATGGGTAGCGATAATTCGGGGCGTAATCCACGCGACTTTTTACTTTGCTGTTTTAAAGCGGCAGGGGAGCAGTACCCTGAACTGACATGGTTTAATATGGTTGATGAAAAAATAGCTGACCAGCTGATCAAAAGTATTAAACGTTAGGGGGATGCGAAGTGCGATTTGAAAAAATAAAACTGACAGTAGAATAATCTACTGCCAGTTTTGGTTGAGGATGTCTAGTGACTAATCATCCAGGGCCGCATTGAGGGAAACATCTTTTTGCCATCGGCTGTGTAGAAAAGGTTGCTTTTCTTTTTACTACTACAGCCGCAGGTTGAAGAATGCTGATGATCATTTTCCCGCCTATCCAAAGTCGACACCACGGGCTGATGTTGCGCTTTTTCATTGCGCTCCATAGCAACCCGTGTTTCCTTAAGCATTGATGCTATATGTGGCGGCAGAGTAAGCACACGCGCACACAAGGTTCCGCATTGAGGACAGTTAACAGGCTTTTCCATATCAGCAATAGTTGCCAATTCAGAGAACACACCGTGTTCTTTACATTTATATTCGTAAAGTGGCATAGATTTCTCCTAATTAAACTATATCAGGTGCTTTGGGTATATCTTTACCCTGATTGTCGACGCCTTTGCTTGGACCATCAGCACCAGGCTGAATATCAAAGTCAAAGACATCAGTGGGTAGCCACAATGTGGCACAGGCATTAGGTATATCAACCACACCACTAATATGTCCCTGTACTGGCGCACAGCCTAGAATTGCATAGGCCTGTGCCTCGGTATAGCCAAACTTGGTCATATAGTTAATCGCATTGAGGCAGGCTTGGCGATACGCGACATGTACATCTAAGTAATGTTGCTTGCCGCCTTCATCAACAGAGATGCCTTCAAAAATTAGATAGTCATCATATTTTGGCACCATCGGGCTTGGCTTAAAGATAGGATTCTTAATGCCATATTTTGACATACCATCTTTAATCAAATTAACGCGCATATGAATCCAACCCGCCATTTCAATGGCGCCACAGAAGGTAATTTCACCATCACCTTGGCTAAAGTGTAGGTCGCCCACAGAGAGGCCTGCACCATTTTGATAAACTGGGAAGTAAACCGTTGAACCGCGGGTTAAGTCTTTAATATCACAGTTACCACCATGCTCACGTGGTGGAACAGTACGTGCACCTTCTTCCGCTGCCGCATCGCGGGCTTCGCCCGTCATTTTACCCATATGAGCAACGCGAGCTTCTGGAAGAGCTGCAAGAGCAGGGATGCGATCCGGTTCTGTTTCAAAGAGTTCCTTTTCTCGCGCATTCCACTCTTCTAACATTTTTCTATCGGGTAGACAGCCAATAAGCCCTGGGTGCAAGCAGCCAGCAAATTCAACGCCTGGAATATGGCGTGACTTGGTAAACATACCGTTGAAATCCCAGATAGACTTTTGTGCATCAGGGAAGTGTTCAGTTAGAAAGCCACCACCGTTGTTTTTACTAAAGAAACCGTTGAAGCCCCAGTTGGATTCTTCAAAAGCACCAATATCAAGAATTTCTACTTGAAGAAGGTCACCGGGTTCAGCACCTTCGACCTCAATAGGGCCTGATAAGAAGTGGACCTGACCCAGATCGACATCTCGCACATCTTCCGCGGAGTCGTCATTCTTTATTTGACCGCCAGTCCAGTCATAACACTCAACGATAAAGTCATCGCCAGGTTTTACTGTGGCCACCATTGGAATATCTGGGTGCCAGCGGTTGTGGATATTTTCGTTGTCGTAAGGACTTTCGTTTAAATCGATTTTGATAATTGTTTCAGCCATAATTTTACTCCTGCAAAATAAAATTGTTAAACGGACAGATAAGCTGCGATCTTTTTCTGATCAGCCTCCGCACTTGATTCTTGGTGAACGATTTCACCTTTTTCGATAACCATAACCTTGTCAGAAACGTCTAAAGCGAAACTTAGAACCTGTTCTGACACCAAAATGGTCAAACCGCGCTCATCGCGAATACGTCGCAATGTTTGCGCCATTTCTCTAATAATTGAGGGTTGAATACCCTCAGTTGGTTCATCCAGAACCAAAAGCTTGGGTCGACTTGCTAAAGCTCTAGCAATAGCCAGTTGCTGCTGCTGACCACCTGATAAATTACCGCCTCGACGCTTGCCCATTTCTTTTAGGACAGGGAAGAGGTCATAAAGATCTTCAGGTACTTTTTTCTCACCAGTGGTGGTTAAGCCAGTAACAATATTTTCAGTCACTGTCATAGTTGAAAAGATCATTCGACCCTGGGGAACAAAACCAATACCACTGGCAACTCTTTCATGACTTTGCTGCTCACTAATATCTTCACCATCAAGTAAAATCTGGCCAGACTCCTGAGGCACCATGCCGATTAAAGATTTCAATAGTGTGGTTTTACCCATGCCATTTCGACCCACCAGTGAGATAATTTCACCTTCACCTATCTCAAGGTTCATATCGCTAATAACTCGGCTTTGGCCATAGGCGACGTTGTAATTATTGAGTTTCAACATAATTAGGACTCCTTAATGACCTAGATAAACTTCGACCACTTTTGGGTCATTTTGGACATGGTTCATACTGCCTTCAGAGAGCAACTTGCCCTGATGCATAACAGTTACTCGATTGGCAATATCGGCTACGAAGTTCATATCGTGTTCGATAACAATCACTGAACGGTCTTTGGTAATTTTGCGAAGAAGTTCAGCGGTTTTTTTACGCTCAGCAACCGACATTCCAGCGACTGGCTCATCCAGCATTAATAAGCTTGGGTTCTGAATTAACAGCATGCCAATTTCTAGCCATTGTTTTTGTCCATGACTAAGAAGTGCTGCGGATTGATCTAGCATGTCATCCAAGAACACCATTTCGGCAGTTTCTTGAATGGCATCAAGGACATCTTTGCTGCGTTTAAAGCCAAGTGCGCCAAAAACATTACGACCCTTAGGGAATGAAAGCTCGAGGTTTTCAAAAACCGTTAAGTCTTCGTAAACGGATGGGTTTTGAAATTTTCTTCCCACTCCGGCATGGACAATCCCATGCTCTGACATTTTTGTAAGCTCTTTGCCACAAAACTTAATGGAGCCCTCAGTGGATTTGGTCTTTCCGCAAATAAGGTCCAAAACGGTGGTTTTACCGGCGCCATTGGGTCCAATAATCACCCGTATTTCGTTCTCTTCAACATAAAAGGAAAAGTCATTTACTGCCTTAAATCCGTCAAAGGAAACGGTTAAACCTTCTA
>JAYQEC010000043.1:0-10616 GCA_038138645.1 Porticoccaceae bacterium | reverse complement strand
ACAAAGTAGTCTGGTAGTGCTTCTTCATCAGATGTGCCAAACGGCATCGCTTTATCGTTAATTAATGTGCGATAAGCGAGAAGTTCATAGGAGAATACATCAACTTTCTCTTTTGATTTTTTACCTTCACGAATAACGTTTCTTGAGTAGTGGTGAGCAAAGCTGGGCTCAATACCATTACTCACGTTATTAGCTAAAGAGAGTGAGATAGTTCCTGTAGGTGCAATTGAACTATGATGGCTGAAGCGACAGCCTTCTTCGATAATTGAATCAGTTAATTCAGGCGCGATTTCTGCAATATTTTGCATATAGCGGCTGTATTTACCCATCAATACCTTGCCTTTGATTTTATCACCAACTTTGATGCCGTCTTTAGCAAGCTCTGGTTGCTTAAAGATCATATTCGCAGTGATTTCGAACTCATCTTCCATAATCGGCGCAGGACCTTTTTCTCTTGCGAGATCAAGGCCACACTCTAAACCGGCAACGGCCATTTCACGAGCTACTTTTTCGGTAAACTCTACAGAGTTTTTGTCGCCATACTTCATGCAAAGCATAGTGATAGCTGAACCTAGACCTAAGAATCCCATGCCGTGACGACGTTTGTATTGAATTTCATCTCTTTGGCCTTCTAGGGGAAGACCATTAATTTCAACAACATTGTCCAACATACGGGTAAATACTTTTACTACCTCTGCGTACTGCTCCCAATCAAATGAAGCCTCTGAAGTAAATGGATTGCGTACAAACTTGGTTAGATTTACTGAACCTAGTAGGCAGCTTCCGTAAGGTGGAAGGGGTTGTTCGCCACAGGGGTTCGTGGCGCGAATATCTTCACAGTACCAGTTATTATTATTTTTATTGACCTGGTCGATAAGAATAAAGCCTGGCTCTGCAAAGTCATAGGTTGATGACATAATGGCATTCCAAAGCTTTTGCGCACGAATTGTTTCATAAATTCGGCAGGCCACTAGCCCCTGATCATTGGTGACATAGCCATCAGTGGTTGGGAAGGGTTTCCATACAATATCATCTCCCTCCAAGTTTAGGCCTTCATCCACCTCTTTTGCGCTCACTGGGAAGGTTAGGTTCCATGAGCCATCGTTGCGAACAGCTTCAATAAACTCTTCGGTAATAAGAAGAGATAGATTGAACTGACGCAGACGTCCATCTTCACGCTTGGCTTTTACAAAATCGAATACATCGGGATGGCTTACATCAAAGGTTGCCATCTGCGCACCTCTACGTCCTCCAGCTGAGGATACGGTAAAACACATCTTATCGTAGATATCCATAAACGATAGCGGACCTGAAGTGTAGGCGCCAGCACCCGATACATAGGCACCTTTGGGGCGTAGGGTCGAAAATTCATAGCCAATACCACAGCCTGCTTTTAGAGTAAGACCAGCCTCTAAGTTACGTTCCAAGATACCTGACATGGAGTCGGGAACAATACCTGATACGGTACAGTTAATTGTGGATGTTGCAGGTTTGTATGCCTGAGCGCCGGCATTTGAGATAATTCGTCCTGCTGGGATCGCACCATTTTGAAGTGCCCAAACAAATTTATCATGCCATTTTTTACGCTTGGCTTTGGGTTCAACGTCGGATAATGCCTTGGCCACTCGGTCGTAGGTTTGCTGGATATCTTTATCAACAGGTTGGTCCTGTTTGTCTTTTAGACGGTATTTTTTATCCCAGATATCTAGAGAGGCTTCTTGGAATTCAATATCTTCAAATGATTTGCTTGGTTTAACAGTCTTTAAATTAGTTGCGCTCATTACGGACCCTTTTTATTTGTCTTGCGTATTCTGCGATTTTTGCTGCAAAGTTTTAGCGGTCACTTGGAAAGTGGATACTGCGGAATACTTTGTTAGCTGTTTGTTTAAATAGTCTTGTTATTAGTTAGTAGAGTGTATCCAACATTTTGTGTCTTGCAAGCACTATTACACTATATATTGTGTTTTTATGATTAATTATTCCAATATATGGTTGGTAAGCTGTTGAAAAATATGTGGATAAAACAGCGCAACCCAGTGTTTTTAGGGGGTCAAAATAAATTTTGACCATTGTGTATAAAATGGTCATAACACAAATTTTTTTGTTATTTGAGGTGTCTGTGGTTCGAAAGGCTTAGTTAAGTTGTGTCACTGAATCGAACTGGATAAAATAACCGTACATAATAGTTTCCATGTATAAGACGACATCTGTCTTTTATACGCAACTGAGGATTTCCATGGATATTTTTGATTTCTCCGATGGCCGAGAGGGCTACTATGGAGAATACGGCGGTGTATTTCTCCCTGAAATTTTACACGCAACGATTGAAGAGCTTCTTGAATGCTTTCGAGAATGTAAGTCTGATCCAAAATTTTGGCAGGACTATGTGTCGCTTTTGCAAAATTATTCGGGTCGACCTACGCCTTTGACGCATCTTGACAATTTAAGCCGAGAGCTTGGTGGCGCTCAGATCTATGTAAAGCGTGATGATCTAAATCATACGGGTTCGCACAAGGTTAATAATGTGATGGGCCAGGGCTTGCTAACCCAGAGATTGGGAAAAACCAGAGTTATTGCAGAAACTGGTGCGGGTCAGCATGGTTTTGCGACTGCTACTATGGCGGCAAAATTTGGTTTTGATTGTAAGATTTATATGGGTGCTGTTGATGTGGCTCGTCAGCGACCCAATGTTTTCTGGATGGAAAATCTGGGTGCTGAGGTTATTGCGGTTCAGGATGGCCAAAAAACACTTAAGGATGCGGTGAATGAATGTATGCGCGATTGGGTAACCAATATGGCGGATACGCATTATATTCTGGGTACTGCCTGTGGACCGCACCCATTCCCTGAGATGGTCAGTTGGTTCCAGTCAATTATTGGACTTGAAGCAAGAGAGCAGATTCTTAAACAGGCAGGCAGATTGCCGGATAGAGTATTCGCCTGTGTGGGTGGCGGTTCAAATGCAATGGGCTTATTCCAAGGCTTTATTGATGAGCCGAATATTGAGCTTGTGGGCTGTGAGGCCGGCGGTGAAGGTGTTGGATCTTATATGCACTCGGCGCGTTTAGCTTATGATGATGCCTCAGTGGGTGTTGCTCAGGGTTATAAAACCTATTTCTTGCAAAATGATGAAGGCAATATGAATGAAACTCATTCGGTTGCTGCTGGCTTAGATTATATTGGCGTAAATCCAATTTTCTCCCATCTTCATGATACGGGTAGAGTGCGTTTTGAAGCTGCTACGGATGCTGAAGTAAAAGAAACCCTAAAGTTGACCATGCGTTCTGAGGGATTGATTCCTGCACTTGAGAGTACTCATGGCTTTGTTGTGGCGCTTAAAGAAGCGGCAACCATGAAAAAAGATGAAATTGTTTTGGTTAATATGTCGGGTCGAGGTGATAAGGATATTTTCACCATTGCTGATGCACTAGATGATGCCAAGTGGAAGTCATTTATTGGCGGTAAGGCTGATCAATATCGGGCGGAGAAGAAATAATGGGTTTGCAATCATATATTGCTGAACGAAAAAAGGATAAAGACCTTTTAGTGATGGCCCATGTGGTCTGTGGCTACCCCTCTTTTGAAGAAAATATGCAAGAGCTGGAAATTATGGCTGAGGCTGGTGTTGATGTGGTCGAGCTACAGTTTCCTTTCTCTGAACCCAGTGCGGATGGACCATTATTTGTTGAGGCCAACGAGCAGTCATTAAAATCGGGAACTACTGTTGATCAATGTTTTGAACTAATGGCAGAAGTGAGTGCGCGTTTTCCGTTTAAAGTGTTAATGATGGGTTACTACAATACCGCCTTTAAGATGGGCGAGGACGTGTTTATTCAACGTCTTAAAGCCGCCGGTGGAGTGGGCTTTATTCTTCCAGATTTACCGATTGAAGAAGCGGGTAATCTTCATAAGCTTGCCGCTGAAGCAGATATTGAACCGATTATTTTGATGACGCCTACGTCGAGTGATAAACGCTTGGCTCAGTTAGGAGCTGCTAGTCGCGGAATGGTTTACGCTGTTGCCAGAAAGGGCGTAACCGGTTCAAAAACTAATATGGGCGATGATGTAGTTGCTCTAATTGAGCGCTGTCGAAAGCATACCGATGTGCCGATTGGCGTGGGTTTTGGTATAAGTAATAGGCAGGATATGGACTTTCTTCGCGGTCATGCGGATATGGCTATTATTGGTACCGCGGCACTTAAAATCTGGAAGCAATCGGGCGCTGATGGTTTAAGAGCATTTTTTACTGATCTTATGGCATAGGGTTTTAGGTTACTGTTGAGCCATTGTGTAGCGCCAATCATTGATCAGAAGTGCTTTGATTGTGGCGATCTGTGGAATGGCTCCCAACTCAACCTGTTTAAAACAAATTAAATGCGCACCAACTTTTGATGTTATGGGTTCTGCCCAGCAATCTGAGTTATCCCTTTGGTCGACAAATAAATCAATTAGCTTTTGACTAAAACCACTGCCATAGCGTTCATCAATTTCAATTGAATTAAGATTAATTGACACACTCTTTTTTTCTAAATTTATCTCTTTATTCTCTAGCGCCTGTCTTGCGGTATCCAAAGCCTGACCGCCATATTTAGCATGGCTAAAAATGACTTGCGAAAGTTCAAAATAAGACTGTTCGCGATACTGTTGTTTGTGTTGTTGGAAAAAATGCTCAAGTTCTTGCGCGCTTGGCACTCTTTCGGTGGTGATGTTTTTAGTTAAGCCTGATAATTTGGTTTGCATTGCCTGTGGATCAATAATGTTATCTAAATCAACCCCAGGTGCATCTTCTAACTGCGATTGGTTACTAAGTTGTTGATCTATTTGTTGTTGTAAGAGTTCCGTATTGGGCAACTGTATTTGGCTATGATCCCAGCCAATTTCCGTAGATTGATTTATTTTGATCCACCAGTAACTTATAGCCATTAGGGCTAAAAAAACCAAAATAATTAGCTGCTGAAGGGTTAATTTTCGCACCGTCTGTTCAATTTTTCTTAAGGATTGTTTGGTCTGTTTCATATTTAAACGTCATTAGTTATTGTTATTTTTATAGTGATATTACTGTTCGACTCATACTAAGTTAGCATACCTTGTTTACCTAGGTCATTACTTGATCGTCGAAAAGGTATTTCCCGCTTATTTGAATTGAATGATAGACTATTATTTTCAGTTTATGGTTGGATTAATTAAGTCATGGAAAAGCCACTTCAGGGTTTAAGAGTTATCGAATTAGGGCAGTTGCTTGCGGGTCCATTTGCAGGCTGTATGTTGGGTTATTTTGGCGCTGAGGTAATAAAAGTTGAGCCTCCTGGGGGTGATCCAATTCGCAATTGGCGCGAAGTGAAAGATGGCACCTCATTGTGGTGGCGTAGTTTAGCGAGAAATAAGAAATGTATTTCTGTGAACTTGAAAACCGAAGAGGGCCGTGCGTTAGTTAAAGAGCTTTTATTAAGCGCAGATATTGTGATTGAAAATTTCCGGCCGGGGGTGATGGAAGGTTGGGGCTTAGATCCTGAAACAGTTCGCAAACAAAACCCTAAATTAATCTATGCGCGCATTTCTGGTTATGGTCAAACCGGACCCTATGCTAATAAGCCCGGTTTTGCTTCAGCTTGTGAGGGAATCAGTGGTTTTAGATTTCTTAATGGTTTTCCCAATGAGGTGCCTGTTCGTCCTAATTTAAGCTTGGGCGACAGTATTTCTGGGCTGCATGCAGTTATTGGCATTATGATGGCTTTGCATGCAAGAGATAAGAAAGATGGTCATGGGCAGGTGGTTGATGTCGCGTTGTATGAATCTATGTTTAATTTATTGGAAGCTGTGATCCCAGAGTATCATGGTGCAGATATTATTAGGCAGCCTTCCGGTACAACAGTCACTGGGATTGTGCCAACCAATACTTATCGCTGTAAGGATAATAAGTTCTTAGTGATTGGCGGTAATGGTGATTCTATATTTAGTCGACTAATGACGGCGGTGGGTCGCGATGATATGGCTAATGACCCTTCGCTGGCGACAAATGCCGACAGAGTGATTTGTGAGGCAAAAATTGACCAAGTATTAAGTGAATGGTGTAGTCAGCATAGTCTAGCCCAAGCGCTTTCAATTTTAGATCAGTATCGTGTTCCCTGTGGGCCAGTTTATGATGCTCAGGATATGGTTAATGATCCGCATTTTAATGAACGAGGTCTGTTTGAGCAGGTAGAGATTAATGGTGAGCCCCTAAAAATTCCTGCGATTTTACCCAGATTAGATAACACACCAGGGGCGACTGAATGGGCTGGCCCTGAATTAGGTGCGCATACGGATGAAGTGCTTGAAAGTTTGGGTATGAACGCAGATCAAATAGCCGAGTTAAGGCGCAGTGGTGTAATTGTAGATAGTTAAAAAATAGGGCAAACAGAGATTAATTGTTATCTATTTTTAACAGTAGAGAATCGTAATTATTATCAGCTAACTTCTTTCTAGCCTGACTGCTTTCTCTTTTACTAGCAAAGGGACCCACGACGACTCGATACCAGACATCATCAGTAGATTTCTCATAAACCTCAGTAAATACCTCAAAGTTAAGCAGCATTAGCTTTACCTTTAGGCTTTCAGCATCAGCTTCATTTTTAAATGAACTAACCTGAATCAAATATAGAGCATCTGATTCTTCAATACCTTTGAGAAGATTTGGAAATTGAAAGTCGGGGAGAGATGGCTTTTTAATATCAATAACCTGATTATCAGGTTTAACAGTTTGGTTGCTATCTTTAAGTAAGAAAGGCAGTACTTGGCAGGCAACAATACCCAGAATAAATCCTGATACAAAGACCGGAAAAGCGCTTTTACGTGGCTTATCATGGCGCTTAGAGGCAGATTTTTTAGAGTAATTTTGAGCCATAACGACCTAATCATTTTGCTTGTACTGAATTGTAGGTGAAAAGCCCTAGGTTAGGCAAAACAAAGTCACAATTTTTTATGTTCATAGTTCTTGAGGGTCTACATCGATCGACCAACGAACTTTTTGAGCGAGTTTTTCATTCTCCAGTTGGTTGGCAACAGCGCCTAAACATCTCTGAAGCTGTCCACGCTGGGAGGCAGTTACCTGTAAGATAAAGCGGAAGCGGCCTGCACGTTTTTCCATTAGAGCGGGTAATGGTCCTAGGTATTGAATATTAGGTTCTGTTGTTCGCTGATGGTCACAGAGTTTTCGTGCCAAGTTGAGAAACTCCATGGCTTGATTGGGATATGAGGATTCAGCGCGAATAACCGCCAACGGCCTATAAGGTGGCAACATACCCTGTTGGCGCTGTTGCAGTAGTTGCAATGCTAGAGGTCTATAACCCTGAGTAAATAATTGATCCAATACGGGGTGGTCGGGTTGATGGGTTTGGACAATAACCTCACCTTTGAGTTTGCCGCGCCCACTGCGACCAGCTACCTGAACTAAAAGCTGTCCAATGCGTTCGTGGCTACGAAAATCCGCGCTCATAAGACCGCTATCGGCATCTAAAATAACCACAAGGGTGACATTTTCAAAATGATGCCCCTTGGCTAACATCTGTGTGCCTACAAGAATGCATGGCTTGCCGCTGTCAGCGGTGGCAAAAAATTCTTGCATGGCTCCCTTTCTGCGGGTGCTATCACGGTCAATTCGAATGACTTTATGATCGGGGAACTGTCGCGCTAAAAATTCTTCACTCTGTTCTGTACCCTCACCGGCAGTCATAAGCTCGGTACTATTACAGCTTGGACAATGATGATTTTTTCTTTGCTGATAGTCACAATGGTGACAAATAAGTCGTCCCCGAGCGCGGTGAAAGGTTAGTTTACTGTCACACTTTGGGCAGTCAGCCGACCAGCCACAATGATGACAGACAAGGGCCGGTGCATAGCCTCGACGATTTAGGAAAACTAATACCTGTTGTTGAGCATCTAATCTTTGTTTAATAGCATCGAGGGTTGATTGCGCAATACCGCAGGTCGTCGCTTCAGTTTTTAGATCGATAACTCGCCAGCTTGGCGCTGTGGCATTATTGGCTCGCTGGGTAAGTGTTAGATGTTGATAGCGACCTTCAATACAGTTATTTAAAGATTCCAGTGATGGCGTAGCTGAGCCAAGAATAACCGGGATATTTTCTCGTTGTGCCCGAATAACGGCTAAATCTCGTGCGGAGTATTTAAAGCCATCCTGTTGCTTATAGGATGGATCATGCTCCTCATCCATAATAATAAGACCAAGTGCGTCAAAGCTAGTAAATATGGCAGATCTTGTCCCTAAAATAATTTTTGCTTCACCGGTTTTGGCTTTAATCCAGGCTTCTAAACGTTGCCTGTCTGTCATACCTGAATGAAGAGTGACAATAGGAGTGTTAAAACGATCAGTAAAACGTTTTTCAGTTTGCGGAGTAAGACTGATTTCAGGAATAAGTACCAAAGCTTGCCGATTATAACGCAGGGTTTTTTCAATGGCCTGAAGATAAATTTCGGTTTTGCCACTGCCGGTTACACCCTCTAATAGGTTACAGCTAAAACCATGCAGTTCGATCGCATCCATCGCAATCTGTTGTTGGGAATCAAGTATTAGACTAGCCTGCTGAATTAATTCGCTATTTGATGGCTGCGGCTTATGCTGGGTTAAAACAGATTCGATCAATCCCTTTGCTTCAACCTGATTGCGAATTGCGGCTGAAAACAAGCCGCTTAAATCGCTCTCAGGTACAGCAGCAGTTTTATCCTTTAGAAATTGCAAGAGGGCCTTTTGACGCGGCGCGCGATCCAGTGATGCAGTCTCTGTGGATAATCCCAATTGAGTAACCGTCCAATGTTTTATGGCGGGTAATTCAGTAGCTTCACCTTTTCGAAGTAGGGCGGGTAATGCAGTGAACAAAGCCTCGCCAATAGGATATTGATAATAATTTGCAGCCCAGATAAACAGTTTTAGTAGGTCATGAGAAAGAATCGGCGATAAATCTAAAAGACTATTGATGGGCTTAATTTTTTCAAGGGCAATATCACTGTTGTCAGTGACCTCGATAATAAGCGCGACTAGAGTTCGTCGGCCAAAATCGACCGTTACCCGAGATCCTGGCAATGGGAGATCTCCATCCAGCTCTTTGATTAAATTTTCTGGAAAAATATAGTCAAAAGTTCGGCGCAGAGGGGTTGGAACTGCAACTCTAAGTATTATGGGGCCATTTTGTGGCATATCTTTAAAGAATTCCTTTTGTGTTACGCCTAATATCTGCTAGAATCCGCGCTCATTTGAAAAAGCTTGCCGTGCTTTGCAGGTTTATGTGTTTAGTACTCATGTGCTATAGCATAACAGGTTGGGGTGGCGGTTTGCAGATTGGAGTAAGAGATGAAAACTGATATACACCCAGCTTATAACGAAATGACAGCTACCTGTAGTTGCGGCAACGTAATTAAAGTAGGTTCAACGCGCTCAGAAAACATCCATATTGATGTTTGTTCTTCTTGCCACCCTTTCTATACGGGTAAGCAGAAAGTTGTTGATACCGGTGGTCGTATCGATCGATTTAATAAGCGTTTTGGCGGTAGTAAGAAGTAACTCTTCGTACTTCAATGCTAAGATTGCCTAAAAATGCCGCTGGTTTAACCATCGGCATTTTTTATTGGTTTTAAATTTAAGTCAATCGACGGTTTTATTGTCTTCCTGTCAGAGGTTACAATAACTTAAATTATTCAATCAAACGGAGCCTTGGGTGCGAGCAATACAGTTGTTTCTAAAAACCATACTGATAATGGCTATTGCCTTTATAGGCGCCTTGTTTGCTTTCCATAATAACCAACCATTAGCTGTCGACTTTATCTACTTTACCGGCCCTCAGATTAGTTTGGGTCTTTGGTTAATCGCATTTTTGATATTGGGTGCACTGTTAGGTATTGCTGTTAGCAGTCTCCTGTTGGGCAGCTACCGACGAAAACTAAGTCGAGCTAATAGAGAGACTAAAAACATATGACATTATCTGAACCGCGCATTATCGTAGCCTTGGATTACGATAATTCAAATTCAGCACTTGCGCTTGCTGACCAGCTTAATCCTAATCAGTGCCGTCTTAAAGTAGGCAAAGAATTATTTGTTGCTGCTGGCCCCCAGTTGGTAAAGTCGCTTTCAGATCGCGGATTTGATGTGTTTCTTGATTTAAAATTTCATGATATTCCTAACACGGTTGCCAAGGCTGTTTCGGCTGCGGCTGACTTAGGTGTATGGATGACTAATGTGCATGCCTCTGGCGGTACACGTATGATGACTGCAGCCAGAGAGGCGGTAGAAAATCACGGCGGTGATATGTTGTTAATTGCAGTGACTGTGCTTACCAGTATGGATGATAGTGATTTACAGCAAGTGGGTGTTAACTCTGTCGCCAAAGATCAGGTGCTAGCTTTGGCAACACTTACCAAGCATGCAGGCTTAGATGGTGTTGTCTGTTCCGCTCAGGAGGCTACTCATCTTAAACAGCAACTGGGTCAAGATTTTAAGCTTATAACCCCGGGTATTCGCTTAACTGATAGTGCCTCTGATGACCAACGACGTATTGTTTCACCAGCGCAGGCAATAGAGCAGGGCAGTGATTATTTGGTGATTGGTCGTCCTATTACTCAGGCTGAAA
>JAYQEC010000042.1:0-10666 GCA_038138645.1 Porticoccaceae bacterium | reverse complement strand
AGTGACAGTAAATGAATTAGCAAAAACCGTAGGGGCTTCTGTGGATCGTCTGCTAATGCAGATGAAAGAAGCTGGGTTGAGTCATACCTCAGCCGATGCCACTGTATCGGATGAAGAGAAACAAATTCTTCTTGGGTATTTAAAAAGTCTGCACGGTGAAAAGTCGGGCGAGCCGAAGAAAATTGTGTTGCGCCGAAAAACAATGAGTACGCTCAAATCAGGTAATAAGAAAACCGTTAACATTGAGGTGCGAAAAAAACGTACTTACGTCAAACGCAGCGAGGAAGAGATTGAAACTCAGGCTAAGGTTGAAGCCGAGCAAGAGGCGCGCACTGAACAGATTGCTCCAAAGGTTGAGTTTGGCACCGGTATTGACGATATTGAAGAAAAGCGTCAATCAGCAATAGAAAAGAGACGAACTGCTGAAATAGAAGCTAAAAAAGCAGAAGAAGCTGAAAAAGCGCGCCTTGAAGAAGAAGCAAAAAAGGCGGCTGAAGCTGCCCTGCTTGCCGAGCAAGAGGCGACTAAAAAACCTGCTAAGCCAGTTAAAGAGGCAGTAGCAGAGCAGCCTGCGCCGGAAAAAGGTCGACGACATACCAAGCCAGTTATAGAGGACGATGAGGATAAAATTGCCAGAAAAGCGGCTAAAAAACCCTCACTAAAAGGTTCTAAGAAAAAGCCTCGCGTTGAATTAGATGATGGCATGGAAGAAAAATCCTCGGGTCCGCGTCTTAAATCTGGCCTTTCCTCTGTGCTAAAAGTTGATAACAAGCATGTCTTCCAGAAGCCTGTTGAGAAAAAGGTTATTGAAGTAGCTATACCTGATGAAATTAGTGTGGCTGATTTAGCTCAGTTGATGGCTATAAAATCTGGGGCTGTAGTTAAAGAGTTGATGAAGATGGGCGTTATGGCGACCATTAATCAAGTGATTGACCAGGAAACTGCCTTTCTTGTTGTCGAGGAATTAGGCCATACACCGACGGCGGCAGCTAATGAGACTCTGGAAGATCAGCTAACTCAACAGTTTGACGATCTTAATACAGACAGTGATCAGCATCCTAGAGCTCCGGTTGTTACTGTAATGGGTCATGTTGATCATGGTAAAACCTCACTACTGGACTATATTAGAAAATCCCGAGTTGCTTCAGGTGAAGCGGGTGGTATTACACAGCACATTGGTGCCTATCATGTAGACACGCCGAAGGGCATGATTACTTTTTTAGATACTCCAGGTCACGCAGCGTTCACAGCAATGCGAGCCAGAGGTGCGCAAAGTACCGATGTGGTTATTTTGGTCGTAGCTGCTGATGATGGTGTAATGCCGCAAACAGAAGAAGCGGTCCAGCATGCTAAAGCAGCGGGCGTTCCTTTGGTGGTTGCGATTAATAAGATGGATAAAGAAGGTGCTGATCCAGAGCGTGTAATCACTGAGCTTGCTGCCAAGGATGTTATCCCAGAAGACTGGGGTGGTGATACGCAATTTATTAAAGTTTCAGCGCATAGCGGCGACGGTATTGAAGAGTTACTTGAAGCGGTTCTGCTTCAAGCGGAATTACTTGAGCTTAAAGCTCCAGTGGATGTACCTGCGCGTGGTGTTGTTGTTGAATCTAGAGTTGATAAGGGTCGCGGCGTAGTTGCAACGGCACTGGTTCAACAGGGAACATTGCGTAAAGGTGACTTTATGCTGGCGGGTGAAAGTGTTGGTAAAATTCGTGCACTAAATGATGATGCAAGAAAGCCAACCGCTGAAGCAGGTCCATCAATTCCTGTTGAAATCCTTGGCTTGGATGAGCCACCTCAAGCAGGTGATGAATTCTTTGTGGTTGCTGATGAAAGAAAAGCAAAAGAGATTGCTCAGCAGCGTCAGGATCATGCTCGCAAGGAAAGATTTTCACGTCAACAGGCTGCCAAGCTTGAAAACATGTTTACCGATATGGAGTCAGGTGAAGTCAGTAAGTTACCCTTGGTGATTAAAACTGATGTTCGTGGCTCATTAGAAGCACTAACTAGCGCATTAAATGATTTTGCTACTGATGAAGTTGCTGTAGAGATTGTTGCCTCTGGAGTGGGCGGTATTACTGAATCAGATATCAACCTAGCGTTAACAACAGGCGCAATTGTTCTTGGCTTTAACGTTCGTGCAGCCAGTGTCGCTCGTCAGTTGGCTGAAAAAGAACAGATTGAAGTTAGATACTACAGTGTTATCTATAACTTGCTTGATGAAGTTAAGCAGGCGCTTTCAGGTATGTTGGCTCCTGAGACTCAAGAAGAAATTGTTGGTATTGCTGAAGTAAGAGATGTCTTCAGATCGCCAAAATTTGGTGCTATTGCTGGCTGTATGGTGGTTGAAGGTGTAGTTTACCGCAACAAGCCTATTCGTGTCCTTCGCGACGATGTGGTTATCTTCCAAGGTGAGCTAGAGTCCTTACGCCGCTTTAAAGACGATGCGCAAGAAGTTCGTAACGGAATGGAATGTGGTGTCGGTGTAAAAGATTACAACGATGTTAAGCCCGGCGATAAAATAGAAGTATACGAGATCACACAGGTGCAACGCTCCCTTTAAGGTGCGTAAAAGCTAATGCCAAGAGAATTTACTCGTTCTGAGCGTGTTTCTGATGCTGTCCAAAGAGAGATAGCCTCGTTAATTCGTGAGCATGTCCGTGATCCCCGAGTGGGAATGCTGAGTGTGACTGATGTATCTGTTAGTCGAGATCTTTCGGTAGCTAAGGTCTATGTTGCCTTTGTGGGTGAGCGCAGTGCTGAGCAAATCAAAGAAGGGCTGTCAGCACTCAATGGTGCATCTGGCTTTCTTCGCAAATTACTGTCCTCAAGTATCGCCTTACGTGCAACGCCAAAACTGAATTTTTTCTATGATGAAACAGGTCAAAGAAGTCAGCACCTTGATGCATTGATTGATTTGGCTATCTCCTCTGATAGTGGTAATCAAGAGGAATCCTAATTGGGTCGCCGTCGCAAATCGGGACGTTCAGTCCATGGAGTCCTTCTGCTTAACAAGCCTACTGGACTGACATCTAATAAAGTATTACAAAAAGTGAGGTGGATGTTTAATGCCAATAGGGCGGGTCACACGGGTGCGCTTGATCCCTTAGCTTCTGGAGTACTTCCTCTGTGTTTTGGTGAAGCAACCAAATTTAGTCAGTACCTGCTGGATTCTGATAAATATTATCGCAGTACCTACACATTCGGTATAAAAACAGAAACTGGCGATAGTGAGGGTGCTGTTATTGAGCAACGGGATGCCTCTACCATTTCCCGTCAGCAAGTTGAAGATGCCCTATTAAATTTTGTGGGTGAGATAGATCAGGTGCCCTCAATGTATTCTGCCCTAAAGCATAATGGACAGCCGCTGTATAAATTAGCTCGGCAGGGGATTGAAGTAGAGCGTCCCGCGCGCCGTATTAGTATTTTTGAATATAAAATCACTGACTTTAGGCCAGGTCCCAATCCACAGGTAGATGTTCAAGTTCACTGTAGTAAAGGGACTTATATAAGAAGCTTGGCGGAGGATTTAGGTGAAGCTTTGGGTTGTGGAGCTCATGTAAGTGCGCTACATCGCTACCGTGCCGGCCCCTTTGATGAGCAGCAAACAGTATCACTTGAGGCGCTTGAAGCACTTAAAGAACAGGATGCAATTGATCAGTTAGATAGTCTACTTATGCCGGTAGATACCGCTGTAAGTGATCGTCCAATGATTGAATTTAACCAAATCATGGCAGGTTATTTTCAACTAGGCCAAGAAATAAGCGCAAATAAAGTCTTTCAACAGGCGCAAGAAGGCGATATAGTGCGCGTCTTTCGTGAAGGAGGCACATTCCTGGGTATAGGAACTGTTACTAAAGATGGTAAAATTGCCCCTAAGCGACTAATTGTTGAAGATGCTTAAACTTAAATAAAGCATTCTTCGTACATAGTTGAGCGAGTTTAAATGCTCAATACCCCGATAATTGATATCGGAAACTAGGTAGGCTGCCTGTAATTATGCACGGGTAGCCTGAATTAATGATTGCATATTGGAGTAATAATCATGGCACTAAGTGCAGAAGAGAAAGCAAAAATCGTAGCAGAATTTGGACAGGGCGATAACGACACAGGTTCCCCAGAAGTTCAGGTTGCATTGCTAACGTCAAATATCAACAAATTGCAGCAACATTTCGGCGATCACCAAAAAGATAACCACTCACGTCGTGGTCTTATCCGAATGGTAAACCAGCGTCGTAAACTGCTAGATTATCTAAAAGGCAAGTATACAGAGCGTTATAGCGCTTTGATTAAAAAGCTTGGCTTACGTAGGTAACAAAAGATTACGGCTCAGTATTAACCTACTGGGCCGTATTTTTATTAAACCATTAAAACTACCTTAAAATTGTCAGATAACAGCTGATCGAGTTACTTATAACCATCCTCACCTGTGGTTATAAGTAACCCGAGCAGCAACAAAAATGACAGTGATTCAGGTAAAACTTAAATTAAAGGTAAAACTATGAACCCTGTAATTAAAACATTTCAGTACGGTAAACATACCGTAACACTTGAAACAGGTCGGGTTGCTAGACAGGCAACAGGTGCTGTTTTATGTTCAATCGATCAAACTACCGTACTTTGTACTGTGGTTGGTGCAAAAACCGCTAAACCAGATGTCGATTTCTTCCCGCTTGGCGTTCACTACCAAGAAAAAGCTTATGCGGCAGGTAAGATTCCTGGTGGTTTCTTCAAGCGCGAAGCGCGTCCTAGTGAAAAAGAAACACTGACTTCACGCTTAATTGATCGCCCTATCCGTCCGCTATTCCCTAATGGATTCAAAAATGAAGTTCAGGTTATTTGTACGGTAATTTCTGCTGAAAAAGATATTGATCCAGATATAGCTGCAATGATCGGGACCTCAGCGGCACTTTCAATTTCTGGTATCCCATTCAATGGCCCTGTGGGTTGTGCGCGAGTAGGGTACACAGATGAAGAAGGTTATCTTCTAAATCCAACATACAGCGATCTTGAAACTTCAGCCCTAGACATGGTGGTTGCTGGTACTAAGGACGCAGTATTAATGGTTGAATCAGAAGCGAAAGAGCTTTCTGAAGATATTATGTTGGGTGCGGTTCTATACGCTCACCAAGAAATGCAAAGCGTTATTAGTGTGATTGAAGAATTAGCTGCCGAAGCCGGCAAGCCACGTTGGGATTGGCAGGCTGAGGAAAAAAATGTCGAGCTAGTGAATGCGCTTTCAGGAGCTGTTGCTAGTGATTTAGATGCAGCCTATCAAATTGTTAACAAGCAAGAGCGCTCAACTAAAATTGCCGAATTGAAAGATTCTGCAGTTGCTCAGTTAACAGCTGATGACCAATTTGCAGAAGACGAATTAAAAGATGCGTTTAAGCAGCTTGAAAAAGATATTGTTCGTGGACGTATTATTCGAGGTGAGCCGCGAATTGACGGTCGTGACACAACAACTGTTCGTGCTATTCATGTTGAAGTTGACGTATTGGATCGCGTACATGGTTCTGCGCTATTTACCCGTGGTGAAACTCAGGCATTGGTAGCTGCAACTTTGGGTTCAACTAGAGATGCGCAGATGATTGATGCTTTAGAAGGTCGTCGCGATGATCCATTTATGTTGCATTACAATTTCCCTCCTTACTCAGTAGGTGAATGTGGTCGTGCCGGATTTACCAGTCGTCGTGAGATTGGTCATGGTCGCCTAGCACGTCGCGGTATCGCAGCTGTTCTTCCAAATGAAGAAGAATTCCCATATGCGATGCGTGTTGTATCTGAAATCACTGAATCTAACGGTTCAAGCTCAATGGCCTCTGTTTGTGGTTCAAGTTTGGCATTGATGGATGCTGGTGTTCCACTAAAAGCACCCGTGGCTGGTATTGCTATGGGTCTGGTTAAAGAAGATACAGGTTATGCGGTATTAACCGATATTCTAGGTGATGAAGATCACTTGGGTGATATGGACTTTAAAGTGGCTGGTACTACTGACGGTATCACTGCATTGCAGATGGATATCAAAATTGAAGGTATCACTGAAGAGATTATGGAGATCGCCTTAGAGCAAGCACTTCATGCGCGAGTCCATATTCTTGGCGAAATGAACAAGGTTATTGCCAAGAGCCGTGACGAAGTGGCCGAATCTGCACCCAAGATGGGAACTATGCAAATTGATTCAGACAAAATTCGTGATGTTATTGGTAAAGGTGGTGCAACTATCCGCGGTCTTTGTGAAGATCACAACTCAACTATCGATATTACTGATGATGGTGAGGTTAAAATTTACTCAGAAGACTCCGCCTCGCTTAAAGCGGCAATGGATGCTGTAACTGCTATTGTTGCTGATCCAGAGCCAGGCACTATCTACGACGGTAAAGTAGTTCGCATTGTTGATTTTGGTGCCTTTGTTAACTTTATGCCGGGTACTGACGGTCTAGTACATATCTCACAAATCGCTGATAAGCGCGTTGAGAAAGTGACGGACTACTTAAGCGAAGGTCAAGATGTTCGCGTTAAGGTGCTTGAAATTGATAACCGCGGTCGAGTGAAGCTATCTATCAAAGAAGCTCAGCTTGAAGAAGGCGGTGCGGCAGAAGAGCCTGCTGAGACAACTGAAGACTAGTTTTTAAGTTGTTAATAAAAACCCCTAGCGGCTCAGTTGCTAGGGGTTTTTTATTGTCTGGCCAAAAGTTTCTAGGCCGAAGCTAGATCAAAAAGCTCATTAGCATGCGAGCGCGTTTGATCAGTCACCTTCGCACCACCTAGCATTCGAGCAAGTTCTTCAATGCGCTCAGATTTATTTAAAGGAATGATGCTAGATTCTGCACGGGTATTAGCTGTGATTTTGCTCACCAAATAATGCTGATGAGCGTGGGCAGCTACCTGTGGCTGATGGGTTACGCTGATCACCTGTCCCTGCTTGCCAAGCTGTTTTAAAAGTTTGCCCACGGTGTCTGCTGTACTACCGCCAATACCTACATCCACCTCATCAAAAACCAAGGTGGGGATGCTGCTATTGGCAGCAGCAACCACTTGGATGGCAAGACTTACTCGTGAAAGTTCACCACCAGAAGCAATTTTTGCCAGTGATTTATGAGGCTGTCCGGGATTGGTCGCAATGACTAGCTCAATATCTTCTAATCCATAGGATTTAAAATTATCTTCGTTTAATGGCGATAGTTGGACCAGAAGTTCAGCGCCCTCCATAGAAAGCTGTTGCAACTGTTGATTGATTTGCGCAGACATCTGAATAGCGCCCTCAGCTCTGGCTTGACTTAAGTCTTTGGCCAATGCTTTGTATTCTGTAGCCAGCTTTTCTAACTGTTGTTGTAGCGCATCTAGGCTCTGATCACCTGCAGTGAGTGCTTTGAGTTCCGTTTCAATATCAATTAATTTTTCAGCCAACTGATGGGATTCCACTCTATGTTTGCGAGCCAGTTGAAAGATGACGCCTAATTCATCTTCAATTTGTTTAAGGCGCTCTGGGTTTGCTTCAAACAGATCAATATGCTGCTCAATACTGTGGACCGCCTCGTCTACCTGAATTAAACCTGCCTGTAATAACTGTTCAGCTTCCTCAAGTGCTGCTGGCTTATGTTTTAATTGAGATAATATTGAAAGAGATTGGCTGAATCCTGCGCGAAGATTAAAGTCTTCTTGCTGATCGCATATGGCCAATAATTGCTGACTGTCATAAATAATTTGTTCCGCATTAGCCAAACTTTGTTGCTCAGCTTCCAGATCTTTTAAGTAGTCTGGTTGTAAATTAAGTGCCTGAAGTTCATTTGCTTGAAATTCTAGCAATTCCTTGCGCGCTAAAAGTTCACCTGAGCGCTCGGCTAAGCTATTTAACTGCTTGGATGCTGTGTGCCATTGTTGAAAGCACTGTTCTACCTGTTGAGCCAGAGAATAACAGCCTGTGAATTCATCCAATAGATTGCGATGGGTATTGCGGCGAAGAAGCGATTGATGCTCATGTTGACTGTGCAGGTCCACCAATAAATCACCCAACTGTTGAAGCTGCTGCATGGTGCAGGGTTGACCATTAATATAGCCGCGTGAACGTCCTTCTGTATTATAGGTGCGACGTAAGATGCATTCGTCATCATCGGCATAGTCATGTGCCTCTAACCATTGCTTTGCTGCGCTAATAGAGGAAATATCAAAGCTGGCAGATATTTGCGCGCGATCCTTGCCTTGACGGATAGTGCCGGTATCTGCGCGATCGCCCAGCGCCATACTAAGTGCATCAAGAATTAGCGACTTACCAGCACCAGTTTCACCGGTGATAGCCGTCGTACCCTGAGAAAATTCAATTTCTAGCGTATCAACTAGGGTGTAATTATTGATTGTAATTGACAGTAGCAAGGTAAAAAGTCACCAAAATATGATCATAAAATTTTTTTAAGGTACAAATCATAAAATTTATACTTGAAACTCCATAAGTTGCCCCCATCTGTAGTATCAGCGTAAGAACATTTTTAATCAACAATCTAAGTGAATTATAAGGAGTTGGCGTGTCTCAAGATACTAACCACGAAGATACTTCGGCTAAATCAGAGCAGCCTGAGGTCAATGCTGAAGAGAAACTGCAATCTGAAGCTGAAATCGACCCGTCCGAGTCAACAGAAGAGCAAGAGAACCAGACGGTTAATCAGGTTGAGGAGCTACAGCAAAAGCTGAACACATTAGGTGAGCAACTTCTGCGAGAGCAGGCTGAGATGCAGAATGTTCGTCGAAGGGCGCAGCGTGATGTTGAGAGTGCACATAAATTTGCTCTTGAAAAATTTGCAACAGAGCTACTCTCAGTAGTGGATAACTTAGAGCGTGCCATTGATGCCATAGACGCAGAAGATGATTCGCAAAAAGCAGTTGCCGAAGGCTTAGAGCTTACTCTCAAAACCTTTATTGACGTGCTCGCAAAGCATAATGTGGAGCCCGTTGATCCTGAAGGTCAGCCCTTTGATGCCGATCTGCATCAAGCGGTGAGTATGGTGCCAAATGGCGAAGTTGAACCAAATACTGTGATTAATGTATTTCAGAAGGGCTACACCCTTAATAGCCGCCTAATAAGACCGGCTATGGTTGTGGTGTCGACCTCAGCCTAATTAAAAACTTATTTTTCTTACCCTTGAATTATATAAAACAGCACCCACATTAAGAGTAAGAGATTAAAAATTTAAACCCCTGTTAATAAACCCTATTAACAGATGTTAAGAAACATTGATGGAGAAGAAGTAATGGGAAAGATTATCGGAATTGATTTGGGAACTACCAACTCATGTGTTGCAGTACTGGAAGGCGATGCGCCTAAAGTTATTGAAAACGCTGAAGGTGCTCGAACTACACCCTCTGTTATTGCCTATGCAGATGATGGTGAAATTTTAGCAGGACAGTCGGCCAAGCGTCAGGCAGTCACAAACCCAGAAAACACGATTTATGCGGTAAAGCGTCTAATTGGTCGTCGTTATGATGACAAAGTGGTACAAAAAGATATCGATATGGTGCCCTATAAAATCGTTAAAGCCGACAATGGTGATGCATGGGTCGAAGTTAAAGGTGAAAGCAAAGCTGCTCCTCAGGTTTCTGCAGAAGTTCTTAAGAAAATGAAGAAAACAGCTGAAGACTACTTAGGTGAGACGGTTTCTGAAGCAGTTATTACCGTGCCTGCCTACTTTAATGATTCTCAGCGTCAAGCAACCAAAGATGCGGGTCGTATTGCGGGGCTTGATGTTAAGCGTATTATCAATGAGCCCACTGCAGCAGCCTTGGCCTATGGTATTGATAAAAGCGAAGGCGATAGCGTTATTGCGGTATACGATTTAGGCGGTGGTACCTTTGATATCTCAATTATTGAAATCGCTGATGTTGACGGTGAGAAGCAATTTGAAGTATTGGCTACTAATGGGGATACATTCCTGGGTGGTGAAGACTTCGATTTACGTTTAATTGAATATTTATCAGCCGAATTTAAAGCTGATAGTGGCATTGATCTAGCGGGTGACCCACTAGCTATGCAAAGACTGAAAGAAGCAGCTGAGAAGGCGAAAATTGAGCTTTCATCAAGCTCGCAGACAGAAGTTAACTTGCCCTATATTACAGCTGATGCCTCAGGTCCAAAGCACCTTGTGGTTAAGCTAACCCGAGCGAAGCTAGAATCTTTGGTTGAAGACTTGGTTGAGCGTTCATTGAGTCCGCTAAAAGTTGCTCTAAAAGATGCGGGTAAGTCAGCATCAGAAATCGACGAGGTGATTCTTGTGGGCGGTCAAACTCGTATGCCTTTAGTACAAGACAAGGTAACAGAGTTCTTCGGTAAAGAGCCGCGCAAAGATGTAAACCCTGATGAAGCAGTGGCTGTGGGCGCTTCTCTTCAAGGTGCTGTACTTGCAGGTGATGTGACTGATGTACTGTTGCTAGATGTAACGCCACTAAGCCTAGGTATCGAGACCATGGGTGCTGTTGCTACGCCAGTTATTGAGAAAAATACCACGATTCCAACTAAAAAATCGCAGGTATTCTCAACTGCTGATGACAACCAAACTGCTGTAACTATTCACGTAGTTCAGGGTGAGCGCAAACAGGCTGCACAAAATAAATCACTGGGTCGATTTGATTTGGCTGATATTCCGCCAGCGCCGCGCGGTATGCCACAAATTGAAGT
>JAYQEC010000041.1:0-11074 GCA_038138645.1 Porticoccaceae bacterium | reverse complement strand
TATGCATAGCCATTACAGCGCTTTAACCTACTCATTAAGCGAGGCTTAAAAATGTCATCACAAGAAAAAGTATTTGTTGTTGTAAACCCAACACTGGATAAACAGGTTGCACTGGATCGCGCTCTAATCACATCGCAACTTATGACCCCTCGCCCAGAAATCTGTGTTTTTGTTGCAGTGGATAGCAATACGGTTAACTTAGATGCCAGAAACCCAAGTATCTATAGAGATACCGATTGGTTTGAGCAGCAAATTCATAAGCCGCTAAGAGAAGCTGGACTCAAATATAGAATTGAAGTCTCATGGTCTAATGATTGGCAGGGTTCAATTATGGCCTCCGCTAAACACTTTGGCGCGACTAGAATTATGATTCGTGCGGGTAAACCCGTTAAAAGCAGCCGATTTATCTTCGCCGAATCTAAGTGGGAACTACTTAAAGAAGCTAACTGCCCGGTTGTATTGGTGCGAGATGATGCAAAACCTCAGCGTAAAGTCGTCCTAGCTGCGGTTAACTTTCAAGCCTCAAGAATTAACCAAGAAGTCTTAAACAAGAATATTTTGGAGCGAGGCATGAATCTGGCTGAAAGCTATGATGCTGACTTTCATGTGGTGAATGCCTATATTGATTCCCTGCTATATCCCGATCGCGGTCGCCTAGCAAAGCAGACTGGCCTTGATTCAAAAAACACTCATGTATTGAAAGGCTATACTGATGAGGTAATCTCTAAGGTAGCCAAAAAGATTGACGCTGATGTAGTGGTTATTGGAACTCTGGGTCAAACTGGCTTAACTAAAACACGACGCGGCAATACTGCAGAACGCGTGATATCCGCAGTCGATGTTGATGTAGTGGTGGTTAACTCAGAATATTAGGCAAATAAACAACGCAGGCTGTAACCATACAGCCTGCTTATTAATTATTGTTCAAATACCACGGTTTTGTGGCCGTGAACAATCACACGGTTTTCAAGGTGGTTGCGTAAGGCTCTAGCCAAAACTAAGGTTTCAACATCTCGCCCTAATCGAACCAAGTCATCTTCACTATGACTATGTCCTACACGTACCACATCTTGATCTATAATTGGCCCTTCATCTAGATCTTCGGTCACATAATGACTGGTTGCACCCACTAACTTAACACCGCGCTCGTATGCTTTCGCATAAGGATTGGCGCCAATAAATGAGGGCAAGAAACTATGATGGATATTAATCATACGCCCTTTGTATTTGGCACACATATGTGGGGGAATAATTTGCATATAACGCGCCAACACTACGGTATCGGCATTATATGAATCAATAATGGATTCCATCTCGGCAAAGGCTGGCGCCTTATCATTACGATCAACAGGAACATATTTAAACGGAATATTGTGCCACTCAACCATTGATCGCAAATTTTCATGGTTTGAAATCACACAGCTAATTTCACAATCGAGCTCACCGCTATGCCAACGATGAAGTAAGTCAGCCAAACAGTGTGAGGCATGGCTAGCTAAAAGCACTACCTTTTGCGGCTGTTTAGAATCATATATCGCCCAACGCATATCAAAGCTCGCCGCAAGTTCAGCAAACTTTTCTCTGAATTCATCCAAGCTAATCGATAATGAACTTGCCTTTAGCTCATTGCGCATAAAGAACCAATCACTATCAGGGTCAGCATGATAATTGGACTCCAATAACCAACCATTATGATCGGCAATAAACTGGCTTACAGCCGCCACTATGCCCACCTTATCGGGACAATGAATAATCAGTCTGTAGGTATGATTATCAACTTTACTCATAATATTTATGCTCTGCGCAATGACCTAGAACAGTTTGAACCGGTCTATTTTTAATCTATCAGGCCATTATCCAACAACTCAACGACTACTGCAAAGCAATCAAAGCTATAAAGGCAATGGGTTAAATTCAATAAAAAATGAAAGTTATCTGAGACTTGCGCAAAAAATGGTGCAAAAAAATTTAGCGGGGATATTTATATTAGAAATTTATTAAACTGGAAGCTCTTGAGGAAAATGGTGGGCCGTCCGCGACTCGAACGCGGGACCAATTGGTTAAAAGCCAACTGCTCTACCAACTGAGCTAACGGCCCTCAAAAGAGGTGCGTATAATACTCACCAGCAGGATAAATTCAAGCACTATTTTTATATCTTGTAGGATCTTTTACGCCTGCGTCGATAAATCCCTGTTTTCTGAGTCTACAGCTGTCACAAACGCCACAGGCAGCACCCTCTTCATCAGCCTGATAGCAGGAAACAGTAGCACTGTAATCAACGCCATTTTTGATCCCTGCCTGAATAATTTGCCCCTTAGTCATATTGATTAGTGGAGCATGAACAGTCAGTTTATTACCTTCCACTCCAGCTTTAGTAGCCAGGTTTGCCATCTGTTCAAAGGCGTTAATGTAATCTGGGCGACAATCTGGATAACCTGAGTAATCAACCGCATTAACACCCACAAAAATATCGTTGGCACCCAGCACTTCTGCCCAACCCAATGCAATGGAAAGAAAAACCGTATTCCTTGCTGGCACATAGGTTACCGGAATGCCTGTCGTTTCGTATTCCGGCACTTCAATATTGGTGTCGGTTAGCGCCGAACCACCAATGGTCGCCAGATCTAAACTAACGACCTTGTGTTCCTTAACCTGCATAGCATCTGAGACTTTGGCTGCAGCGAACAGTTCCGATCTATGTCGCTGCCCATAATCAAAGCTTAGCGTGTAGCAATCAAAGCCCTGTTGCTTCGCGATAGCCAATACCGTAGAAGAATCAAGACCGCCTGAAACTAGAATAACTGCTTTTTTTGTCATCCTTAACGCCCCGGCTCATCGCCCCAAATAATTTTATGGGTTTGCAACTGCATTCGAACATTTAACCTGTCCTCCAGTATCCAACCCGCTAACTCTTTGGGTGTTAACTGCCCCTGACTCGGGGAAAATAGAATTTCAGCCCCTGTTTCACGCAGTTTTAAGTGATCAATCTGCATGCAACACCAGTCGTAATCTTGACGATCACAGATAACAAATTTCACCTCGTCCTGTGACTGAAGATAATTAACATTTTCATAGAGATTACGACTCATCTCACCTGATGCTGGGGTTTTAAAATCAACAATTTTTACCACCCGAGGATCAACTTCTTCGATAGGCAGTGCACCACTAGTTTCTAGTGAAACACGATAGCCTTGGTCGCATAACTGCTTTAACAGTGGAATACATTGAGGCTGAGCTAATGGCTCACCCCCTGTTACTGTTACAAAATTGGTTTGATGCTGGCTAACCGAAGCAAAAATATCATCAAAAGACATTTTATGGCCACCCTCAAAGGCATAAGCTGTATCACAGTATACGCAGCGCAATGGGCAACCGGTAAGGCGAACAAATACCGTAGGCAATCCGGTTGTGGATGTTTCACCTTGCAGAGAATGAAAAATTTCGGTGATACGCAGAGAATCATTATTCATGGGAGTACACTTATAAAGCAGCAGAGGTCTTTAAAGACCCTTAGCCTTTATGTAAGCCTTAGCTTTAGCGCCGGCACCACCATCCGTACTTGCCGCCTGCTGAAGAAATACAAGAGCTTTGTCCTTGTCGCCTTGTTTATGATAAAGCTTACCAAGCTTGTAACGTGCATCCATAGCCTTATTGTGACTAGCATAGTTATCAACTACGGCATGAAACGAATCAAGTGCTAAATCTAAGCTACCCTGAAACTCATATACCTCACCCAACCAATAATACGCATTGGCTGAGAAAGGGCTTTCAGGAAATTGCTGAATATGACCCTTAAAGGCCTCAATGGCACCCTCGAAATCTCTTTCTTTTAAAAGCAGACTGGCGGCTAAATAATCCGCTTCCATATTTTCTGCAGTTGCCAAAACAACGGGCTCTTCTTCAATAGGTGTCTGAGCATTCTGGGGTGTTTGTGATAACTGTTGGCTATCAACTGGCTGTAAATTTTGCTGAGTGGTCGAACTCGGGGTGGGAGTAGACTGACTTATAGCAATTAACCGACGATCTAGATCTAAATAATCGTCCATTTGTAGCTGTTTAATTTGCTGAAGCTGGTAACTAAGCTCCTCAACTGTGCCACGCAGGGTTCTGACCTCGTCCTGTAAAACCTGAATCTGATAGAACTGTTCCGCGCGCTGTAGACTTTCCGCACTGGGTTTTGGCCGATCGTTGAGATTTGATGAGCCATTAAGATCAACCACAGGTGAAAGCGGTTGCGCCATCAAGCTCGACGATATCAGTGCAACGGTCAAAGTCACTATAATTTGCTTCATAAGTTTTTTACACTCAGGCTAAAGTAGGTAGCGGATAGTCTCCGCCACCTATTGTATAGCATTTTGCAGAAACTACTTAAGCTCAACGCGACGATTGAGTCGCCATGCTTCGTCATCACTACCAAAGGCAGCTGCTCGCTCTTCACCGAAGCTAATGACTTCGATTCTGTCGCCGGCAACACCCTGTAGCACTAAAAACTCTTTAGCAGCAGCTGCACGTCGCTCACCTAAAGCAATATTGTACTCACGCGTGCCACGCTCATCAGCATGACCTTCCAGTCTTACTGCGCGGGAATTTCCCTTAAGAATTGCTGCATGCTCAAGCAGTGCTGCACGTGATTCAGCATTCAAAACAGCCTTATCAAAATCGAAATAAAAGATAGTAGCCAGATCACTGATCACTGGAACAATTTCAACATCCGCTGATCCAACCTGAGCAGTTTTAACTGCCGCGTTATCAATCTCAGTGGTATCGTTATCGTAAACAGGTGATGAACTACAGCCAGTTAGAATGGCCAGTGAAAGCAAAGATGCATATAGGTTTATGCGGGTTTTCATGATTGTTAGCTCCTTTGAGTAACGCTATAGGTTAAAAAAATTGTTTTATCGCAAGTAAGGGGACCAAGCCGGCTCCCTTACATCACCTCGTTTGGCTGGGAGGTTATATTTTACACCAGCATCGACTGAAACAGCAGCAAGTATTCCCTTGTTATCATACTTTGTTGCGTACATTAGCATAGCCCCATTAGGTGCAACAGAGGGAGACTCATCTAATGTGGTTTCAGTTAATTCAATTAATCGCCCCGTTTTAAGATCCAGTGCGGCAATATGGAACTGATCAGATGAGCGATGCACCAAAGCTAAAGTGCGACCATCTGGGGCAATATTGGGTCGCGCATTGTAATTGCCTTTGTATGTCACTCTTTTTACCGACTTGTCAGATAATTTCAGCTGGTATATCTGTGGCGAACCACCCCGATCAGAGGTAAATAAAATATGTTTTCCATCGGGCATCCAGGTCGGCTCGGTATCAATCGCAAAATGTCGTGTTAAACGGGTCAATTTTTCTGTTTTTAAATCAAGACTATAAATCTCTGGATTACCATCTTTGGACAGCACTATGGCCAATTTAGTTCCATCGGGCGACCATGATGGAGCACCATTAAGCCCCTTAAAGCTAGTGAGCTGCTGGCGCTCTGCGGTGACTAAATTTTGCCTAAAAATTGCTGGTCTGCCTGTTTCAAACGACACATAGGCTAGCTCTTCTCCATTTGGCGCCCAAGTAGGCGACATAATAGGCTGTTTAGACTCAAGCATAAGACTTTCTCTAGCACCATCAGCATCAGCAACCTGAAGCCTGTAAGTGAAATCATCACCTTCTCGAATAACCGAAACATAGGCTAGACGTGTACCAAAAGCCCCTCTTATACCCGTAATTGCTTGATATATTTTATCACTTACAGCATGAGCGAGGTCGCGCATCTCAGATGCAGGTGATCGCACCTTGTGGGTAAATTGTATTCGCTGCGAATTGATGCTTAGCAGACTAAATTCTAGTTCGTAACGACGATCGGGTAGAACCGTCATAGATCCAACCACAAGGTATTCCGCACCCAGTAAGCGCCAATCTCTAAAGTAGACATCTGAAGGCTGAGAGGGAAATGCCAACATATCTCGCTGCGGGATTAATCTAAAAAGACCACTGCGGCGCAAATCAGCCGCTACAATATCGGTAATATTTTCATTAATCTTTATACCATTAAGATTAAAAGGAGATAGTGCAATCACAGTTGGCTGATCGTTGCCCTCAGTCACCTTAATAACCAACTCAGCAGAGGCACTGCTAGCAAAAAATATCGCTAACATTAGAATAAAACACTGCCTAAAATATCTCACTATCGCTTCTCTCCATTATGGCCAATTAAAGCCTTAAATCTTCCGGATTAAATAACACCTTTACTACTCTAAAATACTGCTCAAAAAGTCTTGGTTCCATCGATTGCAACTCAGAAAAAGGCGCTGCTTTAAAAGCTGCCTGCTCCACTGAGCGGTCAAACGCTATATCACCGCTGGATTGCAATATCTTTACACCTACTATTCGACCCGTAGGTACCAATCTAAGTTCAATTAAAGTTTGCATACCGAGCCTAGCGCTTGGGGGTCGACTCCAGTTTTGACTTAAACGACCTTGAATCAGTTGCAAATAACTATTGGCAGACTGTTTGTCTTGCTGAGCAAGCTCAGCCGCTTGCTCTTGACGTAACTTTTCATCTAATGCCGCCTGCTTTCGCGCACGCTCTTGGGCTAATTCGCGCTGCTTTTGCTCACGCTTTTGACGCGCTTGTTCTTGCTGGCGAAGTTTTTCAAGCCGTTCGGCTTCTCGCGCAGCAATGCGTTGCTTTTCGCGACGTTGCTGCTCGGCTCTTTGCCTCTCAGCTTCGCGACGCTTAGCAGCTAAATCTTTTGCCTTGGAATTGCTCGCCTTTTTCTTTGGCTTTTCCTTGGGCTTTAACTGTATCAATTCAGCCTGAATAAACTGCGGCTGAACCACAATATCTTTATTTTCTGATGGCCAATCAATTAAAAATGCCGCCACCACCAATACATGCAGCCCTATACTGGATAAAACGGCTGTTATGTAACCTGAGCGCCAGCCAATCATTGTGATTTGGTTGGCTCTGTAACTAATCCAACCGAAGGTGCTCCGGCTATTTGAAGTTGACTCATTAAATCGACTACTGAGCCATAATCAACCGCCGTATCACCCCAAACTAAGACGGGTGTATTGGGTTTTTGGCGTAACACTTTTGCTACTCTGTCTTTTATAAACGATAAGCTATTGGCAATATTGGTGCCATTTTCATCAATCCAGTAGGTGCCATCAGACTTGATCGAAATAATTAATGGATCCTGCTTTTGCTTTTCTAGGGGCGCTGAATTGGCCACTGGCAATTCAACTTTTACGCCCTGCATCAACAGCGGCGCAGTAATCATAAAAACCACCAACAAAACGAGAGTGACATCAATATAGGGAACCACATTGATTTCAGCGACTAACTTGCGTTTTGTGCGTTTGCTTTTCACTCTAGCGACTCTCTCAATTTGCCTTATTTAGAATGAACCTGGCGATGCAAAATACTTGAAAATTCTTCGGCGAATGTTTCATAGCTTGCATTAATGGTTTCAACCTTGGCTGCATATCGGTTAAAGGCTAGTACCGCTGGAATAGCGGCAAACAAACCCATAGCCGTTGCTATCAGCGCTTCTGATATTCCGGGCGCCACAGTAGCCAGTGTTGCCTGCTGAACCATTGCCAAGCCTCTAAACGAATTCATAATTCCCCATACGGTACCAAATAAGCCTATATAAGGACTGACGGAGGCTACGCTGGCTAGAAATGGTAAATTAGTACTTAGCGCTTCTTCCTCCCTTGATAGGGCCACACGCATGGCACGGTCTGTACCTTCCATAACCGCGTCTGGATCTGCACCCTGACCATCAGTCAATCGGTTAAATTCCCTAAATCCAGCACGGAATACATTCTCTATACCATGATTTCCGCCATTTTCTTGAGCCTCTTGCGATAACTCATGATATAGATTGTTGAGGTCAACCCCTGACCAGAAGCTGTCTTCAAAATGCTTAAAATTATTCTCAGCATTTCGTAAATAAATGCCGCGCTGAATAATCATAACCCATGAAATAACCGAGGCGAAAAATAGCACTGCCATCACCAGCTGAACTAGCACACTGGCATTGAGAATTAGCGATAATATTGAAAGATTTTCTTCACTCACAATGTTGGCTCCAACCTTAATTGAGATAGTTACTTAATGTGGCATATATGTCTTTTGGCATTGCCAATGGGCGTTTAGTTTCGCTGCTAATACAGGCAACTTTGACCTTTCCTTCCACCAAAAGATCCCCATCTCGGCAAACATTTTGCTGCATTTCAAAGCTTGCCTTTGAAAGCTTACTTAGGCTCGCAGAGACATCGAGCAGATCATCGAGTACTGCGGGCTTTTGATAAACCAATTCAACGCTGCGAACAACAAATTGTAGGCTATCAAATAAAGCAGGCTTGTTATAACCCAGACTTCTTAAAAATTCTGTGCGTGCTCTTTCCATATATTTGAGATAATTGGCGTAGAACACAATACCGCCCGCATCTGTATCTTCAACATAGACTCGGGCCTGATGACTAAAAACCGATGACATGCTATTCACTGAGTCCATCAAGCTGTTCTTGCAAGCGTTTGGGGCTTGGTAAACCAAAATGCTCATAAGCCATACGCGTTGCAATACGACCTCTGGAGGTTCTCATTAAAAAACCCTGTTGAATTAGATAAGGTTCAAGCACATCTTCGATAGTGCCCCGCTCCTCGCTGATAGCTGCAGCGAGACTGTCTACTCCTGCAGGACCCCCTTCAAATTTTTCCATTAATGTCAGTAGCAGTCTTCTATCTAAGTGGTCAAAACCATTTTTATCCACATTGAGCATATTGAGCGCTGAATCGGCAATTTCGGCTGTTACCTTGCCGTCACCTTTTACCTCTGCATAGTCTCTTACTCGCCTGAGAAGTCGATTGGCAATTCTTGGCGTGCCCCTTGAGCGGCGAGCAATTTCTTTTGCCCCAGCGGCATCAATTGGCACATTCAGAATATCGCCTGCACGAGAGACTATCTTTGCCAAATCATCGATTGAATAAAACTCTAGACGCTGAACAATGCCAAATCTGTCGCGAAGAGGTGAAGTGAGCAATCCTGCCCTAGTGGTTGCACCAACTAGGGTAAATGGCGGCAAATCCAGCTTAATGGATCGTGCAGCTGGACCCTCACCAATCACAATATCCAGTTGGTAATCTTCAAGTGCTGGATAGAGTATTTCTTCAACCACCGGACTTAAGCGATGTATCTCATCAATAAATAATACGTCGCCTTCTTCAAGATTAGTAAGCAGCGCAGCCAAATCACCCGCCTTTTCCAACACTGGTCCCGAGGTAGTCTTTAGATCGACCTCCATCTCGTTGGCAATAATATGTGCCAAGGTTGTTTTTCCCAATCCTGGTGGACCAAAAACTAGACAGTGATCTAGTGGCTCACTGCGTTTACGAGCCGCTTCAATAAAAATTTGCAACTGCTCTTTAACCACCGGCTGACCGACATAATCAGCTAGCGTGATGGGCCGCAGGGCACGATCAAAACGCTCCTCTGTGGAGGTTGGAACAGCTGAAATAAGTCGATCTGGTTCAATCATTAGTCACTGCCTAAAGTATTAGTACAAGGATACAGGTCTGAGGGTAAATTTACACTAGTGAAATGACTAATAGGCACCCTAATTACACCATAGATTTTAATGCAGCACGGATTAGTTGCTCGGCATTGGTAATATGATCACCGGCAACTCGATTAACCATTTTCGCCGCATCTTGAGGACGATAACCCAAGGCCGTAAGCGCACTTTCAGCCTCTAAACTAATATCTTCAGCCACAGGTTCTGCGGTATCAACAGAGATCTCACCGACGATCTGGGTGATTTTATCGCGCATTTCAATCAGCAAACGTTCAGCTGTCTTTTTACCTACCCCTGGAATTTTCACTAGCGTGGCTACTTCATCTTTTTGTACACAGCGCGCAAATTCAGTAACTGACATGCCCGATAATATGGCCAAGGCCATTTTGGGGCCCACACCATTAACTTTAATCAGTTGCCTAAACAGGGTTCTCTCTTCTAATTGAGCAAAACCATACAGCTGTTGCGCATCTTCACGCACCACAAAATGGGTATGCAGGGTAACGACTTGACCAATATCTGGTATATCAAAAAAAGTATTTAATGGAACCAGTAATTCATAGCCCACACCTTGTACATCAAGTAATAAATCTGGTGCCTGCTTGCTAAGAACCTGCCCCTTAAGTCTTCCGATCATAGTCGTTTATCTACCATTTAAAAGGTTTGTAAGTTTATTTTAGCCTACCGCGAGAGTAGCCCTTCACACCAGTTCCAGCCATGATATTTTGAGTGCGCATACTGTGCCCATGACAGATCGCTACCGCCAGCGCATCTGCTGCGTCCTCCGAGGGCTCAGCAGGCAACTTAAGCAATGATGTTACCATCATCTGTACCTGTTTTTTATCAGCTGCGCCGGTTCCCACAACCGCTAATTTAATACTTCGAGCCGAGTATTCTGAAACCGGCAGTTGAGCATTTGTACCTGACAAAATTGCCGCCCCTCTGGCTTGACCCAATTTAAGCGCCGCACTGGGATTGCGAGCGAGAAAAACCTCCTCAATACCCATAACCTGTGGCTTATATTCTTGAATAAGCTGACTTAGTCCATCAAAGATTATCTGCAATCTTTCGGGCAATGTACCCTTGGACATACGAATAATGCCACTGGTCACATAATTTATATTGGCTCCTGCCATATCAATTATTCCATAGCCGGTTCGCCGTGATCCTGGATCTATTCCTATTATTCTAGTCATCTGCAAATTGGTCAGTGGTTAATTCATTAGTGTTGCAATCTAAGCTGTTTGAGTCAACCACAAAAAAGCCCCCAGTGTGAGTGGAGGCTTTTTAAGCAAAAGAACGCTTAACCAAAGATTAATCTTTCTTAGGAGCGGCTTTTGCCTTTGCTTTAGCTTTTGGCGCTGCCTTTGCTTTAGCTTTTGCTTTAGGCGCGGCTTTAGCCTTTGCCTTTGGTGCCGCCTTAGCTTTAGCCTTTGCCTTGGGTGCTGCCTTTGCCTTAGCTTTTGCTTTTGGCTTTGGCGCTTCTTC
>JAYQEC010000040.1:8781-11427 GCA_038138645.1 Porticoccaceae bacterium | reverse complement strand
TGTGACCTCAAAAAAGATGGACAGTCTGCTTCTGCAAAATCTTGAGAAGCGTAAACAAAATAATCTGTATCGAAAACGGGTTACGGTGGATTCTGCCTGTGCCGAAAAGCTCAGTGTAAAGGGTCGCTCGGTGCATAATTTTTGCAGCAATGATTATCTTGGATTAGCGGATAACAAGACGATTGCTAATGCCTTTAAACAGGGAATCGAAACCTATGGTGTTGGCAGTGGTGCTTCTCATCTTATTAGCGGCCACTCTAAGGCGCATAAAGAGCTGGAAGAACAACTAGCCGATTTTACGGGAAGACCTAGAGCACTCCTATTTTCCTCCGGTTATATGGCGAATATGGGTGTTATAGGCGCATTGGTAGGCCGTTCTGACTTGGTGCTCGAAGACTATTTAAACCATGCCTCACTTCTTGATGGTGGGCTACTAAGCCGCGCTAAATTTAAACGTTATAAGCATCGCAATGCAGAGGATTTACAGCACAAACTGGCTGCATCATCGGCTCCAAGAAAATTGGTTGTCACGGATGGTGTATTTAGTATGGACGGAGATCTTGCGCCATTAAAGAGTTTGGCTGCAGTGGCACAAAAACATGATGCCTGGTTGATGGCTGATGATGCACATGGCTTTGGTGTTCTGGGTAACACTGGTGCGGGATTAGTCGAGGATCAAAATCTTAGTATTGATGAGGTACCTGTGTTGATGGGTACATTAGGTAAAGCTTTTGGAACCTATGGTGCATTTGTTGCTGGCAGTGAAGCATTGATCGAGACCTTAGTTCAATTTTCACGCAGCTATATCTATACCACAGCGCCACCACCTGCGGTTGCGGTTGCTACACTGGCTAGCTTACAACTGGTTAAATCTGAGCAATGGCGTCGGGATAAATTAAATCAATTAATTGCTCGATTTCGTCAGGGTGCGCAACAAATTGGCTTAAATATTATGGACTCCAATACACCTATTCAGCCGATTTTGGTAGGTTCTGATGAAAAGTTAATAGCGATCAATAATCGTTTGATTGATCAGGGTTTTATGGTGGGTGCTATCAGACCGCCAACAGTTCCAGAGGGTACTGGTCGACTGCGAGTAACCCTCTGTGCTAACCATACTGAACAACAGGTTGATGCCTTGCTGGATGCCTTAGATCAATGTTAAACAATCAACCTCTACCTACTGATCAGCGAACTCTAAAGGGTTATGTAAATTTTTACCCAGCGACTCAGCTTAAGCTTCATAGCCATCCGGTTGTGTTAGTCCATGGCTGGGGTGTGAATAGTGAAATTTGGCAGGATCTGCCTCAGCAGTTAAGTGAGTTTGTAGACGTTTATACCCTTGATTTGCCGGGTTTTGCAGGTACAGCGCCGCTAGAAAGTTATTCAGAGAAAACCCTAGTCAATTGGTTGCACAGTGAAATTCCACATCCCTGTTATCTTGTTGGTTTATCCCTTGGCGGTATGCTATGTCGTGCTTATGCATCGCATTATCCCGAAAATGTTATTGGCCTAGTGACTATCAGCACCAATCTAAAATTTGTGGCTGACGCTAGCTATAAAAAAGCCATGCCAGCCTCTGATTTTGAATTATTTAGTGCTCTATGGGATAAAAATCCCGAACTCTGTATTAATCGATTTGCAGGTCTTCAAGCTCAAGGTGATCAATCACAGCGCCAGCTAATCAAACAGCTTCGCCAGTTAAATTCTAGTGTTGATATTGATACAGGTAAGGCGATGTTAAGGTTGTTAGCGGATTTAGACGCGACTGAGCAAATTAACAAAATAACTTGTCCATCATTATCTATCTTTGGTGGCCAAGACTGCCTAGTGCCAGTGGCAGCGGCACAGCAGTTGCCGCACAAGCAAATGACATTAATTCTAGAGGAAGCGGGTCACTTACCGCATCTCAGCTGTCAGTCCAAGGTGGTAGAGGCTATTGCTAATTTTATTGATCGACCCAAATACCAATTGAATAAGCGCCAGGTTGCACAATCCTTTGGTCGAGCAGCTGAGACCTATGATAGTGCTGCGCAAATTCAGAAGTGGTCAGGGGAACAGTTAATCAGCGGACTGGATAGCAGTAAAAAACCGCAGTCGATCATTGATCTTGGTTGTGGCACGGGTTGGCATTCTTGCGTTTTAAAACAACAGTTTCCAAAGGCGC
The DNA here is from genome assembly GCA_038138645.1 of Porticoccaceae bacterium. Taxonomy (GTDB): domain Bacteria; phylum Pseudomonadota; class Gammaproteobacteria; order Pseudomonadales; family Porticoccaceae; genus HTCC2207. The sequence goes on along the minus strand of JAYQEC010000040.1, from coordinate 9,260 downwards.
AGGTAACTGGTGTCGATTTTTCATCTGAGATGCTTGCCTATGCCAGTGCTCATCAATCAGTTTCTGGTATTCATTGGTTATGTTCTGACGCGGAGGACTTAGCATTAGAGGATAGTTCGCAGGATCTAATTTTTTCTAATTTTGCATTGCAGTGGTGCAATGATCCCAATCCCAGTCTGGCAGAGATATTTAGGTTGTTAAAAGGGGAGGGACAATTCCATTTTGCAGTTCCTGGCCCCAAAACACTCTGCGAGTTGCGAGAGGTATGGTCAACCATCGATAAGGATGTTCATATCAATCGTTTTATCTCCATGAATCAGTGGCAAACGGCCCTGAAAGAAGCGGGTTTTTCTCATATTGAGTTAAAAAGCACGACAAAAATTGAAAGTCACTGTTCCGTAAAAGATTTGTTAATGAATCTAAAAACAGTTGGCGCGACTAATCACAATAGTGGTAAAGCTAAGAATTTAACCGGTAAA
>JAYQEC010000040.1:0-8681 GCA_038138645.1 Porticoccaceae bacterium | reverse complement strand
GCTGGTTGCTCGGATACTGGTGAGGGACCTCAGAATGAGGATGCCTTGATGTTGCAAGCGGCAGCAAGTACCGAACTTAGCTATCAGCAGGTTAATCCAGTGGCGCTAGATGAGCCAATGGCGCCACATATTGCGGCAAAGGAGCAGGGAAAGCAGTTATCGGCTAATCGACTAACGGGTTTTTGTCGTGGCATCACTCTGTTGCCTGTGGATTTGGTTGTGATTGAGGGTGCTGGCGGATGGCGTGTTCCGCTAAATAATCGAGAATCTATGGCTGAAATACCCAAACAATTGAACGCTGAGGTGGTTTTAGTCGTAGGATTAAAGCTCGGTTGTATTAATCACGCGCTATTAACTGCTCAGGCTATTCGATCTGATGGTTTAAAAATCGCAGGTTGGGTGGCTAATACCATCGACGAAGATATGCTTCGTTTGGATGAAAATATTGATACACTTAAGCAACTGATTGATGAACCCTGTTTGGGTGTGATTCCTAGATTAGCAGAGAAATCACCTCAGCAGGTTGCAACCTTTTTAACGGTTCCTGATTGATGGCAAATAAACTATGAGTGAGCAAGAAAATCTATCTAAAGAAGATATGCAGCGGGTAAACAAATACCTCAATAGTGGTTTTAATGTGACTGATCGCAAACCCTTTAGAGGCTTGGTGTTACTTGGAATTATTTGGACTGTTGTCGCCATACTGGGTGGTGTGAGCTGGTATATAGGTCAGCAAGCTGGATTTCTCTAGCCAATAGAGAATATTAGCAATGCGCATTATTAATCGTCCCTATGAGCCTGAACAATCTAAATTTTCGGACGATGTTAGTCCATTTCTACAAAAAATATTTCAAAGTAGGGGTCTGTTTTCTGACTCTGATTTAAATCTCAATCTGACCCAATTGCCCAGCCCAGATAAACTTCTTGGGTTGGATACTGCTGTAGGGCACCTAGTTGATGCCTTAGAGATGCAGAAAAAAATATTAATAGTGGGTGATTTTGATGCTGATGGTGCTACTAGTTCAGCACTAATGATGCTGGCATTGCGAGCTATGGGGTTTGAGTCGGTTGATTTTTTAGTGCCTAATCGATTTGATTATGGCTATGGTCTTACGCCTGAAATTGTTGAATTAGCCCAACAGAAAACGCCAGATATTATTATTACTGTTGATAATGGTATTTCCAGTGTCGATGGTGTTGCCTGTGCTAATAAACTGGGTATTAAAGTCATTATTACCGATCATCATTTGCCAGGGAAAGTGCTCCCAGATGCCGCTGCTATTATTAATCCCAATCAACCCGATTGTGAGTTTCCCTGCAAAAATTTGGCCGGTGTGGCGGTAGCCTTTTACTTACTCAGTGCACTAAGAGCTAAATTGCGAACCAACCAATGGTTTGAAAAAAATAGTTTGCCGGTTCCCAATATGGCCAATTATCTTGATCTCGTTGCCCTGGGGACGGTAGCTGATGTGGTGCCTTTAGATCAAGTTAATAGGGTGCTCGTTAATCAGGGACTATTAAGAATTCGATCAGGTCTTGCAAGACCTGGCATTCTCGCCTTGCTAAGAATAGCGGGAAAAGATCATTCGCGTATTGTGGCATCTGATATGGGTTTTGCTGTAGGCCCTCGTTTAAACGCAGCAGGTCGGTTAGATGATATTTCTCGGGGTATTCAGTGCTTATTAACTGATGATCCAGCGCAGGCGCTTGAGTTGGCTCAGGAGCTTGAACAGCTTAATCAGGATCGTAAAGCTATAGAACAGGGTATGCAGCAAGAGGCGCTAAAAATTGTTGATGATCTGCCGTTAGATGGTCAGCAGGAGCTACCGGCAGCACTTTGCCTGTATCAAGCAGATTGGCATCAGGGTGTGGTTGGCCTTTTAGCCTCAAGAATTAAAGAAAAATTTCATCGACCAGTGGCAGTTTTTGCCAATGATAAAGAGGGTATTCTAAAAGGCTCTGTGCGTTCGATTCCTGGGTTGCATATTCGAGATGCTCTAGATGCAGTGGCGACCCAAAACCCGGGACTAATTACTAAGTTTGGCGGCCATGCTATGGCAGCGGGGCTAAGCCTCGAGAAATCCTCGCTTAAAGCATTTGAACAGGCTCTTCAGCAGCAGGTCATGGATACCATTGAACCTGATGATCTTGAGGCGACACTGAAAACTGATGGTGAATTAGCAGCTTGTCTAATGACTAAACAATCCGCTGAAACTATCAGAGATGCAGGGCCATGGGGACAGTCTTTTCCAGAGCCCAGTTTCCAAGGAATTTTTACCCTCAAAAGCCAGCGCATTGTGGGGGAACGCCATTTGAAAGTGGTTTTAGCGCCCGTAGATGACGAATCACAGCAGCTGGATGGTATCTATTTCAATATTGATATAGACCAATGGCCAACCTCTATAACCACAGTACACTGTGTTTATCGCTTGGACATCAATGAATTTCGTGGTCGTGAAACCCTGCAACTATTAATCCAGTATATGGCGCCTGTTAGTAAAAGCTGATATTTCTATTGAGCTGGCAGTTGAATATGGAATGTGGTGCCATCTTCTTTATTAGATGTCACCGCAATTTGACCCTGATGCTGCTCGGTAATAATAAAGTGAGCAAAGGATAGATGCGTTCCTGTAGCCACTTCTTTAGATAGTGCATTTTCTTGATTAAAGGGCTCAAAGAGTGTTTTTTGATCTTCAAGCTCTATGGTTTTACCGTTATGGTGAATACGAATCCACATATCGCCAAAGGAAGTGTCGATACTGATGTTAATTTTAGGTTTGTGAGAAATATCATCTAATGCATAGCAGGCATGTCTAAATAGGCTTAAAAAAGCCTGTTGAAGTTCAGTGGTAAGACATAAAATATCAGGCAGATCGTCAGCATACTGTTTATTAACTTTAACCTGACTAAACCGCAGATTATCTGTAACCGATAGCACATCATTAGCAAGCTCAAGGCTGCTATTCATGACTTCACATAGATTGCTTTTAACCTTTTCACCGCCACCGCCGGTTGAGAAGTTCAGTAAATTCGTAATCACTGAGCTAGCCTGCTGTCCACGGATAATTGTTTCTTCCAGCAGATCACTTAATCCATCGGTATCTAAATTGTCATCAACCACACTTTGGCGAACTGTTTTAATATCTTTGATAATGGCAGTTAGCGGTTTATTAATATCCTGAGCCATAACGGATGCCATCTCACCAATAGCAGACATCTTATCTCTTTGGATAAGCATATTTTCATTTTGGGCTTGCTGGGTGACATCATCAAGAAGGATAACTGCCCCAGTCTTGTTTTCTCTTTGCAAAGGATAAATGGTGATATCAAATTGGTACTGCCCGCGCTGGCTGTATTTTACGGTAATAATCTTATTTTCTTGCTGAGCCTGATTAACCTGGTCAGGCGTGATGGTAATTGCAGGGAAGGTTTTCCAAAGATCCGCTCCCAACGCCTTTTCAAATTTAACGCCGCTAACAACTTCTGCTTGGTTGTTCCATTGAGTAATTTTATTATTGTGATCCAAACCAATAAGCACCATGGGCATAGATTGCAAAATACTATTGATATAAGCCTCTGATTGCTGAAGTTGCCCTGTAGTCTTTTTATGGTCGGCCACCTCAGATTTTAATAGCTTATTGGATTGATCTAGCGTCTTAGTTCGCTCGGCAACACGCTGTTCTAACTGCGATTTAATTTCTTCAAGTTCACGGTTGTATGTTCTTGCTTGACGCCGCGTAAAATAGAGTCTGATTGATGTGATAGCGAGTGCAATAATAAGACTATTGCCCACAAAGTTAGCAATATATTGCCAATTGGTGGATCCATCAGCTTCCCTAAAAAACCAAAAGATATCCGCATAGGCAGATTGGCAGAAAAAAATTAAAAGCCAAGCAAAAAGCGCATTATTTAACTTCAATTTATTCCACTCCCCGTGGCATTTTAGATTCGGTTTATTATAACCATGAGACTACGCGATTTTATAGTAAAAGCTTTGTCTTAGTTAAACTTCGCATTAGTTGTCACGATGAACAGCTTACCGTTATTTCACTCGCCCAATCCGGAGGAAGTCCAGCATATTTATCTGCTTCGGGGTGAGTTATAAATGGATTTTTTAAAATGGTAAGCAATAATTCCACTTCACTAAAATCACCATCTTCAGCGGCTTTAATCGCATTTTGCGCCATATAGTTTCGCAGTACATAAACTGGATTTGTTTGCTGCATAAGCTGTTGACGCTGTTGATCGCTTAAATCCTGCGTTTTTAATCGCTGAATATAATCTTTAGACCAATGATCAAATTGATCGCGATCGATAAAATAATCCCGAACGCTCTGATTTTGCTCTGAGAAGTCACAGAGCTTGCGGAAGAAAAGCGTATAATCGACTCGATCATTGGCCATCATTACCAGTAATTGATTAATTAATTGTTCATCCGATTTTTTATATTCCAGCAAGCCGATTTTCTTGGCCATAATTTCACGATAATGGCTTAAATATTCATCTTCATACTGTTGAAGGCAATCGGTAATTTCCGAAACCTCTAGTAAAGAACTAAAACAGGTAGCCAGAGCATTTAAATTCCACAGAGCAATCGAGGGTTGATTCTGAAAAGAATAGCGTCCCTGATGGTCTGAATAATTACAAATAAAACTCGGATCATAGCTATCCAAAAAGCCAAACGGACCATAATCTATGGTATCGCCAAGAATCGACATATTGTCTGTATTCATCACCCCATGACAGAAACCCACCGACTGCCATTGAGCAATGGTTTTGGCAGTATTAAGAACACAACTTTGCAGAAGAAGATAATAGCGTTTTGGATTGTCGCTCCATTCAGCAAAGTGACGCCCAATAAGGTAATCAGCTAGCTGCCTAACTGCCTGCGGATTATTGCCGTAATGAAAGTGTTCAAAATGGCCAAATCTGATATGACTTCGCGCCACGCGGCAGACGATTGCCGCAGGTTCGATAGCTTCTCTAACCACGCCAGTTTCGCCTGTGGTAAGGCAGAGCGCTCTGGTCGTTGCGATCCCCAGGCCATGCATTGCCTCCGAGCATAAATACTCACGAATGCTCGAGCGAAGAACCGCACGCCCATCGCCAAATCTAGAGTAGGGGGTCTTGCCTGCACCCTTAAGCTGAATATCCCAAAGTTCTGATGATTCGCCTACAGGTAATTCGCCAAGGGTAATAGCACGCCCATCACCCAATTGACCTGCCCACTGACCAAATTGATGACCTGAATAAACCAAGGAAATAGAATTTGTGTCATCAAAATAACTGCCGCTCATCAGCAAAAGGTTGCTGGGATCTTGAAGTTCATCTGCGTCTATACCTAGGCTATCGGCTAGATCAAAGTTACAGCTAACCCAAGCCGGGTTATCAATGGGCTGTGGTATTACTGAGCTATAAAAAAGCTCACCTGAAGACTTGAAATGATCGAAAAAATTTTGGGTGAGTCTATTTCGAAAAAGGTTAGTGGTCATTCTAGTTGGGTAATGCCTTTAGTTATTATGGTGTTCATTCTGTTTAATTCGCACAGAAGCCATAGGAAGATCAGAATAAACTTTATATTGAAGCCTAGCGGCTTGTTAATCAAGCCTGTTTTTGCTTGGTGTGAAGTCGGTGCTAAGGTAGAATGCAGGCTTTAAATAATGGCATAGATAAACCGCTATGGAAGTAAATCCATTTTACAGCAGTCTAGATGACCTTCAGGCTCGAACCGAGCTACTTCGGGGGTATCTTTGACTATGCCAATCGCAAAGATCGTCTCACAGAAGTCGAGTTAGAATTATCCGAGCCAGATGTCTGGAATGAGCCTGATCGCGCTCAAGAACTAGGCCGCGAAAGATCCTCTTTAGAAGCTGTAGTTAAAACTATCGAAGACCTTGATACTGGTATTGCCGATACCCGCGAAATTCTTGAAATGGCGGTTGAGGAAAAAGACGAAGGGATGCTCAGTGATGTTCAAACTGATATTGACAGTATGGAAGCCCAGCTGGCCACCCTTGAATTTCGCCGTATGTTTTCCGGCGAGATGGACGAAAACTGCGCCTATCTTGATATTCAATCAGGTTCTGGTGGAACCGAGGCTCAAGATTGGGCTGAAATGCTATTGCGCATGTACCTAAGATGGGCAGATGATAAAGGCTTTAAAGCTGAATTGGTTGAATGCTCGGCAGGGGATGTTGCTGGTATTAAGAGTGCTACCATACAGGTGTCAGGTGACTATGCCTTCGGCTGGTTGCGAACTGAAATTGGTGTCCATAGACTGGTTCGTAAATCCCCATTTGATTCAAGTAATCGCAGGCATACGTCTTTTGCCGCGATCTATGTTTCGCCTGAAATCGATGACAATATTGATATTGAAATAAATCCCTCCGACGTGCGTACAGATACCTATCGCGCATCGGGCGCTGGTGGTCAGCATGTGAATAAAACCGATTCTGCAGTTCGTTTAACCCACGAACCCACGGGTATCGTTGTACAATGTCAAAATCAACGATCGCAGCATCAGAATCGCGATAAATGTTGGCAGATGTTACGTGCCCGTTTGTATGAACTAGAATTGCGTAAACGACAGGAAGCGGCTCAGGCAACAGAAGATGATAAGTCTGATATTGGATGGGGTAGTCAAATTAGATCCTATGTTTTAGATGACGCGCGAATTAAAGATTTACGAACGGGTGTGGAAACCAGAAATACCCAAGCCGTTTTAGACGGTAAGTTAGACCAATTTATTGTTGCTTCGCTTAAGGCGGGGCTGTAGTTTTACCTTAAACAGTGAAAAAATATTATGACTGATCAACAAGACGAAAATAAATTAATTGCTGAGCGCAGAGCCAAACTAACCAGCCTGCGAGAGCAGGGTGGTGTTGCCTTTCCTAATTCATTTCGTCCAGCAGATAAAGCCGGTGATCTTCAGGCAGAATTTGGAGAAAAGACCAAAGAAGAACTTGAGCAACTTGCTAGACCCAGCAGTATTGCAGGGCGTGTGATTCGTAATCGCGGTGCCTTTATTGTTATTCAAGATAGCACTGGCACCATTCAGCTTTACGTGACAAAAGAAGCCCGCCCCTTTGCCAAGTCACTAGATCTAGGGGATATTGTTGGTATTGGCGGTCCACTCCACAAGTCAGGTAAAGGCGATCTTTATGTGCAGATGGATAACTACCAGTTATTGACCAAAGCCTTGCGTCCATTGCCTGATAAGTTTCATGGATTAGCTGATCAAGAAATGCGATATCGACAGCGCTATGTGGATTTAATTGTTAATCCAGAGGTGCGCGATACCTTTATTATTCGATCCAAAGTGGTAGATTTTATTCGTAGCTATCTCAATGATTCAGGCTATCTTGAAGTTGAAACACCGATGCTACAAACCATTCCTGGCGGTGCTGTGGCTCGTCCTTTTGTTACCCATCACAATGCGCTCGATATTGAGATGTATATGCGTATTGCACCAGAGCTTTATCTAAAAAGGCTGGTGGTTGGTGGTTTCGAAAGGGTCTATGAGATAAATAGAAACTTCAGAAATGAAGGCCTATCTACTCGGCATAATCCTGAGTTTACCATGTTAGAGTTTTATCAAGCCTATGCCGATTTTAATGATCTAATGGATCTGACAGAAGATATGCTGCGCAAGCTTTCACAGCAGGTATTGGGTTCGACTAAAGTTATTAACACCGTTAAGGATGAAAATGGCGAGGTTCAGTCTCAGGTAACCTATGATTTCGCAGAACCCTTCACTCGTCTTTCTGTGTTTGATTCAATACTGGCCTTCAATCCCGATATTACCGAACAGCAACTAAGTGACGAAACAAGTGCGCGAAAAATTGCCTCTGATCTCGGTATACCCCTAAAGGATCAATGGGGTCTGGGTAAGGTTCAAATAGAAATATTTGAAAAAACTGTTGAGCATCGATTAGAACAACCCACCTTTATCACGCGTTATCCAACCGAAGTATCGCCATTGGCGAGACGTAATGATGAGGATCCATTTGTAACTGATCGTTTTGAATTCTTTGTTGGCGGTCGTGAGTTAGCCAATGGTTTCTCCGAGCTTAATGATGCGGAAGATCAGGCGGCGCGATTTAAGCATCAGGTAGCTGAAAAAGACGCAGGTGACGACGAAGCCATGCATTTTGATGCTGACTATATCCGCGCTTTAGAGTATGGAATGCCGCCAACGGCAGGTGAGGGTATTGGAATCGATCGTCTGGTGATGTTACTCACTGATTCACCATCCATTAGGGACGTTTTACTATTCCCTCATATGAGACCTGAATAAGAGAAACTAACCGCGGAGAGAGTTCTCCGCGGTTAAACTTAAAAACTACTTAAGACTGCTGTAATAAGCGGCTAGATTCGCGATATCCGCATCAGTTAAATTCTTAGCCATAGCTGACATCATGGCATTCTTGCGGCGACCGTCGCGATACATCTGCAGTGAACTTGCAAGATAGGCCTGTTTTTGCCCTGCCAGATTTGGCCACATTGGATTATTGCTAATGCCATTTGTACCATGACAGCCTGCACAGGTAACAGATTTAGCCTTTCCGGCAGCAGCATCGCCCGCAAAACTGACTGAGGCTAGACTCGAAAAAAGTACAACAGCTGTTAGGTTTAACAAAGTCTTCATTGGATATCTCCAGAATTAAAAATTAATGTCTATT
>JAYQEC010000039.1:0-11568 GCA_038138645.1 Porticoccaceae bacterium | reverse complement strand
AGGACCATGCCGCCTGAATCCATAAATTTTCCGAGCTCTGCCCAGGTATCAACAAAAAACATGCTTATTTGTCCTCTAGAGAACCTGCAACAATACCTGCACTCTGCTCTTCTAGAACATGCAGAATACCTTGAGCCTTGCCATTAACCAATGTATGCAATAGCACCGTTGGAATCGCTACTACTAGACCCAATACCGTTGTAATCAATGCTTGAGAAATACCGCCAGCCATTGCCTTAGGATCGCCCGCACCAAACAAGGTAATCATTTGGAAGGTAATAATCATACCGGTAACCGTACCCAGTAGACCTAATAGCGGTGCTACCATGGCGATAATCTTAAGAAGATTTAGTCCTGACTCAATTTCTGGTCTTTCTTTAAGAACCGCTTCATGAAGCTTAAGCTCTAGTGATTCAGCATCCAAACCTGGATTGTCGCCAGCAACTTTCAATACTCGACCCAACGGGTTCCCTGTGTCAGCTGAGCTAGAACCAAGCTGAGACTTAACCGCTCGCGACATGCCGAATAAGACAAAGAAACGCCATGCAGCAAGAATAATCGCAAAGATAAATACCGCTGTAATTACATAGCCGACAATACCACCAAAGTGCCAACGCTCAACCAAGGTAGGAGCGTTAATCAATGCCGCAAGAAGACCGCCGCCAAATGGACCTGTAGGGTCAAGACCCACTTTTGTAAAGCCTGAAGTGGCCTCTTGAAGATCTTCAGCACCACCGCTGAAACCTGATGGTTGACGCGTCAACTCAGAAACCAGTCCTGAGGCAGGGTTGTATTCAAGATACATACCATCAGCAAGTAGGTTATATGCGCCTACACGAACAACTTCCATTTCTGCTGGCTCACCATTCGCCAAAATAACTGTGCGGTTAAATTTAACCACACGGCCACTTTCAATCATTTCACGTTGCTGCTCGTACCAAAGCTTTTCAATATCTTCAATTGAAGGAAGTTTAGTATCGCTGCTCATTTTATCGATTAGATCATCTAAAAATTCAGTTCTACCAGGTATTTGAGTGCTTACAATTGACTGATCAATTTTGGCTCTTAGATCACCTGCAGTACCCGTAAGGTGACCGAACAATTCTTTAAGTGAACCCAAACGCTTATCACGCTGCTCACGAAGTGCCGCAAGTATGACATCGTTATCGCGGATAATTTGCTCTAAACGGTCAGAACGACGCTCTTCTTCTGCCTTGGTGTTTTTAGCACCCTTAAGTAACTGATTCTGTTTGCGCTGGTCTTTCAAGAAATCAGCTTCACGCTGACGATACTCAGCAGTTTCAGAAATCTTTGCTGACTCAATCATGTCCAGCAGTTCTACAAGGCTTTTTGCTTCGCTTGCCACCACTGGAGTGGATAGTGCCGCTACCGCAAAAAAGGCTACGAAAATATTTATCAGTTTAGTTTTCATTGTGCTGTCTCCGGAGCTGTAATCGGCACTTCAATAACATCCTGAGGCGCTAGTTTAACGGCGATACGAATAGCTTGATCCACCGCGCGACGATAGTCGGAGCCAAGTGGCTGCCAGCTGTTAGAAGCTTTATCCCAAACGCCTACTTTAGATTTATCTTTGCTTTGATAGATCAATGCAACACGACCAATTCTTAGCATTTGAACCTCTACCAAAGAACCATCACCTTCAAGGTCAATCTGATCAGTGTATGACTCCATTGAAAGACTGTAGTCAGACTCAATATCGTAAACTTCAAGAATCTGTCTAAACTTTTCAGCCGCAGAGAACTTAGCACTATCAAGGTTTACATAGAGGTCAGCAATTGCCTGTTGGCGACGCTCGCGCTTGAATGGCATATCTAAGCCAACAAAATCTTCGAGCGCATTTAGCATATTAGCCATTAGAGGCGAAATACCACGCTCAATCACGGTAGCGTTTTCAATCGATTCCTCTAGCTCGACCATCATGCGCTTTTGGCTGACGATCTGACGCTCAAGTTGCGAGTTATAAACTCTCAATGATTCAATTTGTTTATTGACCTGCTTAAACTCTTGAAGTAAACCATCGGTTTGATCCGCTATACGATCAACTGTGATTTGAGATTTTTTTGCAGCCTGAACCTTTTCAGCCCCAGCATTTAAAATTTCGCTTACTTCTGCTGTACGCTCGACTACGGCGGGCTCTTCCGCCATAGCATTCATAGCGAAAGCAAAGATGGCCATTGGTGCCAGTGCTATCAATGATTGCTTTTTCATAGTTCCCTCATTGGGTCTATCAGATTAGTTACATGGTCTAACTCAACACAGCCTTGTTTCAGCTTGTTGAGCGCTTAATTTCTCGGCTAGACTTTTTAACAGCCTTTAGCCTAAGAATCAATGCAAACTAGTATATTTTCTTAGAAATCGAACATACTTAATTGCAGTAATCGCGCAATGTTAACATAACTTTGCCGCGAAAATTGAGTCTTTTTATGACAATCTAGCCATTCGCTCTAAAACAACGAAACGATAACTATAATTTCCTACTTTTTCAGGTATTTTTTCCGCCACCTGCTGCCATTGATCTGAATCAATAGCAGGGAAGTAAGCATCTCCCTCAACTACAGCCTCGACTTTAGTTAAATAAAGCTTGTCAGCAATCGGCAAAAATTTTCGATAGATTTGCTCGCCGCCAATAATCATAAGTTCATCAACACCCGCTGCTACACAGGCTTTTTCAGAGGCCGCTGTTGCTGAGTCCAAATCATTAACAACCACAACGCCTTCAGCAGACCAATTAGCATCTCGGGTCAGTACTATATTTGTACGCCCTGGAAGAGGACGGCCAATAGAGTCATAGGTTTTGCGACCCATCAGGATCGGCTTGCCCATAGTTACCGCCTTAAAGTACTGTAAATCTTCGGGCAAATGCCAAGGCAATTGATTATCCAAGCCAATCACATTGTTTTGGCTTGCCGCCACAATAAGAGCAATTTTCATAATTTCTCCTAAACCGCAACAGGCGCCGAAATAGCACTATGTGACTGGTAATCTACTAGCTCGAAGTCGTCATAGACAAAATCGAATAGATTATTAACCTGAGGATTTATTTTTAGGGTAGGCAACGGCAATGGTTCTCGGCTCAGCTGCTCTTTAATTTGATCCATATGGTTGGTGTACAAATGAGCATCGCCAAAACTATGTACAAAATCTCCAAGCTCTAAACCTGTAACCTGCGCGACCATCATGGTCAGTGCAGCATAGGACGCAATATTAAAAGGTACGCCGAGGAATACATCGGCACTTCGCTGGTATAGCTGACAGGACAGCTTGCCTTCTGACACATAAAACTGAAATAAGCTATGACAGGGTGGCAGTCCAGATTTAGCCATCACTGGAATATCCTTAGGATTCCAGGCAGAGACTATTAGGCGTCTTGAATCAGGGTTAGTTTTAATATCATCAATAATTTGAGCTAACTGGTCCACGCCCTCAAAATTGCGCCACTGACGACCATAAACCGGTCCTAAATCGCCATATTGGCTTGCAAAATCTTCATCTGTTTTGATGCGCTCAACAAATTCTTTTAGCCCCGCCTTCCATTCATCGGAATGCATTTCATATTGATGATCAGCGCCAGTTTGTCGCAACCAGCTTTGGTAGGGCCACTCATTCCATATGCCTACACCGTTTTCTACCAAATAACGAATATTGGTATCGCCTTTAATAAACCATAGCAATTCATGCAAAATCGACTTCAGGTGCACCTTTTTGGTTGTCACTAAAGGAAACCCTTGCTGAAGATCAAAACGCATTTGGTAGCCAAATACACTCAGCGTCCCTGTACCAGTGCGATCCCCTTTAAAAACCCCGTTATCAGCAATATGGCTGATTAAATCTAAGTATTGTTTCATTTGTTGCCCTAACCCTGTAGCCAGAAATCTAAGCTGGCGATTTAAGTTTTTTCCCCACCAATGGAAGTGATTTTCTAAGTAACCACAAACCCAAAAGAATCATTGGCACACAGAGAGCTTGCCCTCTAGTCATCCAATTAAACGCCTCAAATATCGCTGATTGATCAGCGAATTGCGCATCGGGTTGACGAACAAATTCAACCACAAAGCGGAAAGCGCCATAGCCAATTAAAAATACGCCGCTTACCTCGCCAAATAGTCTTGGCTTTTTGGCGTAAAAGTGAACTATAAAAAATAGAACCAAGCCCTCTAAAAACGCCTCATAAAGTTGCGAGGGATGTCTTCCAATCTGTAGCGGGTCAGAGGGAAATAACATAGCCCATGGACCCTCTGTGGCTCGCCCATAAAGCTCTTGACCAATAAAATTCCCTATGCGGCCAAAGAACAAGCCTGTAGGTACTAGTGGAGCTACAAAATCACCCACCGCCAAAAAGGGCAGGCGATGCTTTCTGGCATACATATAGATAGCCAAAATAACCCCTAACAAACCACCATGAAATGACATCCCCCCTTCCCACAGGCGAAATAGCATGGAGGGGTCTGCAACCCACTTATCGAAACTGTAGAAGAACATATAACCCAGACGGCCGCCCAACAACACGCCCCAAGCACCATAGACAATTAAATCTTCTACCTGAGTTTTCTTAATCGGCGACCAGGTGCGCTGACTGGCACGCACGGCAATATACCAGGCGCAAGCGAATGCCATAAGATACATTAAGCTATACCAGTGAATTTGCAAAGGCCCTAGGCTGATCGCCACAGGATCAATATCTGGATGCATAATCATGAAGATGGACTCAAAATAAATTCAGCGCAAATCATAGCGGTTTATGACCGCCTCTTCTATAAGGAGATTGAAATCCTAACGCCATTAGGAAGCAAGCTTGCTTTGTTTTAACGTGAATGGCGCCAACGACTGAGACATAAAACGACCTACCGAAGCACCATCTGATAAGTCTAGCGCTTGATCAACCCAGTCTTCCGCCATTTCTCGACTCACTTTAAGCATTAAAGATTTAACCCTAAGCAATGAGCTCGCACTCATGGAAAGATTCATATAACCCAGCCCCATTAAAACCACAGCTGAGATTGGATCACCTGCCATTTCACCACAAACACTGAGCTGACAATTTACCGAGGCCGCTTGTTCTTGAATACTTTTTAACGCTCTTAATACACTGGGATGAAGGGAGTCATAGATCTCAGCCACACGAGGATTGTTTCGATCAACCGCAAGCAGATATTGTGTTAAATCATTGGTACCCACAGACATAAAGTCAACGCGACTGCCAATTTCTTTTACCTGATAAACCGCAGCCGGCACCTCAATCATGGCACCCAATGGTGGTAGCTCGAGATTATAATTTTCTTCTTCCGTTAATTCTGTGTACGCTCTTCGAATCAGGGAAAGTGCAGCATCAAGCTCTGAAAGATTGCTGATCATAGGCAGCATAATTCTCAGGTTATTCAGCCCCTCACTCGCCCTTAATAGCGCCCTAATTTGCACCAGAAAAATCTCTGGATGATCGAGAGAAATTCTAATACCACGCCACCCCAGAAATGGATTTTCTTCCTCAATAGGAAAATACGGTAAATCTTTATCACCACCAATATCAAGAGTTCTCATGGTAACAGGTCTAGGCGCAAAGGTTTCCAAATGCTCACGATAAACAGCCACCTGCTCATCCTCAGTAGGAAAGCTAGAGCGCAATATAAATGGAATTTCTGTACGAAATAATCCCACTGCAGCCGCACCACTACGCAGTGATTGGACATTATCATTTCGCAAACCTGTATTCACCCAAAGTGAAAAATCAAAACCATCGGTGGTTATGCAAGGAACATCGCGTAATTTTTGCAAATCTTTAATAATAATTTGCTCTTCACGCTGACGCTGAACATAGTCACGCTTTAACGTGCGAGTGGCATGACTAATCACATTGCCTGAGAACCCATCCACAATAAGTTCTTTGCCTTCAAGCTCGGCGATTGGCATGTCCAACGCACCCATAACCGTTGGAATACCTAAGGCACGAGCAACAATGGCCATATGCGAATTGCTGGCACCTTTAAGTGAAACAATCCCGACTAAACGCTCAACGGGAATATCAGCAAGCGCAGTGGCGGATAAATCCTCACCAATCAAAACGATGCGCTTTGGCAAAGGCCCTTTTTTCTCACTCGTCTGCTGCAAGTAGCCAAGCACTCTTTTACCTAACCCCTCAACATCTGAAGCACGCTCTCGCAAATAGGGATCTTCCATATGTCTAAAGGTGCGAACATGCTTCAAAATCACTGAGCTCCAAGCACTTTGTGCCGTCTGCCCGGCCTGTATAGCGCTAATCACCTCACCGCCAAGTGAATCATCATCCAGCATGCTGATATAAACATTAAATAACGCAAGCTCTTCTGAGCTAAGCTTGCCCTCAAGGCCAACACCCAAATTGCGCATATCCTGCTTTACGGATTTTAATGCCTCTCGAAATACTGCGACCTCTGCCACAGGATCTTCGGTGTATCTTTCTGGCACGGAAGCGAGATCCATAGTTTGCTGCGCCAATACTGCTCGACCAATACCAACTCCGGGCGAGCTTGCTATGCCATGGAATATAGCTTCTTTATTTTTACCCCTTCCCGCTGAGGCTAGTTTGCTTAAAGCACCGGTCGCCTCAGCATGGGCAATTGCACCAGACAACTGAGCACTAACCGTGACCATAAAGGCTTCTTCTTCTGTAGCAAATCGCCTCTCTGTTTGCTGCTGTAAGACCAGCACTCCCAAAACCTTTCTGTGGTGAATAATTGGAACACCAAGAAATGAGTGAAAAATATCCTCACCAATTTCATCAAAAAACACAAAATTTGGATGTTTATCGGCATTCTGCAAATTTAATGGCTCTTCTTTCGCCGCCACTAAACCCACCAGACCCTCGCCCATCTTTAACCGCACCTTGCCAATAGATTCCTGACGCAAACCCTTGGTTGCCATCAATACATAGCGCTGATCTGTCTCATCAAACAAATAAACAGAGCAAACCTCTGCATTCATAGCAGCCTGAACCTCAGTAACTATTATTGTCAGCACCTCGGGCAGGCTTCGCGCAGCATTAACCTCTTGGAAGATGGTTTTTAGAGAGTCGAGTATATTCATCTAGTCGCGCTTTCTCCGTTTTTGCAACCGAGCATTAATTGGCGCAAACTCCGCCAATGCCTGTCGATACACATTTTGCTTAAATGAAACCACCTGATTAATAGGGTACCAATAGTTAACCCACTCCCATGCATCAAATTCTGGATGGCCGGTTGCATTAAAATTAATTTTCTTCTGATCACCGACTAGCTGCAAAAAGAACCAGCGCTGCTTTTGACCAATACATCTTGGCGTAACATTTTTACGCTGCATTTTTTCCGGAATATGATAACGAAGCCAGCGCTTGGATTGCTGAACAATTTTCACGTCATCTGATTTCAGGCCTACTTCCTCGTATAACTCTCGAAAGAGCGCCTGCTGAGCCGACTCCCCCTGATCAATGCCTCCCTGAGGAAACTGCCAAGCTTTTTGACCCACTCTTTTAGCTAGCAAAATTTGGCCGCGACCATTACTGATCACCATGGCCACATTAGCGCGAAATCCGTCTTTATCAACCAATTTAAAAATACCATCAACTGTTATGCATAAAGCCCCATTGTTCCACAGACGCGGGAACTCAGCAATTTTCTCTTGAGCCATTGCGCTATGGAGGCTATGCTTGGCGCCAAACAAAACCTAAACCATTCAACTGGACTTCCTCTATGGCACTTGCCATCTTTGATCTTGATAATACACTTATAGCGGGCGATAGCGATCATGGCTGGGGTGAGTTTATGGTCAAAAAGCGTCTAGTAGATCCGCAGCATTACAAAAAAATGAATGACCGCTTCTATGCGGATTATGAGGCCGGATGTTTGGATATTTTTGCATACCTTGAATTTTCTCTTGAGCCGCTGACAAAAATTCCGCGAGACGAACTTCAGCAATTGCACCAAGAGTTTATGGCAAGTGTTATAGAGCCAATGAAACTAGAGAAGGCTGAACAGCTTATCAATGCACACCGCGAGGCAGGCGACCGCCTTCTGGTTATCACCTCAACTCATCGATTTATTGTTGAGCCAATTTGTCAGTCGCTTGGGATTGATGAAATTATTGCCACCGACTTAGAAGAAATTAATGGTCAATACACAGGCAAGGTGTCAGGTACACCCACGTTTAAAGAAGGCAAAGTTATTCGTTTTAATCAATGGCTCAAAGAGCAGGGGGAGACAAACGTTCAGAGTTATTTTTATTCTGACTCAATTAATGACCTACCGCTATTGCTTGAGGTTTCAAATCCAGTAGCCGTGGATCCTGACTCAGCCCTAAGGGAGCAAGCTGAGTCAAGAAATTGGAAAATAATCTCACTTAGAGACTAAGCCAATTAGCTATTAATTAGGATTCTTCTACTAACCCTTTATAGCCCTCTGCATCTAGCAACTCGGAAAATTCATCTTCCGAATCAACCCTAACAGTAAATAACCAGCCATCTTCATAGGGGCTACCATTGACTAACTCTGGCTGATCCTCTAGGCCTGAATTAACCTCAACCACTTCACCTGTTATAGGCGAGTATATATCTGAAGCCGCTTTAACCGATTCGACAACCGCCACTTCGGCACCTGCAGCAACCTCGGCTCCAATTTCTGGAAGCTCGATAAATACAATATCACCTAATGCGTCTTGAGCATGGTCAGTAATACCAACAACAACTGTTCCATCGCTCTCTAATCTTGCCCATTCATGGCTATTTGCATATTTTAACTCTGCAGGAAAATCGCTCACATCACACCTCTATTAAATTCTCAAAAATTTAAACACTTCACAGCTTACATTTTACTGTTCAATTGACATAAAGTTAACGCAAATTTAATACATCATTAAATTACTTCACTTATGTATAAACTAGACTGCTTACGGAACAATTTCCAGCGCAGGTTCATCTAATGCTGCAAATTGTTCACGAAGGGTCAGAATCTGGTCACTCCAATAGCGCGCAGAATTAAACCAAGGAAAAGCTCTTGGAAATGCAGGGTCCTGCCAACGACGAGCAATCCAAGCGCTATGGTTGATAATTCGCAAGGTTCTTAGGACCTCGATAAGTTTTAATTCACGCAGTTCAAAATGATGAAATTCGCTATAACCCTCAATTAACTCCGACATTTGTGCCTTTTGCTCATTTCTATCGCCGGATAACAACATCCACAGATCTTGAACTGCTGGCGCCATTCGAGCATCGTCAAAATCCACAAAGTGAGGATTATCGTCACGCCAAAGAATATTACCTGAATGACAGTCACCATGTACCCTAATCCAATTGGGCTCGCCAAAATCATCAAAAATAGCCTGGCATTTATTGAGAATATCCGGCACTAGCGAATCATAGGCGGCACGAAGTTCTGATGGAATAAAATGCTCACTCACCAAATCAAATGACTGCCAACCAAAAGTTTGAATATCTAATTTGGGGCGTGAATCAAAAGCCTGAGTAGCACCTATGGCATGGAAACGGCCTAAGAGGCGACCTAAGATCAAAAGATTATCTAAATTATCTAGTTCTGGGGCATGGCCACCTCTTCGAGGAAAAAGTGAAAACCTAAAGTCCTGATGTGCAAACAACGAAGAATTTTGATCATTCAATAAAGGACAAACTACAGGTAGTTCTTGGCTCTTTAATTGAAAGCAAAACTGATGCTCCTCCAAAATCTGCTTATCAGTCCAGCGACTGGGTCTGTAGAACTTCACAATTAGGGGCTCAGATTGATCAATGCCCACCTGATATACCCTATTCTCGTAGCTATTCAGTGCTAGCAACCTGCCATCGGTCAAAAAGCCACAGCTTTCGACTGCATCCATTATTGAATCGGGAGTTAACAGCTCAAAAGCATGTGGGTTGGGATTTTTCATTTGATTATCCTCAGGCATCAGTGATCAATCCGCTTTGAGCGCAGCGCTTTCTTTTGCCCATGCAGTGTTTTTTTGTCCAATCGCTTTCTTTGAGAGCTAAAAGTAGGCCTTGTTGCCTTGCGCGCTTTCGGCACTGCGATCACAGATTGAACCAATCGCTTAAGTCGCTCAAGGGCTTCCGATCGATTCTTCTCCCAACTTCGAAACTGTTGCGCCTTAATAATAACAACGCCCTCTTTGGTAATACGCTGATCTTTTAATGTCAGTAGTCTTTGCTTAAATACATCTGGTAGCGAGGAGTTTTTAATATCAAACCGAAGATGAGCCGCCGATGATACCTTGTTCACATTTTGACCGCCGGGACCACTTGCACGAATAGCCGTTAATTCAATTTGCTCCAAAGGAATCGAGGTAGATCGGGTAATAAATATCATTGCTCAATCTGTTCCAGAAATTCAAATCTTGGCACCTGCTGTCCATCGAGCTCAACTGTTTCAAGGAACATCTCAATTGGGCGAACCCATAAATCTCTTGCTCCGTACATTGGGCGATAGACCACCAAAATAGTGCCATCTTCGCTATGCTGAGCAACCCCGAGAATATGATATTTATTGCCTTTAAAGTGCCTATATATTCCCTGCTTTATACTCAAAATAGTAATCTCCTATGCCATCGATTTTTACATCAAACACTTTGCCAAGACTCATAATGCCATCTACAACAAATGTTTGCTTAATTATTATTTCAGCCAAAAAACCCAATAATGCTGTATTTAGAGCCATAAATAACCTAAAAAAAACAACCTAAAATCAATAAATTGGCCTAAAATTAGCAAAAACAAAAAAAAAGCAATACACTCTAAGTTCTTGAGTAGTAAATTTTATATGATTTACTCTCTATGGGGATCTTTGGGTTTAATAATAATAATATGAGTTCAAAGTATTTAATCGGTCTTTAGAGACTTTTGTAAAAAGCGTCAAATGCGATGCTGTGGTATTAAGAGAGGTTGTTATGTCAGGGGAAAGAGTTGCTGGCACTGTAAAGTGGTTCAACGATAGTAAAGGTTTTGGTTTTATTGAGCAGGAAGGCGGTAGTGACGTATTTGTTCACCATACTGCTATCCAAGCTGAAGGCTTTAAATCTTTGAAGGAAGGTCAAGCCGTCACAATGGAAGTTGTGGATGGTCAAAAAGGCCTTCAAGCAGAGAATGTTATAGCCGAGTAAGGCTGCATGATCACTTTTTAAAGTGGTGATGAATATTCTTAAAAAGCCCTGACATTGTCAGGGCTTTTTTTATGCATTCAACAAAGAATTACAAAATAGGGCAGAAAGCCCAAAAGAAGCTACTTGATTTTAGCTTCTTTGTAGATAACGTGCTTACGGATGGTTGGATCATACTTTTTGATCTCCATCTTGTCAGGCGTGTTACGCTTATTTTTATCAGTAGTATAAAAGTGTCCTGTACCAGCGCTGGACACTAAGCGGATTTTTTCTCGAGCTGATTTAGCCATTTCTCAATCCTCTAGATTTTCTCGCCGTTAGCACGAAGGCTGGCAAGAACGTTTTCGATACCATTTTTATCAATAATGCGCATGCCTTTAGTGGATACACGCAATTTAACGAATCTTTTTTCAGATTCAATCCAAAAACGATGTGTGTGCAAGT
>JAYQEC010000038.1:0-11648 GCA_038138645.1 Porticoccaceae bacterium | reverse complement strand
ATCCACATCAAGTGAAATAATATGAGAGTAGAAAGCCTCATTTTCTAGCGCTTTAGTAACATCTTTGTGAGCCAATGAAATTTGCGCTGGGGCTTTTTTGCCACCATAAACAATGGCGGGTACTTCTCCGGCCAGACGACGCAGGCGGCGGCTCGCACCTTTCCCTGTATCCTCGCGACCTTTCGCGTGTAAAGTAAACTCAGTAGACATGGTAGTCTCCTATAATTTATGCCAAATCAGACCGCGACCAGACCTGAAATGGGGTTAAGTGCCCATAATTGGGCGATAAAATCAGTGCCTGTTATTGTACAAACATGGCGCTGATGGATTCTTCATTGCTGAGGCGTCTAACGGATTCGCCTAGAAGTTTGCCCAGCGTTAATGTGCGGATTTTGCCGCATTTTTTAGCCTCTTCAGTAAGTGGAATACTGTTTGTAACCACTAGGTTATCGAGGCTTGAATTTGAAATATTTTCGATTGCTTTACCAGAAAGTACAGGGTGTGTTGCGTAGGCAACCACTTTTTCGGCGCCGAACTTCTTTAGTGCCTCTGCGGCTTTGCAAAGCGTTCCTGCGGTATCAACGATATCGTCAATCAATAGGCAGGTACGACCTTCAACTTCACCAATTAGGTTCATTACTTCACTTTCATTTGCTGAAGGGCGACGCTTATCAATAATAGCTAGGTCACAATCGAGTTGTTTTGCCACAGCGCGCGCTCTAACCACACCGCCGATGTCAGGTGACACAACCTGTAAATTTTTGTAGTTCTGACGTTGGATATCGTCAAGAAGTACGGGTGCACCGTAAATATTATCTACAGTACAGTTAAAGAAACCTTGAATTTGTTCTGCGTGAAGATCAACGGTCAATACGCGATCTACACCAGCATTGGAAAGCATATCAGCAACAACTTTGGCGCTAATAGGAACGCGCACTGATCGAACGCGACGATCTTGGCGGGCATAGCCAAAGTAGGGAACCACAGCAGTAATACGTTCTGCTGATGAGCGACGAAGGGCGTCGACCATCAATACCAGTTCCATTAGGTTGCGATGCGTTGGCTCGCAGGTAGGCTGGATAATAAATACATCGTGACCACGAACGTTTTCGCGGATTTCAATATTGATTTCACCATCGGAAAAGGTGCTAACAAGTGAGTCACTTAGTTTTACTCTAAGTGATTTAGCAACTTCATTTGCGAGTTCTGGGTTAGCATTACCGCTAAAGAGCATTAATTTAGACACATCTTCTTCCTGACTTTGCAATTTGAAAGATGGCTGGGGCGGGAGGATTCGAACCTCCGAATGTCGGGATCAAAACCCGATGCCTTAACCACTTGGCCACGCCCCAGTTATAAATTTTTCAATTGTTTATGCAGAGGGGATTGGTTAACACCCTGTGCTACAAATGAATTCCAACTATCTGGTACCTGTTTAAGTACCTGCTTTGCTTCTTCTTCACTATCAAAAGGGCAGAACACGCTGGCTCCAGTCCCCGTCATTAGCGGACTTCCAAAGGGTTTTAACCAGCCTATTGCCTGTTTTACCTGTGGATAAAGTTTTTCAACCACAGATTGACAGTCATTTCTGTACTGTACCTTGGGAAGGGCGCGTATTTTGATGGCTGGAGCGTTCCTTGTCAATTCACTATGTGAAAAAATTTCCTTTGTTGAGATGTTTATTTTTGGCGTGATAATTAGATACCAGGTTTCTTTGAGCTCGATAGGAGTTAATTGTTCGCCAATACCCTCTGCAAATGCGGTTTTCCCTTTGACGAAAACCGGCACGTCTGCGCCTAAATGACAGCCAATATTAGCTAACTCATCAAGGGTTAAACCGCACTGCCATAAATCATTTAATGCCACCAATGTGGTAGCTGCATTACTGCTACCACCACCTAGGCCTGCACCCATGGGTAATTTTTTTTCCAATTCGATATCGCAGCCCCATTGGCAGCCTGTGGCTTGTTGCAGTGCTTTGGCGGCTTTGTAGACTAAATTATCCTCAGCGGCTACTTCATCGAGATGGCTTAATACATTGATATCTGAATTCTTATTTGCGGTAAAGCTAAGCTGATCTCCGCAATCGAGAAGTTGAAATAATGTTTGCAAATTATGGTAACCGTCGTCTCTGCGATCAAGAATATGCAGAAACAGGTTTATTTTCGCAGGTGAGGGCAGGGTAATTGAAATCATATTACTCGGCAGCCTTATTATTGGAAAAATCCCAGTCGGAAATAATTAGCTTAAAGGATAGCTCGCCCTGTCGACCAGTTATTTTTTTGGGCACTAAATATTCCTCAGTTTGTGAATAGCTCAAAATACTTATTTGCCATCCGGCTTGATGGAAACTCTCTAGCCGCCCTGTTTGTGACCGCTTGATATCACTAGCTGCTGGATGTTGGGGGGATAATAGACCTTTTATCCACCAACTTAGAGCATTTACAGGAAGAGGCATCCCTGTTAGCTGCATAGCCAGCTGTTGAGGACTGGCAGTTATAGATTGGTCGCCTTTTTCGATCTCAGCTTGGTTACTATCACCCTTTATTTGCGCTGAACCAAATCCAAGCGGGCCATTTAATCTTAGTTGGTACTTTTCACCCTGTTGGTGCCATAACAGATGAATCGATTGAGCATCTGTTTCTGTTCGAATACCTAACTTTGCGTTTATTTTCCAGTTATCTAATTCTGATATTGATGATGAAGTAGCTTGATAGCGATTGCTTGCGCAGCCAGATAGCAGCATAAAGAGTAAAGCGCCTATCCATAACAAAATAGTGTTTTTCATTCTTGCTGCCTGTTGATGCTGAAAAATTTAATTTTAGATCTCTTAAGTTAGAGTTGATGTTAACAGCTATGGGTAGTTCTGTCCTCTGAGGGTGGCGAGTTTTTATTTATTCTTCAGCAATTTTCCTATTGCTGGTCACTCTAGTGTAAAATTGCGGTTTGCAACTCTGGCAATTTCGGCTTTTATTTAACTTTGGCCGTATTTCAGGGTGATAGGATATTGTTTTAACTATCTGTAGGGTATGGATATAGTTTGATGGCCTCAGACATCATAGTATTTGGCATTAATCACAAATCGGCTTCGGTAGATTTGCGAGGTCGTGTGGCCTTTGCCCCTGAGACTGTGGTTGAAACGCTGCGCTCAGCTCAGCCTAGCCCTAACCCATGTGAAATTGCTCTGCTTTCTACCTGTAATCGAACTGAAATTTATGCCGCAGGCGATCTTTCGGATCAGCAACTATTAGCTTGGTTAGCTGAAACCAAAGGAATAGATATATCTGAGCTGGAAAGCTGTTATTACTGTTTGCGGGGTGATGAAGCAATTCGTCATATGATTCGAGTAGCCAGTGGTTTGGATTCCTTGGTGATGGGTGAACCGCAAATTTTTGGGCAAATAAAATCCGCTTACTCGGTTGCTCAGAAAGCCGAAACAGTATCAGTACATTTAAATACTGCATTTCAATGGGCCTTTGCGGTTGCAAAACGAGTAAGGTCTGAAACTGCTATTGGCAAGAATCCAGTATCAGTTGCCTATGCGTCGGTCAGTCTGGCTGAGCAGATTTTTTCCGATTTAACTAAGGCCCATGTGCTGTTAATTGGTGCCGGTGAGACTATTGAATTAGTAGCACGCTATTTGCGTGATAAACAAATCGGCCAGATTACCGTGGCCAATCGAAC
This sequence comes from Porticoccaceae bacterium, assembly GCA_038138645.1. Classification (GTDB taxonomy): domain Bacteria; phylum Pseudomonadota; class Gammaproteobacteria; order Pseudomonadales; family Porticoccaceae; genus HTCC2207. Next base: position 7,964 of record JAYQEC010000038.1, on the reverse strand, counting down.
CTTAGAAAGGGCAAAAGAATTAGCAGAGGATTTTTCTGCGGAAGCTATTTTGCTGGCTGATATCTCAGAGCATCTGCATAAGGCGGATATTGTTATTTCATCCACCGCCAGTCAGTTGCCGGTCTTGGGTAAAGGGGCAGTTGAAGCCGCTTTGCGCCAACGACTTCATAAGCCAATGTTTATGGTTGATATAGCGGTGCCTCGTGATATAGAGCCGCAGGTTGAAGCTTTGGATGATGTCTATTTATACACCGTTGATGATCTGGAAGAGGTTATTCAGGATAACCTTAAGGCGCGGCAAAATGCCGCTGATCTTGCCGCGCAGATTGTCGATGAAGAGGTTGAGAATTGGTCTTCTAAACAACGTGAGTTAACAGCGGTAGATACCATTAAGGCCTTTAGAGATAGTGTTGAGACTATTCGCGATGCGGAGGTTGAAAAAGCTCTTGTCGCCCTAGAGCGCGGACAGGACTCGGCCGAGGTAATCAACGCATTGGCGCGCAATCTCACCAATAAGCTGTTGCATAAACCCACCACCAAGTTAAAGCAAGCAGGTGAAGAGGGTTGCGAGGATACTATTAATGTGACCCAAGCACTGTTTGGGTTGGATAAAAAATAATCTATCACCCTGTTGCCTTGCATTCTCTCCAACTAGTTTCCGCGATAATTAGCCTTGATAATAAATTATTCTTGACCGCAATTATCTACCCCCCTTTAATAGGGGTAAAATAATCTGGGGATGGACAGTGACTGAAAAAACAAAGCCTGAGGCTAAACCAAAAACAGCTAAGGTTGAAAAAAACAAAGTCGTCAAAAAAGAAAAACCTAAAACAAAGCCTCAATCTAGCACGGGTTTTTTTAGGGTTGCATGGCGTCTGATTGTTTTATTGTTTGTGGTGGGAATTTCGGTTGCTGGTTGGATTTTTTGGCAAGATTGGCAGCAAAAAACTCAGAATATCACTGCTAATAGTCTAACTATTGGTTCTATTAGCCCGGTGGTTATGGCAAATCAGCAGCAGTCTCAAATTTCTGTTAAGCAAAGTCTTGAGCAGCAACAAAATATCTTCAATCTTGAAAATCAGATTCAGAATTTACAGTTAAGAATTAATGCTCAGGGTGCGCGACTGGTTGAACTGGGTTCAACCACGCGCAGTGATTGGTTGTTGGCTGAGGCAGAGTATTTGGCGCGGTTAGCCAAGCAACGGATACAAACCGAACGCAACACCAAAAGTCCCCTAGCTCTACTAGAGTCGGTTGATGCTATTCTTCAGCAGTTAGATGAGCCTAATCTTATAGATGTTCGTGCTGCCGTAGCTGCCGATATAGCTGCGCTTAGATTGGTAGAAGATATTGATAAACAGGGTATTTATGTCGAGTTAAATGCACTGGCGGCCAGCATCAAAAATTTGCTGATTATGGATATTGATAAGCCTGTAGAATTAGTTAAAGAGCCTAAACAGCAGAATACACCTCAGGATGTTGGGGTGTTGGATAAATTTCTAGCGGATTTTTCGGGATTGATAAGAGTTCGTCAACGGCAGACTCCCATCGAGCCTATCTTAGAAAGAACAGAAGAACAGATTGTTCGTCAGAATTTACAGTTAATGCTTGAGCAGGCACAACTGGCTTTACTTCGCGAAGAACAGATTATTTATCAGCAATCCTTATTGAAGGCGCAGGACTATCTTCACCGATTTTTTAAAATTACTGCGATGGGCGAGGGAATTAGTCAGCGACTTCAACGGTTAGCAGATACTAATATTATCCAACAATTGCCTAATATTCACAGCTCACTGGAAGCCGTGCAAAACCTATTGGTGCTGCGTCAACAAAGACTATTCGACAGTCAACAGTCTGAGCCAGCGGAGTCTAAACAATGAGGCAAACGCTGCTGATTATTTTGAGTGCACTTTTATTAGGTGCTGCCGGTATCTGGCTGGTTGAGCAGGATCAGGGTTATGTTTTACTTAGCTTGGGTCATACCACGGTCGAAATGAGCTTTTGGCTGGCGGCTATTATTTTTGTTTTAAGTAGCCTTCTCTTTATTTGGTTACTTCTTTTGTTGAGATGGATGTTAGGTGCTGGAGGAGTTAAGCAGTGGTGGCATTCAAGACGAGTCAATAAACAAGCGAATAATATTGCCAGAGGTTTACGAGCCTTTTTACTTAATGATTGGCAGATGGCTCATAAGGTTCTTCATAAGGTATCACTGAATCAGCCGCTCTCAGGGGTGAGTATGCTATTTTCTGCTAAGGCTGCAGCCAGTGATGGGCAGTTGGATCAGGCTCGTACAATACTAAAGCAGTTTCGCGATCAGTATCCCGATCAATCTGATTATGCGGATATTGTTTTGGCTGAATTACTTATAGCCTCTTCTGAAATTAACGAAGCAAGAGCTATTCTTGTTGCGCTTAAAAATTCATCTGGTCGCTCATTGCAGCTGTTGTCAGAAATCTATAGCTTGCAGTCCGATTGGTCTGCACTGTATGCGCTAATACCTCAAATTAAACGTCAGTCTGCAGTCAGCAAAAATGATCTATCAACACTTCAAATAGACTGCTATTGCGGTATGTTATCCATGCCTGAGAAAGATTTGCCAGCCAGTGCGCGAAGCAAAAAAGTTCAGGAAATCTGGTCTGAGGTGCCACGCAGTCTCCGTCAAAATTCAGCATTGATCTCGGGTTATGTGCGAGCACTGAGTGCAGCGGATGAGGGTGAGAAGGCATTATCGATTCTTGCAAAAGCTTTAAAGCATGAATGGCAGCAGGGGCTAGTGGAGGCCTATGGTACGCTTCAGCTAAAAGATGCAACTAAGCAGTTATCTTTGGGTGAAAGTTGGTTGATTAGTCACCCTGAGGATACAACCCTTTTATTGGCATTGGGACGTATCTGCCGCAATATGGGCTTTTTAGGTAAAGCCAGAGACTATTTAAAATCAACCCTAGCGATTAGCCCGTCTGCAACTGCTTATGTGGAATTAGCAGAAGTACTTGCGCTGTTGGGTGATGGTATGGGGAGTTCGGAAATTTATCGTCAGGGTTTACTTGCATCAACCCAGTCAAAGATAGGCTAAGTTTATATTTTACGCCGTTTTAAATCTCTAATTAAAAATCTAGCCGGATGCATAGCAAGGCGAAGATCTCTTTCTAAAGGCGATAGTTCGCCATTGATTTCAGCAGCAAGTATTTCTGCAGTCAGCGGGGCATAGCTCAGCCCTCTTGAGCCAAGACCACAATGAATATAGAGGTTAGGAAAGTAGCTTCCTAGGCTGTCTACTGTGGTGGTAGCATCGCGGCGCAGCGCATCATACTGTTGCTTAAATAGGTCTGCATTGGGTACAGGTCCAACAATTGGTAAATAGTCATTGGTGGTGGCTCTGTAGTTGGCTCTGCCCTCAAGGCTATCTGGGTCTGAACAGTGAATGGCCTCGGCTAGTCCTGAATCGGTATTTTGCATCATTTGTAAGTTGGCGCTGTGATCCTCAATTCTGGTTTCCTTGGAAATAATACCTTTGTTATAAGAGGCTCCGCAGCTTTGCACACCATTGGTTACAGGTGCGATATAGCCTTTACCGCAAATAACGGTTTTTAAATCACTAGCCGCCTGTTGTTGAGATAAATGAGTCACCTGTCCACGTAACTGATTCACTGTTAAGAACTCAGTTTGTGAAAACTGTTGGCATTCATAGGCGGTTGCCAGTATCAGAATATCTGCGCTAGCAATGGCGTTATTTGAATGATTGATAACTTGCCATTGTTGACTACTAGCGCATTGATCAATCTGTTTAATATCTGCTCCCATCAGCGGTATATTCTGTTCTTCTAATAGTTTTTGGCAGAGTGTCTGCGGAGGAAGCCATCCAAGTTCAGGGAAAAACAAACCCTGCTGTGCCTCAAGAGAGAGGCCGCTTAAATCACGTATTTGTTGGTTGTTAACTGGAGTAACAAGCTTTGTGTGCTGTGTGAAGCGTTTAGCTATTTGTTCTAGGTTGCTTCGAGATTGCTCGCTATCGGGTAGTAAGAGCACTCCGCACTGAGAGCCTAACCCCTGTTCCCAGTATGGCTTATAGAATCGGCTAGCGAGTGTCATGGCACTCAGGTTGATGCGTGGCAAAGCATCATTTTGTCTGGATAGTTTGGGGTATACCACAGCCTGTAAATTACCCGAGCCCTCATTGGCCACGGTTTGATGACGGTCTATAACAGTTACCCTGTAGCCCCTTTTTGCCAGTGCATTGGCGGCGGTACAGCCAGCAATGCCTGCACCTAAAACGATGACAGACTCCTGATCTGACTGCTTAGGTTGTTGGTCAAGAAACCAATGAGTAACCGATTTTTTCTTACTTGATACTCTGGTTTTAAACTCCCCCCTAAGAGATTCTCTTTTTTTGCCGAATCCTTTGACTTTTTCGCAATTAAATCCCGCATTTATTAATCCTTTTCTGACCGCTGAAGCACAGGTAAAGGTGGCAAATGTGGTATTTTCGGCTGACAATGAGGCGATGCTATCAAATATTTCATCACACCAGAGTTCGGGATTTTTAGTAGGGGCAAAGCCATCTAAAAACCAGGCATCAATGGCCTTTTTTTGATGAATTGCTAATTCGCCATCTGGGCTCTGAGCAATGCTTTTAAGCATTTGATTGGCTTCACCCAGCATAAGTAGTAGCTGAATTCGCCCTTGAGCGAGTTCAATTAGATGAACGCCGGGTGTTAGAGGCGGATATTGTGCCAGTAGTTCTTTTGATAGTTCCGAAAATACCGACCAACTGGTGTGAATAGCCTTTAGGTCATCGGCTGAAATCGGTCTAATTTCGGTAGATATAAATTTCAACCGCCAATTGCTAGGCGCTGTTTTTAACCAGAGATCGCAGGCAGTTAAAAAATTTAGACCGGTGCCAAATCCGGTCTCGCCAATCGTGAAAGTTTTATGTTTGGGAGAGTGGTTATCTAAGCTCTGCCAGCGTTTTGGCAGTTGATTTTGGGTTATAAAGACATATTCAGTTTCTTTTAAACCATTTTCTTTAAAGGGTTGTTCGCTGTGGTAATAAACATCATTAAATTCCGTACAAAAGGGGGCATTGTCACGCCATTCAATGGATGCTGTTTTTACGCTGGAAAAATCTGAACTAGCCATGAGTTTTTAGACCAAATTCGTGCAGTATCTGATGGCACCATTGGTCTATATAGTCATCTGTTTTATCAAACTGATTTTCATCATCAAGCGCTAAGCCCAAAAAGAACTTATTATCATCAGTTAGTGCTTTTGATTGTTCGAATTCATAGCCCTCATTAGGCCAAAGACCAACAGTAGAGGCACCCTGATTAACCACTTTGGCCCATAAGTAACCCAGGGCATCTTGAAACCATTGGGGGTAACCAATTTGATCGCCCAGTCCAAATAATGCGGTTTTTTTATCGGATAGATCTAGATCATCTAATTGTTGCCAATGGTTTTCCCAGTCTTCTTGTAACTCACCATAGTCCCATGTGGGTATGCCAAGGATCAGATAGTCATAATCATCCATTAAATGGAGACAATCATTGGCAATATTATGTACATCAATAGTAAGAGAGGGTGATTTTTCCTGAATAGCATCGCGAATTTTTTCCGCAGCCATTTCGGTATAGCAGGTGGAGCTGCCATAAAAAAGACCAATTGATTTTTCCATCTAGGGATTGATCTCCTGAATATTTTGGCTACCACTAAAGCCCAATTGTCGCCAGGCTTCATAGGTAACTATAGATACTGCATTGGACAGGTTGAGACTGCGGCTATCGGGTTGCATAGGCAAGCGAATAACACCCTCACCAATGCTTATGCGAACGTCCTCGGGTAACCCGCGAGTCTCTGGGCCGAATAATAAACAGTCACCGGCTTGATAACTAACGGTTGAAAAGCATTTTTTGCCCTTGGTGCTAAGTCCATAAACGGTCCTAGGCTTTACTTTTTTAAGGTAGGCATTCCAGCTTGAATGAACCTGAAGGGATTGAAACTCCAGATAATCCAGACCGGCGCGACGTAACTTTTTATCGTCGAGATCAAAACCAATAGGCTCAATTAAGTGAAGATTAAAGCCAGTATTCGCGCAGAGACGAATAATATTACCTGTGTTAGGTGGTATTTCCGGTTCGTATAGGACTATATCGAGCATAATTAATAGTTATTCGCGCAGTAGTGTTTTATGGGACAATAGTATTATCGCATTAAATCATGATGTGATTACAGCGCATGATGATTTTAGGATCAATGAACTAAGGCTTTGAAGTGATTGAAATACCGCGAGAGCGTCTAAATGCAGAAATTTTGACCGCTATTATCGAGGAATTTATTCTTCGAGAGGGAACCGATTATGGTGCTAGGGAAGTTGATTTTGAAAGTAAAGTCTCTCAGGTTAAGCGCCTTCTTGACGCCGGCGATGTGGTGATTACATATGATCCGAAAACCGAAAACTGTACATTGTTAACTCGACAGCAGTTTCGTCGAGAAATGAAAGCTGCGGCATCAGCCCAAGCTAAAGCAAATGATGATTTAAGTATTTATGAAGACTACTGCCAAGATCAGGGAGGGATTGAATAGCATGTCGAAAAAAACCGCAATCAATTCTGCGCTCGATCATTGGCAGGAGTCTTTTGAAAACGCTCCCCAAATTTTGGTGGCTGTCAGCGGTGGATTAGATTCTATGTTATTGCTCACCCTGATGGCTGAGCGAGTCAATCCTGAGCGAATCACCGCTGTGCATATTAATCATGGCTTATCTGATAATGCCGATCAATGGCAGGCTCAGGTTGCTCAGTATTGTCAGCAATTAGGTGTTGCACTAGAAGTTGAAAAAGTCACTTTAGTGAATTCAGGCGAAGGCTTAGAGGCTGAAGCTCGCAATGCGAGATATGCAGTCTTTGAGCGCTTATTGATGGCAAATGGATTGCTATTTCTTGGGCATCACGCCGACGATCAGGCAGAAACCCTGCTCTATAGATTGATGCGCGGGTCAGGCGCTAAAGGTCTATCTGGTATGCCAGTTAAAAGAGCTCTTGGTAAGGGCTATCTAATTAGACCCTTTTTAAATTGCGCTAAATCCGATTTGCAAAATGAAGCCCAGATCCGAAACCTGAATTGGATTGAGGATGAAAGTAATTTAGATAATCGATTTGATCGTAATTATTTGCGAAACGCGATTATTCCACAGATGGCGCAACGTTGGCCTGATTATACTCAAAGTTTTGGGCGAACCGCTGCGCTCAATTTAGAGTCTGATCAATTAGCCAAGGAATTGGCAGTGATTGATTTGCAATCATTGGACTTAAAGGCAGAACGCGCGGGTTGGTCAATTTCCATTGAGGCCTTGTTGATGCTCTCAGCCCTAAGGCAAAAAAATATTTTGCGTTATTGGTCGGAATTACAGGGGTTGGTGCCGCCAGGTATAACAATTATTGATGAAGTTTTAACCTCGGTGCTGAGTGCGCGGCAAGATGCCTGTCCAGAGGTGATTTGGCAGTCCCAACGTTGGTCTAGATTTAAAGATCGCCTCTATTTACAAAAGTGCAATAATCAAGAATTTAAGGCTGAACAAATTTTCAGTTGGGATATGCAAAACCCTCTAAACTTAGGTAAGGGTCATCATCTGCGCGTTGCAAAGCAATTGGGTCAGGGAATAAAGCCCACAGTAGAGCAGGTGGAGGTTCGATTTCGTCAGGGAGGTGAGCGTTGCAAACCAGCAGGGCGGGGCCATTCAAATAGTTTAAAAAAGCTTTTATTGGAATATGAGTTAGTTCCTTGGTTACGTGATCGGGTGCCACTTTTTTATGTGGGTGAGCAATTGATTGCTGTGGGAGATTTATGGGTTTGCGAGGATTGGCTTGCTAGTTCAGAAGAAATTGGTCAAATGATTTATTGGCAAGTAGATTCTGTGTAGAAGACAGTGGATTGCTATTTGTCTTTGTGGCAAAATAGACTCCCATCTT
>JAYQEC010000037.1:0-12014 GCA_038138645.1 Porticoccaceae bacterium | reverse complement strand
GGCCACGCCTCAGGAAATGAAAGTATAAAATTACTGTATTCCCCCAACTCAGACTTCAGATTCATTCAAACACAAAAAAGCCCCCTAAAAAGGAGGCAATTTGGCGGTGAAGGAGGGATTACTCAGGCTTTGCCTTCGCCCTTCGGGTCGCCATCACTTCGTGCTGACGCTGTCTCGCGCTTTGCGCTCGGCTCGAACCAGCGAGGGTTCTCACCCTCCAGTTTCTTTTAGACACAAAAAAGCCCCCTAAAAAGGAGGCAATTTGGCGGTGAAGGAGGGATTCGAACCCTCGATACGCTCTTAACGTATACTCCCTTAGCAGGGGAGCGCCTTCAGCCACTCGGCCACTTCACCGTATTACTTGGATATTTTTCAACTAAACTGCACTACAAAGCAGCTAATTAAAGAACAAAATTTCAACATTTGTAACCTGAAATTAAGTCGTTTTAATCACTTTTAATAGTTTATCTGAATTTAAGCGGAAGACCGCGCAAACCAGCCGCGGCATGATATCACATCGACAAAAAAATCAAAGACTATTCGTCATCTGAATTTGATAAGTCGTTGCTATCACCTTCATTTTGGATACGTTGGTAGATTTCTTCTCTATGAACAGCAACTTCTTTAGGAGCGTTTACACCAAGTCTTACCTGGTTCCCTCTCACGCCTAAAACAGTAACGTTGACATCATCACCAATAACGAGAGTTTCACCGACTCTTCTTGTAAGTATTAACATATTTAGCTCCTAAATTCCCTATTCGACGTAAACGTCAATTTTTCATCATTATGTGTCAGCAGAGACATCCATTTGACGGTTTAATTGTAGCACTTAAGACATGATACGGCGCTAACAATTTTTTGTATCTCAAATCAATTAAACTCTATATAAATTATGTACTTGCGTGCAAATCAAAACCTTTATGCAAAGCACGAACAGCTAATTCTAAGTACCGTTCTTCGACTACTACAGCGATTTTTATTTCTGAGGTAGTGATAAGCTGAATATTAATTCCCTCTGAGGAAAGAATTTCAAACATCTTTGCAGCTACACCTGCATGCGATCGCATACCCACACCCACAATTGAAACCTTAGCAATTTCATCGTCAGTTTCAACCTCTTGGGCACCTAAGTCATCTGCAATTTGTAGCAATAATTTGTGCGCTGCAGCTAGATCGTTGCGGTGAACCGTAAAGGTTATTGTAGCAGAATTATCTTTGGCAACATTTTGCACAATAACATCAATTTCGATATTGGCATCACTGATGGCTCCCAGAACCTTATAAGCCACACCTGGCTGATCTGGTATTCCACGAATTGTTAGCTTTGCTTCATCGCGATTAAAGGCGATGCCTGATACAACTGCTTTTTCCATTAGATCGTCTTCCTCTAGTGAAATTAATGTGCCTGGACCCTCTTCAAAACTCGATTTTACACGAAGGGGCACCTTGTATTTTCCTGCAAACTCTACTGATCGGATCTGTAAAACTTTTGATCCCTGACTGGCCATCTCGAGCATTTCTTCGAATGTAATCTTTTCGAGTCGACGCGCATCACTGACAACACGAGGATCAGTGGTATAAACACCATCCACATCGGTATATATCTGGCATTCATCAGCTTTTAATGCAGCAGCCAATGCTACTGCTGTGGTGTCAGATCCGCCGCGACCCAGAGTAGTGATATTTCCATGCTCGTCGGTTCCCTGAAAGCCTGCAACAACCACAACCGAACCAGCATCCAAATCTGCATGCATCTTGTGGCTATCGATTTCTTTAATTCTGGCCTTACCGTGCGAGCTATCAGTTGTAATTCTAACCTGACCACCGGTATAGGATTTTGCGGCAATACCTAATTTATTCAACGCCATACAAAGTAAGGCAATGGTTACCTGTTCACCAGTACTAACCAATACATCCATTTCTCTGGCTGGGGGTTGCTCATCAATCTCTTTGGCTAATGCAATTAGACGATTGGTTTCTCCACTCATTGCAGAGACCGCTACAACCACCTGATCACCTGCTTTGTGAGATTCCGCTACCCGAGCAGCCACCGCTTGGATACGCTCTATCGTACCCACCGAAGTGCCGCCGTATTTATGTACAATTAAACTCATAGTGTCGCGCTACCTTTGAAGGGCGCAAATTAAACAGTAATTTGCCAGAAATGTTAAGAAATATTTAGTTTTATATGAGGTTGTCTTCAACCCAACCTGCTACAGACTCAAGTGCCTGAGGAAGGTTTTCCAACTCTGATGCCGCACCCATTGCCATATCAGGTCTACCACCACCTTTACCACCAAGCTGTGATGCGACCAGTTTCATTAGGTCACCGGCTTTGAGTGAGGACGTTAGGTTGTTAGTAACTCCTGCTACCAATGAGGCCTTATCACCCTCTTTGGCCACTAGGAAAAATACACCTTTGTCGATTTTGGATCGCACCTGATCGGCAATGGTCTTTAAACTCTTGGCATCGGCACCCTCCACAATAGTTGAAAGTACTTTAATACCCTTCACTTCTTGTGTTGCTGACATAATATCTGAGCCAGAGGCGTTGGCTAGCTTTTGCTTTAGCTGTTCTAGCTCTTTTTGCAGACGCCGGTTATCTTCAACCACTTGGCGTACTTTTTCGATAACCTTATTTTTGGCAACTCGGGCAATAGCAGCAACTTCTTCTACTGTATCTTGAGTTTGCTCACAGTAAGCTAGCGCGGCGGGCCCTGTTACCGCTTCAATTCGACGAACACCGGAGGCTACACTGCTTTCTGAAGTAATTTTGATCAGTCCAATATCCCCAGTGCGCTGTGCATGGGTTCCACCACATAGTTCAATAGAGAAATCACCACCCATACTGAGTACACGAACTTCATCATCATATTTTTCACCAAATAATGCCATAGCACCTGCTTCTTTGGCTTTATCCATCGACATCAACTGAGTAGTAATTTCGGTATTACGCAAAATTTCAGAATTGACCATTTGCTCAACTTTTCTAATTTCTTCTGCACTAACCGCTTGGGTATGAGAGAAATCAAAACGTAATTTTTCACTATCTACTAGAGAGCCCTTTTGAACCACATGTTCACCTAGCACCTGTCGCAGTGCTTCATGAGCGAGGTGGGTGGCTGAGTGATTCAAAGCGATGGCTTGGCGTAGCCCTTTATCGACCTCTGAGCTGACAGATGCGCCAGTTTCAATAGTGCCTGATAGAACTCGTCCAATATGTAGGCTGTGGTCTCCCGATTTTCGACAATCAAGAACTTCTATTTTAGCGGTTTTAGCGATTAGGTACCCCGTATCACCCACCTGGCCACCTGATTCTGCGTAGAAAGAGGTATTATCTAAGATAACCGCTACCTCGGCTCCTTCAGAAGCTGACTCAACTGGCTGACCTTCTACATAGAGACCAATAACCTGCCCCTGATCTTCAAGAGTTTCATAGCCTGTAAATTGAGTACTGCCTTCTAGGCGAATACTATCGGTGTAATCTATATCGAACTGGCTAGCTGAGCGCGCTCGTGCTCTTTGCTTATCCATGCACAGTTCATAGCCTTCTAAATCAAGGGTATATCCTCGTTCACGCGCCACATCATTGGTTAAATCAGTGGGGAAACCGTAGGTGTCATATAGCGAGAATATAAGCTCACCTGAAAGCACATCGCCTTTTAATTCACTTAAAGCAGCATCAAGAACGCCCATACCTTTATCAAGGGTTCGTGCAAATTGCTCTTCTTCCGCTTTGATAATCTTGGTAATTAGTTCACCTTTTTGGTTTAGCTCTGGATAGGCCTCACCCATAACTTCAGCTAATGGAGTAACTAATTTATGAAAAAATATGCCTTTTGCGCCAAGTTTATGACCATGCCTTAGAGCGCGACGAATAATACGCCGCAATACATAACCACGCCCCTCATTGGATGGCTGAACACCATCTGCAACTAAGAATGCACAGGATCGAATATGATCCGCTAAAACTTTAAGCGAGGCATTATCTGGATCTTTGCACTGGGTAATTTTGATAGCGGCTTTTATTAGATGCTGAAATAAATCAATATCATAGTTGTTGTGAACGCCCTGCATAACCGCGGCTACACGCTCCAGCCCCATACCGGTATCAATAGAGGGTTTGGGCAATTCAGTCATCTCTCCTGAACTATCCCGCTCATATTGCATAAATACTAGATTCCAGATTTCAATGTAACGATCGAGATCGTCATCTTCGCTACCCGGAGGACCACCAGCAATATGTTCTCCATGATCCCAGAATATTTCGGTACTGGGTCCACAGGGTCCTGTGTCGCCCATTTGCCAGAAGTTATCCTCGTCTAACCGAGAAAGTCGCTTTGGATCTACACCAATTTCGTTAACCCAAATATCAGCGGCTTCATCGTCACTAATGTGCACCGTAACCCATAGACGCTCTTTGGGAAGTTTTAACTCTTCAGTTAAAAACTCCCATGCAAATTTAATCGCGTCCTGTTTGAAGTAATCGCCAAAACTAAAATTACCCAACATCTCAAAGAATGTATGGTGCCTTGCCGTATAACCAACATTTTCGAGATCATTGTGTTTACCACCTGCCCTAACACAGCGCTGGGAAGAGGTTGCACGCACGTAATCACGCTTTTCAGCACCTAGGAATACATCTTTAAACTGCACCATTCCTGCATTGGTAAACAGCAAGGTTGGGTCATTTCCCGGCACCAGACTGCTACTGGCAACCTTGCTATGCTGCTTTGAAGCAAAATAGTTTAGGAATGCATCTCTAATTTCGGCACTTTTCATATTTAATTCCGATGACTCAACTTTATTATTCTACAGGTTATTGGGATTACAGATTTTGCTCTGAAAATGTTTGATCAGAGTTTTTATTAGCCAGTATATGTAAATGAAGATGGAAGACAGTTTGTCCTGCACCCTCACCATTATTCACCACCAATCTAAAAGCATCGCTGACGCCTGCCATTCTAGCAACTTCACCAGCCACCCACATTAGATGCCCTAGTAAGGCGCGATCACTATGCTTGGCATCTGCTAATTTGGGAAGTGGCAATCGAGGAATAACTAGCATATGAACAGGCGCTTGTGGTGATATATCGTTGATAACGATACATTGATCGTCTTCATACAAAATATCGGCCGGCAATTCCCTGTTTATTATTTGGGTAAAGAGGCTGTTATCACTCATTTATCTTTCCAATTATCTTCTAATTAAAGCTGCGAGACTAATGACTCTAGCTACCATTTGATTTGAGCTTTTCATCTGCATCGAGTTGTCTAGCTTCTGCTTCAAGCATCACTGGAATGCCATCGCGAATGGGATAAGCAAGACCACTGGCACGACAAACCAATTCATTAGTTGTCGCATCAAATTCGAGTGGCGCCTTAGTGACCGGACAGACCAAGATACTGAGTAATTTCTTATCCACAAAAATAATCCCAAAAAATCGAACGCTAGTTTACGCAAAATCAGATAAAACTGCTATTCCCATATTACAGTTAGATTTCAATCACTTATTTAGCGGGCAAAACTTTTAAAACTAAATCAGGATCAATGCGCTGATCGAGCCAATTCATCCGCCAGTCTAAATGGGGTCCTGTAGCTCGGCCAGTAGCTCCAATTTTTGCAATCTCCATTCCCAATGAAACCCGTTGATTGGGTTTCACCAAAATTTCACTAAGATGGAGAAATGTCGAACTTAGCCCATGACCATGATCAACGATTAATGTGCCGCCCGAGTAAAAGAGATCATTATGTACAAAGGTAACTACACCATCGGCAGGAGCTATCACTGGAGTCCCTGTAGGAGCTGCATAATCAATACCATAATGCGGGCTTTTAGGTACGCCATTATAAAACCGTTGACTGCCATAAACTCCAGTAATTGGTCCATTGGCCGGTTTAATAAACCCCTTTAAAAAATCCTGTTTATTACTAACTAACTTTCTCGCTTCTCTAACCATAAAAGCGTCTTGCTTAATGCGCTTTAAGTCAGATTCTGGTGGTGTCACTGTCTTTGAGGGTACACCTTCTATTTTTTGTATCTTATATTGTCGCTGCATTATTTTTAGGCTAACGATTTCAGGCTCTTTATCCTTGCTGTTCACAGTAATACTGGCTGTAGCGGGAGCATTTCGACCTAAGCCTAATAGAAATTGATTATTAGTCGTGAGTTTAAGTATCTTGCCTTGATAACTTACCGTCTGACCCTCTTGAACCTGACCTATCAACAGTCCACCCTGTTTAAACTCTCCTTCAAAACTTACCGCATAAACATCTGCTGCATAAAGCAAACAAAAAGTAAAAATAAAACCGATGCGTTTTATAAGATTAACCATGGATTCCATCTCTGGCCTGTTTTCAAAAAAGTTGGGATTTAGGTTAGCTTAAAAAGCAAAAAAGGCAAAGCTATTCAATAAATGGATTACTGCTTAAGAGCGTAATTTATTTGATCATAATTATAGCCACGATATTGCAAGAATCGCATTCTCTTGGCTTTTTCTTTGGCATCAACAGGCTGAGACTGTCCAAATTTTATTTCAGCTGTTTGTCGGGCTAATTCAAACCAATCAACCTCAGCCTCCTGTAATAACTGGCTGACTAAATCTGATGGGGCTCCGCGCTGTTTTAAATCCAGACGAATTCTTGTTTCTCCCTGTCCTCGAGCAATTCTTGAGCGGATAAATGCCTCAATAAATCTATGATCAGATTGAAGATTTTCCTTAGCTAGTCGCTCTAGAACCTCTGGAATATAGGAAGAGTTATCAAATTTCTTAGCGAGCTTTTCGGCCAGTTGACCTTGAAGATATTCACGCCCCGCAAGCATTCCCATTGCGGCAATGCGGATTTTACTCGGCGTTATTTCATTTGATGGCTGTTCCGTCATAGTTTGCTTGCGTCCATTATGTGGCTAGCAATAATTTCGACTGGTAACCTCAAAAATTATTAATCAAAAAAAGAGACTATGGGTTTCCCCATAGTCTCTTGGTTATTAAGCTTCTTGCGGCTGGTCTGAAACCGGCTGTAGATGTCCCAGTTCTTTTTCACGAATCTGTGATTCAATTTCAGCAGCTACGTCAGGATTTTCAGTCAAATAAATACCGACATTAGCCTTACCCTGACCTATTTTATTACCTTTATAGGCATACCAGGCACCTGATTTATCGATCAGGCCATTTTTTACACCTAAATCCACTAGCTCACCATATTGGTTAATGCCTCGACCGTAAAGAATTTGGAATTCTGCTTTCTTAAAAGGAGGTGATACTTTGTTTTTAACCACCTTTACCCTAGTCTCATTTCCGACTACTTCTTCACCCTCTTTAACTGCACCGACACGACGAATATCCAAACGTACTGATGAGTAGAACTTCAGAGCATTTCCGCCTGTGGTGGTTTCGGGGTTACCAAACATCACACCAATTTTCATTCGAATTTGGTTAATAAAGATAACCAAGCAATTAGCTGTCTTAATATTACTGGTCAGCTTTCTTAATGCCTGCGACATAAGACGTGCTTGCAAGCCAACATGGTGATCACCCATCTCACCTTCAATTTCAGCGCGTGGTGTCAATGCAGCCACAGAATCTACCACTAATACATCACAGGCGCCGGATCTCACTAACATATCAGTAACTTCCAATGCTTGCTCACCCGTATCTGGCTGAGAAACAATAAGATCATCGACTTGAACACCGAGTTTTTCTGCATATACCGGATCTAATGCATGCTCAGCATCAACAAAGGCACAGGTGCCGCCAGCTTTTTGTGCTTCTGCAATAACTTGCAGGGTAAGGGTTGTTTTACCTGATGATTCTGGACCATAGATTTCAACAATTCGACCCTTGGGTAAGCCGCCAATACCTAATGCAATATCTAGTCCGAGTGAACCTGTAGAGATAGAGGGGATAGCTTCACGCTTATCCTCACCCATGCGCATCACAGTTCCTTTACCAAATTGCTTTTCAATTTGACCTAGAGCTGCTTCAAGTGCTTTTTCTTTATTGGCGTCCATTATTGATTCCTCTTAACTAATTTCGATAGATATTGGTACGATTTTGCTTAATCAGTGTTTACTGTATGTGTGTACAGTATATCATCAAATTAGATGTTGCAAGAGTTGTTGTAAAGATTTTTTCACCGCCTCTGTTCTGACCGCCTGGCGATCGCCTGATAATACTAACTTGTGCGTCCATATTTGTGAGGGTGTTTGCCAGCAGACCCAGACTGTGCCAACAGGCTTTTCCTCTGTACCGCCATCAGGTCCAGCTACCCCGCTTACTGCAATTGCATAGTCGGCCTCTGATTGCTTAATCGCCCCCTGTGCCATCTGCTTTACAACCTGCTCACTGACGGCACCATATTGCTCTAGTGTTTCTTCTGATACACCCAATAGCTGTCGCTTTGCGCTATTTGCATAGGTTACAAATCCAAACTCAAACCACTGAGAACTTCCTGAAACTGATGTAATGGCCTCAGAAATTGCACCACCTGTACAGGATTCAGCTATGGTTAATTTGGCATTTTTTTTACAGAGTATCTCACCCAATTGCTGTGCAATAGTGGTTAGGGTTTGTGAATTAGTCAGATCGGACAAAATATCACTCCTTAAAAGAAATCTAGTTTACCTAACTTACTTAACCCATGTCTAAGTAACGAGCAAACAACTAAATGCTAATAATTTGTCAGCTTGGGATGCTTTTCGACATTTTGGATAGTTTTTTCACTACAGTCTGTACTAAACTTGGTACAACAAAATATTAATAACATTTTTACCAGCAAAGTAGATATAAGTTTACCCATGAGCACTCAAGCGGCAACCGATAACCATACACCGATGATGAAGCAATATCTCAGTCTTAAAGCTGAGCATCCCAATGATTTGGTGTTCTATCGTATGGGTGATTTTTATGAGCTATTTTTTGATGATGCTAAAAAAGCAAGTCAGCTTCTTGATGTCACATTAACCGCGCGCGGAAAAACTAACGGCAACCCCATCCCCATGTGCGGTGTGCCCTTTCACGCGGCAGAGGGCTATCTAGCCAAACTGGTAAAACAGGGTGTATCGGTGGCAATCTGTGAACAAATTGGCGACCCAGCTACTAGTAAAGGGCCAGTTGAACGCGCGGTAGTCAGAGTATTAACTCCGGGCACTCTAAGCGATGAAGCATTGCTTGATGATCGTTCCGATAACTTACTCGCTGCCATTCATTGTTCAAATAATCAATTTGGTATTGCTACCCTCGATATGAGCAGCGGACGCTTTCAATTACTGGAAGCCCACCAGATTGAGGAGCTACACAGTGAACTACAACGACTTAACCCAGTTGAGATTTTAATTTCCGAGGATTTTCCTAAAATCGATTGGTTGGAAAACTGGATTGGTATGCGTACCCAACCCCCCTGGCTATTCGATTTTGATTCTGCAAACCGATTACTTAATCAACAGCTAGGCACTCAGGATTTAAGTGCCTTTGGTTGTAGCCATCTGCCAATTGCCATTAGTGCAGCTGGCTGTCTTTTGCAATATGCCAAAGATACCCAGCGAGGCAATCTTCCGCATATCCATAGTATTAGTGTGGAAAACCGCGAAGATGGCGTAGCGCTTGATGCGGCAAGTCGACGCAATCTTGAGCTCGATACCAACCTGAATGGCGGTCAAGAAAACACATTATTTGATGTACTCAATAATACGGCTACCAGTATGGCAAGCCGTCTATTGCGACGTTGGCTTAACCGCCCCTTAAGACAGCTATCTGAATTGCAATCGCGCCAGCAAAGTATTGCCGAATTACAAACCAACTATCTCTATGAAACTCTAAATGGCCATCTCAAACAGGTGGGCGATATGGAGCGCATACTAACGCGAGTTGCATTACATTCAGCACGCCCAAGAGACCTAACTCGATTACTGTCATCAATAGCGGTTCTTCCTGAAATTAAATCAGTTATGAATCATGTAAAGCATGCTCATTTAAATGATTTATTGGAACAGGCTAAACCCTTACCCCATTTAGTTGAACTTTTAGATAAAGCAATAATTGATAATCCTCCTATGGTAATTCGCGAAGGCGGTGTTATTGCCGATGGCTATGATTCAGAGCTTGATGAATTGCGGGCATTAAATACCAATGCCGGTGAGTTTTTACTGGCAATGGAAGAACGCGAGAAAGAAGCGACTGGCATTGCTAATCTTAAGGTTGGCTATAATCGCGTTCATGGCTACTTTATTGAAATATCCAGAGGTCAGAGCGATCGCGCACCTGCGGAGTATATTCGTCGCCAGACATTAAAAAATGCTGAACGTTTTATCACACCAGAGCTTAAAGAATTTGAAGATAAGGCATTAAGCGCAAAAAGCCGCGCCTTAAGTAGAGAGAAAGAACTCTATGCCCAGCTTTTAGAGACCTTGAATCAAGATTTACAATGCCTTCAAAATTGCGCTTCAGCGATTTCTGAAATCGATCTATTGGCTACCCTTGCCGAGCGAGCACATAGCCTTAACTTCTGCCAGCCCGAACTGACAGAACAAGCCGGAATTAGTATCCAAGGCGGTCGTCATCCGGTGGTTGAAAAAGTTTCAACTGAACCCTTTGTAGCCAATGACTTACAAATGAATGAAACGCGCAAAATGCTGATTATTACCGGCCCAAATATGGGCGGCAAATCGACTTATATGCGCCAAGCGGCACTGATAGTATTACTGGCTCAAATTGGCAGCTTTGTCCCCGCTACTAGCGCCAAAATTGGACTGGTTGATCGTATTTTTACGCGTATTGGCTCTTCTGATGATCTGGCGGGTGGCCGCTCGACATTTATGGTGGAAATGATGGAAACCGCCAATATTTTGCACAATGCCAGCGATAATAGTCTGGTACTGATGGACGAGATAGGACGCGGAACTAGCACCTTTGATGGTCTCTCACTGGCTTGGGCCTGTGCCTATCATCTTGCAGAAAAAGTCAAAGCATTTACCCTTTTTGCAACTCACTATTTTGAGCTCACTGGACTTCCAGAATCAGTAAGCGGCACAGTCAATGTACATTTAGATGCCACTGAGCACAAAGATAACTTAGTGTTCTTACATTCTGTTCAAGAGGGTCCTGCCAGTCAGAGCTATGGCCTTCAGGTTGCCAAACTAGCGGGTATACCCAAAGATGTGGTTAAACGAGCCAAACAAGAACTGCAGCGGCTTGAAAAGAAAAGCCTTAATCAAGATATGGCTAAGTCAGCAAAACCGACTATACAAAACATCACGCCACAAACGGATTTATTCGCCATTAATGAGCCCTCAGAGCTAGAGCAAATGATTGATGACATTGAACCCGATGAGCTTTCACCGCGCGATGCACTGGATGCCATTTATAAACTAAAGCGCCTTAGCAACCGTAGCAATTGACCTGAAGCGGCCCAGCAGAAAAAATTTATATCCAAGTATAAGTTCACAGACGCCTAGTTCCTGCTATAATGCCGCGCCCAAATTGACCGCTATTTCAAGAGATTTGACAACATGACCTTTATCGTTGGTGAAAATTGCATTAAATGTAAATACACGGATTGCGTAGAAGTATGCCCTGTAGACTGTTTTTACGAAGGCCCTAACTTCCTCGTTATTCACCCAGACGAATGTATTGACTGCGCACTCTGCGAACCAGAATGTCCTGCAGAAGCCATTTATGCTGAAGATGAAATACCCGAAGGCCAAGAAGTATTCTTAGAGCTTAATGCCGAACTAGCCGATGTATGGCCCAATATTTCCGAGCAAAAAGCTCCAGCACCAGATGCGGCAGAGTGGGATGGCGTCGAAGGCAAAATCCAACACCTCGAACGCTAATTTAAGATACACTTTATACATTTCCAGCACCCGTAGCTCAGCTGGATAGAGTAGGTGGCTTCGAACCACTTGGTCGGGGGTTCGAATCCCTCCGGGTGCACCAAATATCAAACCTCAGCTTTTAGCTGGGGTTTTTTTGTATGTTCATCTGGCGAGTAGGCTCGAACACCAGTTCGACAAAA
>JAYQEC010000036.1:0-12166 GCA_038138645.1 Porticoccaceae bacterium | reverse complement strand
GTTAAGACTATCTATTTAATTAATTCCTCAAGAGTAGAAAAAAGTTTTTGGCAAACCCCTTTTTTAGAAAAACAGGCTATAGAAAATGAACTTATTCTTGGCTTGGAGCAGTCGCAAGATACCGTACTACCGGCTGTCTATCAGAAAAAACTCTTTAAGCCTTTTGTCGAGGATGAACTAGCAGAAATTATAGGGGAATCGACGGCCCTAGTTGGTCATCCGCAGGGGTCACAGCCCTGCCCTATTAATATTCAAAAACCCACCACATTAGTGATTGGCCCTGAGGGCGGATTTATTCCCTATGAGATTGATAAACTTAATGAAGTCGGTGTAAAGGCTGTGACTATTGGGCCAAGAATTTTAAGAGTAGAAACCGCTATACCCGCGTTAATTTCAAGACTTTTCCCTAGCTAGATTACCGATTGCGACGTTTATTTAACGCAGCTCTTGGCTTGGCTCGCTGTTTAGTTTTTCTTGCCTCACGACGCTGTATTTCCTTTTCGCGCCTTGATTCGCCGGGAACCAAACAATCATCGCCATGACCGATCAATTCTGCCTTACCCATTCGGCGTAAAGCTTTACGCAACATAGGCCAGTTCTCTGGGTCATGATAGCGCAGGAATGCCTTGTGCAAGGTTCTTTGTTCTTTGCTTTTTGCACTAAATATTGGATCTTCAGCGTTGCGCTTTAGCGGTTTTAAGGGATTCTTACCGGTAAAGTACATGGTGGTTGCTGATGCCATAGGGGATGGATAAAAATTCTGCACCTGATCTACTCTAAACTTATTCTGCTTAAGCCACAGAGAAAGATGCATCATGTCCTTATTGGTCGATCCCGGATGAGCAGAAATAAAATACGGTATCAAATACTGTTTCTTACCCGCCTCTTTTGAGAAGCGCTCAAACATTTCTTTAAATTCATAGTAGCTATCCATACCCGGCTTCATCATTTTAGATAGCGGACCGTCTTCTGAATGCTCCGGAGCAATTTTAAGATAGCCGCCCACATGATGAGTCACTAGCTCTTTGACATACTCAGGATCTTTAACCGCTAAGTCATAGCGTAATCCCGAGGCAACAACCACTTTCTTAATACCATCTAGATTACGAGTTTTACGATACAGCTGGGTGGTATGTTTGTGATCTGTCTCAAGATTAACGCAGATTGAAGGATAGACACAGGAAGGTCTGCGACAGGTTTCCTCAATCTTTTTATCTTTGCAATTAAGTCGATACATATTGGCAGTTGGGCCGCCAAGATCAGAAATAACCCCGGTAAATCCAGGTGTCATATCACGGATATTTTCAACTTCATTTAGAATCGATTTTTCTGAACGACTCTGAATAATTCGTCCTTCGTGCTCGGTAATAGAACAGAAGGTACAGCCACCAAAACAACCACGCATAATATTGACCGAGAAGCGAATCATCTCATAGGCAGGTATTTTGGCATCGCCATAAACAGGGTGAGGAACACGCTTATAGGGTTGCTCAAATACCCAGTCTAACTCTTCAGTTTCTAGTGGAATCGGTGGCGGATTGACCCAGATATCGTTTTTACCCTGATTTTGAACCAAGGGTCTTGCATTACCGGGATTGGTCTCTCTATGAAAAATACGATCTGAATGGGCATAGAGCACTGGATCGTTTTGCACCTGTTCAAAAGATGGCATGCGAATATAAGTACTGGTCGGATCGGTTTTTATCGCTTGGGTATCGGGAACTAGCGATACGATTTGCGTCTCTTGGTTATTTGTTTGTGGCGCTTCAGATTCAGTTCTTATTTTTTTAGCATCATCACAGTTGCTTGGATGAGGTGCATCATAGGGGTTTTTGGCTTTTTTGGTGGCACCCACTTGATCAACACTGGTTGAATCAATTTCACGCCAACCCTGAGGGATTTTTTTACGTAAGAATGCGCTACCACGAAGATCTGTAATCTGTTTAATCGATTCGCCGTTAGCTAATCTATGGGTTAAATCAACAAGCGCTCTCTCGGAATTTCCGTACAAAAGCATATCTGCTGTTGAATCAATTAACACCGAACGTTTGACTGTTTCAGACCAATAATCATAATGCGCTAAGCGCCTTAGACTAGCCTCAATTCCACCAATAACAACCGGAACATGCGAATAAGCTTCGCGGCATTTTTGGGTATAAACCGTCACTGCCCTATCAGGACGCTTACCACCCTCATCATTTGGGGTGTAGGCATCATCATGACGCATACGACGATCCGCTGTGTAGCGGTTAATCATTGAATCCATATTTCCAGCGGTCACACCAAAATATAGATTGGGTTCGCCAAGAACCTTATAGCTCTCGGCATCACGCCAATCTGGCTGGGAGATAATGCCTACTCTAAAACCCTGAGCTTCGAGTACACGCCCTATTACCGCCATACCAAAGCTGGGATGATCCACATAGGCATCACCGGTTACTAGGATGACATCACAGCTATCCCAACCCAACTGATCCATCTCTTCCCTAGACATGGGTAGAAATGGCGCAGGCAAAAGACATTCAGCCCAGTATTTGGGATGATCGTAAAGTGCGGTGGGAGCGGTTGATATAGAGTTCATTGTTTACCTTAGTTTGCACGCCTACTGACGTCAAAACAATCGAAAGCAGACAGGTATTATACCCTGTTTTAATCAATTGCTTAATTATTTCATTGCCGTCACTTATACGCCGACAAAAGTACTACCGACCTGTTATAACCATTTTAAAAAACCACCCTTAGTAAATCGATGGGTTAATATTTGCGTAAACCTTTTATTGGCACTAGAGTACGCCTAAATAAAATTTGCCCACAACAAAACTTTTATGTTCAAAATTCTTAGCGAAGAAATCCCCTATCAATCTAACAGTGAAATGCTGTTTGAATGCCTGCGAGATCTTCCTGAGGCAATTTGGCTGGATAGCGGAAAACCGCGTAGCCTACAGGGGCGTTACGATATTATTAGCGCATGCCCTGAAGCCATAGTTGAAACAAAGGGCAAGCAATCTTGTATCTACAGGGGTAATCGCCATACAGAAACACAACAGGATTGCTTTGAGATTGCGGCAGACTTACTCACCGCGATCCAACCCATCGAACAGCCTAAGAATACGCCATTTGTTTGCGGTCTTTTGGGGTATTTTGGCTATGATATCGGTAGAGAGTCTCAGTCAGTCAACTCGGATAAGCCCCTAGCCACAGAACTACCTGATGTGCGTATTGGGCTTTATCTATGGTCATTGGTCATTGATCATGAGTTGCGCAAAAATATGCTTTATTTCCACCCCAACTGCCCATTAGATATTCAGGACAATATACGAGCTCGTCTAAACAAAGTTTGTACTGATACTAAAACAAACTTTATGTTGCAGGACTTATTTAAACCAACAGTTAATAAAGAACAATATACAGCAGCAATCAATCGCGTTAAAAACTATATTAGTGCCGGTGACTGTTATCAGGTTAACTATGCTCAGCATCTTTGCGCACCCTTTAAAGGCGACTTATGGCAAGCCTATAAACTTTTAAGAAACGCCAACCCAGCCCCCTATTCTGCTTTTTGGCAGTGGCGTGATCAGGCGATTCTTTCACTATCACCCGAGCGTTTTATTCAAGCTTATCCTCAAGATGGTCAAATCAAAGCACAAACCAAGCCGATTAAAGGGACTGTTCTGCGCGGAAAAACCGTTGAAGAAGATCAGGAAAATGCTATTCGATTATCAAATAGTGATAAGGATCGCGCTGAAAATTTGATGATTGTCGATCTTCTTCGCAATGACTTAGGTAAAACCTGTGTGGCTGGCAGTATTAGGGTACCCAAACTATTTGATCTAGAAAGCTTTCCCAATGTTCATCACTTGGTGAGTACGGTAACGGGTGAGCTTAAAGCAGATTGTTCGCCACTCAACTTACTAGAGGGGTGCTTTCCCGGCGGCTCGATTACTGGTGCACCTAAAAAACGTTCAATGGAAATTATTGACGAATTAGAGCCTATTCAGCGATCAGTTTACTGTGGCAGTATTGGCTATTTGTGCGCATCCAATCAAATGGATACTAATATTGCGATTCGCACAGTGATTGCTGATAACTCAACCTTGCATTGCTGGGGTGGCGGCGGAATAGTTGCAGATTCAGATGCAGATAGCGAATTTGAAGAATCTATGAATAAAATTCGTCTAATCCTACAAACTTTGGAAGCGACTTTAGATTAGTCACTCATCGCCTGCTGATGCCATTTAGGATCAGCCACATCACCCTCATCGTCCAGTTGTGGATAGTCTAATTGGTGTTTCTGACAGTATCGGGCCAGTACTGGCTGCATCCATTCAAATAAAAGTTTATTGTAGATTTCCTTATCCAATCTGCGACTATTGTAAAATCCTGCATCTTCTCGCTGTCTGCGCGCCTCGGATAGAATAATCGCCCCAGCTACACTAACATTAAAGGATTCCACCATACCCATCATTGGGATGGTAATACTATGATCAATATAGGGACGCGCTTCTTCACTCACCCCTTCAATTTCAGCACCTAAAACCAAGGCCGTTGGCTGAGTAAAATCCACTTCTCGATAATCTTTACTGGTTGATGTGACTTCGGCTGCGACAATCTGGTGACCACTATTTTTAAGCGCCTCTAGAGGCTGTGAAATAGTTTTGCACAAATGAGTATCAACCCATTTATGAGCACCAACTGTAGTGCCTGTATGAGCGCCAAAAAAATCATTTTGTGACACAGAATAAAGGTCCATAACACCTACAGCATCGCAGGTTCTTATAATGGCTGATAAATTTTGACCCTTGTGAACAGAATCTGTCACTACCGCTAAATCAGGTTGTCGGTGACTTAGCACCTCGATAATTTTAGAGTATCTCTCTGTTGTCATCATTGCCTCCTAAACTGCCTGATAAGCAAGTCTGGCCTCTTCAGCGATTAAGGTTATACCCTCTTTAATAGTCGCTAAATCTTGGACATATGACAGTCTTATGCATTCATATTGATGCGGCCATTGACGATCTATTCCTGCAAAAAAATGGTGTCCCGAAACAACTAAAACTCCCCGCCTTTTTAGACGCTCGTATAGCTCTTGGCTTGAGATTGGAAGGCCTTCAAACCATAACCAAAGAAATATAGCCCCCTCGGATAAATGAACCCTACAGGGAAAATCAGATAGCAATGGATCTAAGAACGACATGACCTGCTGCGAACGGGTTTTATAGAAAGGCTGCACATATTGCTGACAAACTCTAACTATCTCTCCTCGATCAAATAGGTCGCTAGTCAGAGCTGGCCCAAGATTGCCTGAAGCTAAATTTATTACTGTATTGGCATGACTAAAAGACTGTGTAATCTCTTCACTGGCAACTATTATTCCAGTTCTAACACCAGGCAACCCCAATTTCGAGAGACTTAATACCAAAATAGTATTTTGATTCCAATGCGGCTTAGCATCAGCAAAGGTAATACTGGGAAAAGGCAAACCGTAGGCACCATCAATAATAAGTGGAATATCAGCATCGCGAGCTATTTGATCTAACTGAGCTATCTCATTATCGGTCAGCACATTGGCTGTTGGATTGGTTGGCCTCGACACACAAAGCGCAGCTGTTTGCTGATCTATACATAGCTTTTCAAAATTAACATGATATTTAAATTGTTTATCACCGATAAGCTCAATATCAGGTTGAGTGGCAGTAAAAAACTGCTTCGATAGGCCTAAATCGTTATAGCCAATATACTCTGGGCTTAGGGGCAGATGAATTGACTTAAAACTGCCATCAGGCATCTCTCCAGCCAATAAATTAAAAAGGATATAAAAAGCAGATTGACTGCCATTAGAAATAGCAATATTGGCTTCCGTTAATTGCCAACCAAACTGCTGTTTAAGCATGGAGGCAATTTTGGTTCTAAACTCAAGCTCACCCTGTGGTGACTGATAAACCCCAGTGGTACTGTATAGCTGCTCGGCATCTTCAGATAACTTTTGGTATTGGGTCTTAAAAAGCGCTTCCATTTCAGGAATTCGTGCAGGGTTACCGCCACCCATAAAAATCATATCTGGGTTTTCATTAAGTGCCGAACCCAGATCCTGCATTAAATCTACAATACCGGAGCCACGAGTTAACTTTTCACCAAATGTCGATAATTTCATCTTTGCCTTCTCAATTTTTTTGGTTATCCATATACCTAAATGTAAAGTTTACTCGTGGACTCGTAAGACTCTTCACCTTAGCCAGTCGATGCTGATAAAAATGCTGAATCCTTGAGCCCATTAGCAATAATGATCCGTGGGGCAAACTAACGGACAATATTTCACCGGTAATATTGTGTCGTAACTGAAAAACACGTTCAGCACCCAAACTCAGTGAAGAAATAATCGGATCAGCGCCTAGCTCTGGCTCATCATCGGCATGCCAATCAACACTATCAGTACCATCCCGATAATAGTTAACCAGCGCACGATTAAATACATAGCCGGTCTCATTTGCAATCGACTGAGCAAGATCAGCCATCCAATCTGGGAACAATACTGCATTCATAGTAATTCCCGAATAGGTATAAGAGGTATTGGTATTATCGGCAAACCAGTTTTGTAACCTTGGCACAGGAATAAGCTTACCAAACATTCTGATTGAATCTTCGCGCCAAGGAATTGTATCTATAGATTGGGTTAGAAGCCTATCTGCCTGCTGATTAGTTAGCCACTGAGGCCATAGAATCAATTCAGAGCGATGATTATCATTCTCTAGAGGAACTGGAATTACCTGACGATCAAATAGGCTCATTTTAAATGCCTGTGCTAGAAATGACCGTAAATACGCGGCTCAATCTCTAGTTCAACCGCAAATTTTTCAGCCACCTTAGACTTTATGGTTTCAGCCAGCTGCAAGATATCTTGACCATTCCCCTCAAAATTAACCAACACCAAGGCCTGTTGATGATGAACACCGACCTTGCCATGGCGCGCGCCTTTAAAACCACAGTGTTCAATTAACCAAGCTGCGGCGAGCTTTGTCAATGAATCCTGCAATGGATATATCGGCATTTCAGGATACTTTGCAATTAAATCTTGAGCCTGCTGATTGCTAATAATTGGGTTTTTGAAAAAACTACCCACATTGGGAATATCTTTAGGATCAGGTAACTTACTGCTTCGAATTTCACAAACCGCTTTGAAAACATTTTGCGGGGTTGCCTCAACACCTTTCATAACCTCAACTAATGCCGGATAGTGAATATTAACAATGGGCTGCGTACTCAAGCGTAAATTAACCGCGGTAATAATATATTTATCCATGCCGGATTGCTTGAAAATACTGGTTCTATAGCCAAATGCACAGTCCTTACAGGTGAGAACTTCTGCCTCACTGGTTTCAATATTCACCACATTAACTGATTGTAAAAATTGGGATAGTTCAACCCCATAGGCACCTATATTTTGAATTGGCGCAGCACCTATATTACCCGGAATTAGGGCTAGATTTTCCAAACCATACCAACCATTTTTAAGACACAGAGCAACAAAATCATGCCAGTTCTCACCTGCCCCAACAGAAATATCAATACTGTTATCAATCTCACGAGAAGTACTGACATTCTTAAAATTGACATGCAACACTAAACCACTGATATCACCAGCAAGAACTAAATTACTACCGCCACCAATGGGGGTAATATTAAGCTCATTTTGCTGAGCATAGGCTAGTGCCTGTTGTAGCTGATTAACATTTTCAACCGAACAGAAATATTCAGCCTTGGCAGGCAGTGCAAGGCTATTAAAATCTCTTAGATCAAAAGATGTATAAATTTGTTCGATAAATGCCTGCGGATCTGTCATAAACGACCCTTTATTAACCTTATCAACTCGGCTGAGGCATCCTCAATTAAATCAAGTACTAGAGTAAATCCTTCACCTTCACCATAGTAAGGGTCTGGAACCTCACTGTAGTTGATGTAGTCTGGATTTTGACAAAGATCCAAAAACAAACCTAGCTCACCTGAGTAGTTACTCGGTCGCATTGCCTGTAAATCAGCCAGATTTTGTTTATCCATAGCAAAAATATAATCAAACTGATTAAAGTCGTCTTGCTCAACCAGACGAGCACGAAGATCGCCCATATCGTAGCCTCGATCCAAGGCATAATGCTGAGATCTTGGATCAGGAGCACGACCAATATGCCAATCGCCAGTACCGCTGGAATCTACGTAAATCTGATCACTTAGGCCCTCTGCATCAACCATGGATTGAAAAACAGCATGGGCTGTAGGCGAGCGACAAATATTGCCTAAGCAAACAAATAATACAGAAATTTTTGACATATTTAATTCTAATAAAGTAAATTAATATTATATTATAAGTAATTGTTTATATTGAGTTTATAATGCTTGCTAAATCTTCTTCAGTATCTACTCCACCCGGCACCGAAACACAGGCATCTGCCACATGAATTGCAATACCATTAGCCAAAAATCGTAATTGCTCAAGCGACTCTAGCTGTTCCAAGGGAGCAATATCCCAATCGATAAATTGATTAAGAGATGCCACCTTATAGGCATAAATTCCAATATGTCTGCGTGCCTCATCTGGCAAGGAATTATCAGAACCCAACGACTTATCTCTAGGAAATGGAATGGGTGCTCGACTAAAGTAATGCGCATTGCCGCTTGCACCAGAGACAACCTTCACGGCATTTGGGTTTACAAAATCAATAACCGAGTCAAATGGCTCACATAGTGTAGCCACACCGGCCGTTGCCGACTGCTCGAGGTTACCAGCCACCTGATTAATAACCTCTGGAGGAATCAACGGCTCATCACCCTGTACATTCACCACAATCTGCTCATTTTCTAGTCCAAGTAATTGGGCTACTTCCTGCAATCGATCAGTACCTGAGACATGGTCATCTCTAGTCATACAGACCTCAGCACCAAATGCTGTAGCAACTTCCTCAATACGCTTGTCATCAGTGGCAATAACCACGCGCGCAGCATTACTTTTACTGGCCTGCTGCCATACATGCTGAATCATGGGAATACCCTTGATATCTCGCAGCGGCTTGCCAGGAAGCCGTGTGGAGGCATAGCGTGCTGGTATTACAACAATAAACTGCATAATAATTCCTGTTAATGATTAACCTAGATTGACAGCATCTAATAGATTATCAACCAAACCTGTAGATAGTTCAGCCTCAACCTCAAGCACCCAGACATTATCCATATTTACGGCATCAAATTTTACCGCATCTTTAGCAGTGATAATGACGGGTAAATCATCATCAAAGCATAAATCAGACTTTGTCATTACAAAATGATCGTCAAAAGCCAATAAAATAGGACTCAACCCTAGTGATGTAAGGGTATCTGCAAATCGCTGCGGATTACCAATAGCAGCAAGCGCATGCACTGTTTTCGAAAATGGCCAGGCATCCACTGCTAATGTCTTACCCGTGGATAAGTGCCGAAAACATGCAGGCTTCAAGCAATAGTTTGCATCTGAATAAATACCATGATCCGATTGCTGACCATTAACAATCACAAGATCTACTGAATTAAGTCGTGAAATTGGCTCTCTTAATGGCCCAGCTGGCAAGCAAAGTCCATTACCATGCCCCCGAGAACCATCAATAACCGCTATTTCCAGATCACGATGTAATTTGTAATGCTGAAGTCCATCATCACATAGAACAATGTCACAATGAAATTGACTCAATGCAAACTCAACACCGCGTTTACGCAACGGATCAACCACTACAATGGCATTCGACAATGGCAAGCTCTGCCGAATAAGCAAAGGCTCATCACCGCAAACAGAAGCACTTATATCATTTGATACTTGAAGAGGATAAACCGTCGAGTCGCCACCATAACCTCTACTCACAACCCCAACTTTTAGACCTCGACCTATCAACTCCGAACATAGCTTTATTAATAAGGGTGTTTTACCACTGCCCCCCACCGCAATATTACCTATAACTACAACTGGGGATGAAAAAGCCTTGCCCTGATTAGAGCGAGAGAGGATGTAACGACGAAGAACTACCATAAATTGAAAGATTAGCGACAGCGGGTAAAGTACCAGGACCCAAGAAAACTTGGAATACCAAGCTTTAACTATTCGCTTTTCAATACTCAATATCAATTCCCCAACTAGGCCGGCTGCTCGTCAGGAGTCTCAAAGGCCTGATTATAAAGCTGAGCATAACGCCCAGACTGCGCCAGCAACTCTTTATGTGAGCCCTGCTCCACAACACGCCCCGCCTCCATGACTAAAATGCGGTCAGCCTTTTCAATGGTACTTAAACGATGCGCTATAACAAATGTCGTTCGATCCTTGATAAGACCCTCAAGGGCCGCTTGAATATAACGCTCAGAATCTGTATCTAAGGCAGATGTTGCTTCATCTAGAATAAGGATGGGCGCGTCCTTCAAAATAGCTCTGGCAATGGCTATACGCTGCCTCTGGCCACCCGAGAGCATAACGCCATCATCACCAATTAGCGTATCGTATCCCTGTGGAAGATTTTTGATAAACTCATCGGCATTGGCCATTTTAGCCGCAGCCATTACCTGCTCAGATGAACAATCTTTTAAGTCACCATAGGCAATATTACTGTAAACACTGCCATTAAAAAGCGTTACCCGCTGACTAACAATGGCAATTTGCTGACGCAGACTAGCAAGCGAATATTCATTTATATTAGACCCATCGAGCAAAATAGAACCCTGCTTGAGGTTATAAAATCTGGGAATTAGATTAACCAGCGATGACTTACCACTTCCTGAGGAGCCAACAAGGGCAATTGTTTCGCCAGGCTTTACCTCAAAATTAATATCCTCAAGAACTAATTGATCAGAACCACTGTAAGAAAAACTGATTTCTTGGAAAGTAAAACCTCCCTTCACAGACTCCAGTTTAATAGTGCCTGTATCGGGTTCAGAATCGGCATCTAGAACCTCAAAAATAGATTGTGAAGCAGCAATACCGCGCTGAATAGCACTGTTGACTTCGGTCAATTGACGGATAGGCTTTACCAACATACCCGAGGCCACCAAAAAGGTGATAAAGCTACCAGCTGTCATTGAGGCTAATATAGATGGACTCAACATAACCGCAGTAATCGCGGCAAAAGCCAATGAAACAATGATCATTACCAATGGATTACTTACACCCTCGGTAAATGCCATTTTCATATTTTGCTTGCGATTATTATGGCTGGCCTCAATCATCCTTGTAAGTTCAGTATCCGCGCCGCCGAACATCCTCACTTCTTGATGGCCATTAACCACTTCTTGAGTCACGTGCGTCACATCACCCATAGCGGATTGAATGCGTTTACTTATCAGACGAAAACGCTTGCTAACAATCGAAACTAAAAAGGCAATCAAAGGCATAATAGCGATAAAGAACAGAGTTAGCTTCCAGTTCACATAAAATAAATAGCCTAATAAACCAAGCACCAGACTACCCTGCTGCAACATGGTTTTAATCGCTCGAGTTCCAGCCTCAGTGACTTGCTGTACATTAAAAGTCACCACCGATACTAAATGCCCTGACATAGAACGATTAAAAAAATCTGAGGGTAAATGTAAATATTTAGACAGTATATCGGTACGCAAGGCGTGCACTAAAAAATTAGACACATAGGCAAGCCCATAGCTGCCTATTAAATAGCCTAAGCCGCGCACCAGGCTAATGATAATTAAAAACACAGGTATTACGATGGCGCCACGCTCGATATTGGAGCCATTTAAAAATACGTTAGCTAGTGAAGCTGTAATGCCTGCTGAGGGTAAATTCGATCCCGATTGGTCTTCCGAGGTCATAGCACCAACCGTATCCGTGATATAACCTAACAAATCCACAAAGGCTATTTCCGCAGCCGAATGCATAAATAAGCCCAGCACGCTGACCACAAACGCAAGCCAATAGCGCCCAACATATCTTAGTAATCGCAAATAAGTTTGGAAACCTGAAGTACCCATATCTTGCATTATTTTCTCGCTATTATTTATCCCTAACAAACGCTGTAGCCAATGCGCCCTGCACAATATTGGCAGCTTTTCTTAGACTTACATCAAGTCCAAAAAAAACAACAAATAGTTCTTTGCCTGAACTTTAACACAAACTATTCGCTTGCCCTATCACAGACGCCAAAAAATAAGCCGA
>JAYQEC010000035.1:0-12476 GCA_038138645.1 Porticoccaceae bacterium | reverse complement strand
ACTTTTTTAAAGAACATTCGCTCATCTGAGCGGGGTGCGTATTCTATAGATAGCCACCCCATTGTCAACAGTCAAAAGTGAAATAATTTAGATTATTTTCTTTGTGGGTTTTCGGTGAAGATTTTTCGCCTGAACCTCTCTGTCGGGAGCGCGCATTCTACAGACCGGCACGCTACTGTCAACAAGAATTTGCGATTATTTTAATTTATTTTAAGGTTGGCTATTTTTTAACCGCTAAAGCTCGAAAAGATGGTATTTTTTCTTGCCTAATTTTACTAAAAAGAAACGACCATAAAGCGCATTAGCGGAATTGAATATTTCCTCGGCCTGCATATTGTGCTCATTTCCCATCGCTTCACCATTAATAAAGACAGATTTTCGACCTAGAGCATCCTTCACTTCACGTCCTGCTTTTACCATTCCGGCTTCGGTAAATAGTTGCGTCAATGGCGTCTGCGATAAATTTTCACTCTCTATAGTAGAGGAAGGAAGACCATCTTGACGTAACTGCTCTAAATCATTTTCAGACA
The DNA here is from genome assembly GCA_038138645.1 of Porticoccaceae bacterium. GTDB lineage: Bacteria > Pseudomonadota > Gammaproteobacteria > Pseudomonadales > Porticoccaceae > HTCC2207. The sequence continues at coordinate 11,946 of JAYQEC010000035.1, read as the reverse complement.
AATCAGCTGAATTACCACTGAATAAGGCATCGGTAATTCTTAATGCCGCATCCAATCCTTGCTTACCATGAACCAGCTCAGTCACCTCTCTAGCCAGTACAGCTTGCGCCTGAGGTCGCCCTTGGGTGTTTGCATCCTCAGATTCAATCTCTTCTATTTTCTCTATAGATAGAAAGGTGAAATATTTTAAGAATTTATAGGCATCAGCATCTGCGACATTTAACCAGAACTGATAAAAACTATAGGGCGATGTTTTTTTCGGATCTAACCACACGGCCCCCGCTTCAGTTTTACCAAACTTGGTTCCATCGGATTTAGTGATTAAGGGTACGGTAAGACCAAAACATTGCGCCTGATTTTGGCGGCGCGATAAATCTATTCCGCCAACAATATTGCCCCACTGATCACTACCACCAACCTGGAGGGTACAATTATAGCGACTATTTAATTCAGCAAAGTCGAGACCTTGCAATAAAGAGTAAGCAAACTCAGTAAAAGAAATACCCGAGCCTTCTCGATCAATTCGCTGCTTTACCGATTCCTTGGCAATCATATTATTAACTGAAAAGTGCTTACCTACATTACGTAAAAAATCCAAGGCACTTAAATTTTCAGTCCAATCTAGGTTATTAACTACAATTGCCGAATTATCACCGCAATCAAAATCAATAAACTGACTAACTTGAGCCTTAATTTTATCTGCCCAGCCTGCAATGACTTCTGGCGAATTTAATTTGCGCTCATCAGCTTTAAAACTTGGATCTCCGATCATGCCGGTGGCACCACCTACCAATGCGATGGGGGTATGCCCAGCCTCCTGCAAGCGTTTCAATACCAATAAAGGCACCAAATGCCCAAGATGCAGGCTATCTGCCGTAGGATCAAAGCCACAATAGACGGTTCGCGACTGCTGAAGGTGCTCCTCTAACTCTTGATCACCAGAAATTTGCGCAATTAGATCGCGATCTTGTAATGCTTTTAAAGGCTGTTGGTTTTTATCGTTCATGAATCTTCAATTTTAGCTGGTAGTTATAAAGTGCGATCACTGTACAGATTGAGCGCCCAATTTCAACATTTTATGTTATTCGCACGCTTTTAGGTAGTAAGGGGATGCGCGCATTTTATTGTACCTAATGTTTTTTTCGAGCTAGAATCCTCGATCGTTCTCTAATTGAGTTATTCAGTATGCGTGGCTGGCAACAACAATACCGTTTAGTGCGGCCCTTGATTATCAAGTTGATATCAAAGCGCTACCTTATGCTTATAGCTGCTTCCACTTTTGTTTTAGCTATAGCCTGCGACCCTAGACCTGAAAACTATTCTGCTGAAAAGACGCTACTTGAAACACTGGATATAAAAAACCTACTAGGCACTGATAGTTCTGTTGAACAGCCTGTGATTGATCTTATTTGGAAAACTCAAAGGGTTTCATCAGGTGATAACTTATCGACCCTATTTCAAAGAGCTGGCTTAAGCGCTCAAGAAGTTTATCTTATCTCTAGGTCTAAACAGGGTAAATCATTGCGCAATCTTTTCCCGGGCGAAATCCTTCGTTTTGCTATTAATAGTATGACTGGCGATCTAGTTGAACTGCAGTACGAAAAATCTTTACTAGAAATCTACACATTTACTGCCCAAGAAAATGATTTTTTATCCAAAAAGGTGATTCGTCAGCCTGAAATCATAACCAGTTACAGAAAGGGTCAAATTGATCAATCACTATACTTAGCAGGAAAAAAAGCCCAACTACCCGATAAAACGGTGATGGAGCTTGCTAATATCTTTGGCTGGGATATTGATTTTGTATTCGATATCAGAGCTGGTGATTCTTTTTCACTGCTGTTTGAAGAACAATATATAGATGGCCAGCATCTGGGCACAGGTAATATTTTGGCCGCCTCATTTACTAATCGCGGCAAGACATATAATGCGGTGCGCTACACCGACAGCAATGGACAAGTAAGCTACTATACTCCTGAGGGTTTAAGCATGCGCAAAGCCTTCCTTCGCACCCCGTTGGATATTTTTCGGATTAGCTCTGGGTTTAATTTGCGTCGCAAGCACCCCATACATAAAAAAATTAAAGCCCATCGCGGCGTAGACTATGCTGCACCAACAGGCACGCCGGTTTACGCTAGTGGCGATGGCCGCGTAATTGAAGCGGGTTACAGTAGAGCCAATGGTAATTATGTCTTTATTCAACACGGTCAAACTTATACCACTAAATATCTTCACCTCAGCCGCAAGTCTGTTAAAACAGGGCAAACAGTAAAACAACGACAGGTGATTGGTAAGGTTGGCGCAACGGGATATGCTACAGGCCCTCATTTACATTATGAGTTTCTGGTCAATGGCGTACACCGAAATCCTAGGACCGTAGCCTTGCCCAAGGCAAATCCCATTTCAGAGGCTGAGAGGGAGCGATTTACTGAGACTGTAACGGCACTACTGGATCAATTGGCTGAAAATCAGCAAGCGGATAAATTAGCAATGCAATCAATGGAAATACAATGACTGCTAATAAGTTTTTTATTGGCCTAATGTCTGGCACCAGTATTGATGCTGTTGACGCTGTTGCGGTTGAACTGAGTGACCATCAATACAAAATAATTAGCACTCACAGCGAGCCAATACCTGCCGATCTAAAAACGCAGATATTAGATCTTTGTGATCCGCAAAAAGAAACGATTCAACGGCTTGCAGAAACTGACCACAGATTGGGTAAGTTATATGCAAAAACAACAACCCAGCTACTTAAGAAAGCTGATCTTACAGCGACAGATATCACAGCCATAGGCTGTCATGGACAAACCATTCGCCATAACCCACCCAAGGCTGGACAAATACCCTTTAGCCTGCAAATTGGCGATGCCAATATCCTAGCTACTGAGACTAATATTGCGGTGGTATCTGATTTTAGACGCAAGGATATTGCGCTGGGCGGTCAAGGCGCGCCATTGGCACCTGGCTTTCACCAGTTCGCTTTTGCAACAACTAAGAAAAATCGCGCGATTGTAAATATCGGCGGCATTAGCAATATTACGGTATTAGATACCAAGGGAAATTGCACTGGTTTCGATACCGGACCGGGTAATGTACTTATGGATCTTTGGAGCCAAATTCATCTGGGCACTCATTATGATCATAATGGTAGTTGGGCGGCTCAGGGAAATTTGATCCCACCTTTATTAGAGCAAATGAAAGCCGATAACTTCTTTGCCCTACCTCCACCAAAAAGTACAGGCAGAGAATTATTTAATATCAATTGGCTAAACCATCAACTTACCGATTTTTCAGCGGCGGCAGCTCAGGATATTCAAACCACCTTGTTAAGCCTGACAGTTGAAACAATTAGTGACGCAATTTTGAGCATGCCGCAATCAATTGATGAGGTATTTGTTTGCGGCGGCGGAGCCTATAATGGATTTTTAATGGATTCTCTTGCCGCCAATCTAACCAATGTTGCTACAACCGATACGCTGGGCATATCGCCTAGCTGGGTTGAGTGTTGTGCTTTTGCTTGGCTAGCACAACAGCGAATGTCGACTTCGGCTGGCAATCTAACTTCTGTTACCGGAGCAACTAGGCAAGCCGTTTTAGGCGCGCTTTACTTGCCCGACTAAGTTAAATGGTAAAAGAGGCACCGCAACCACAGGTGGTGGTTGCATTGGGATTGGTGATAACAAATTTCGAACCCATTAGGTTTTCTTCATAGTCCACCGTTGAGCCCGCTAGATATTGATAGCTTAGCGAATCTATTAGCACGGTGACGCCGTCTTTTAATACCGGCGTATCATCTTCAGCCATAGTATCTTCAAAAGAAAAGCCGTACTGAAAACCTGAACATCCCCCACCAGTTACATATACTCGAAGCATAAGATCCGGATTTGATTCTTCATCCCTTAGACTTTGCACCTTAGCAACAGCACTTGCCGTGACCTGAAGGACCGAGGGGGTAAATGTTTCAATTACTGACATACTGTAAAGCCTAACTCTATGTTTCTCGAACAATAACTACTGCCATTGTTTATCGAGGGTTTGCTGATTATTGCTACGAATATCTTTGATTTTTGCGGCATCTTTAGCCGCCTGTGGTGCAATCTCTTTTGGCGGTGTTGCCTGCTGACAAATACATGAGCCAATAAGCTGTGCGCCTGGACGCATTTCCATATTAGTATAATGTACATTGCCATTGACTTTACAGCTCGCCTCAAGGGCCAAATGATCCACAGCATAAATACTGCCTTCAACCACACCATTAACCTCGATAATGGATGACTTGATATCGCCCTTAACTACACCACCATTTAATATACGCACTTTCGCATCTTTTTGTTCAGAGAGAATATTGCCCTCAACTGTCCCCAAAATCTCGAGCGTACCGCTAAATGAAATATCTCCCGATAGCTTGGTGCCCTCAGAAATCAAGGTTGTGGTGTCATTAGCAATAGTGGCTAGTCCTGCATTAATTTTTTTAAACAATGTTCCTACTCCTCTACTATCCATGGTAGCTTTTTATCAAACTGAGGCTTTTTAGTCCAAGGGTAACGCAGTGTCACTCTTATCTGCTGAGGAACAAAACCTTCGGGCAAAGTCATAATGCCTCGATTGATTGAAAAGTACTTCATCTTTAATTGTATAGGCAAATCATCAACTTCTGCATCTATTTCGTTTAATGGAAGTGAAATTGACTGGCCATGTTGACTTCCCAAGACCCAGATATTGGCATTGATTCGCAAGTTTTTTGCTTCGTGGTTTTTTTGCTGTGCTACCCAATCATATTGAAACTGACGATCACCAATCTGCTCAATATGTATATCGCCTACCTTTAGACCCGTTGTCTTATTATTGTCCTGAAGCATTTCTCGGTAGAGTTTTAGCTCCTGCTCTCGCCGATAGATCTGTCTTTGCATATCCAGCATTTGCTGACGGGTTTGTTCAAGCGCTGCTGCATCCACTTGAGCAGTTAACTGAAGGGCTGCTAGGGCAGTCTGTTTCTGCACCAAACCTTCCGTTAGCTCATCGATACCTGCTTCAAGTTCAGCTATGTAGATCTGATTATCAGAATAGGTTTTATTGCCATAAAAAAATCCCGCCAATGCTACACCATATAAGATTACAGCCACGATAAGCACCAGCCAGATTATCTGGCTGGTTCTGTAATGTATAATCAGCGGGGAGCGCTGGGGCATTAGGGCATCAGTGCAGGCATGGTTAACCCTGCATCTTCATCCAAGCCAAACATAATATTCATGCATTGTAATGCCTGACCTGAGGCCCCTTTGGTTAGGTTGTCTTCTACCACTAAAATCACAACCTTTTTGCCATTTCCTGGTCTGTGAATAGCAATTCGACAATGGTTTGAACCACGCACGGTTCTAGTTTCAGGGTAACTATTAGGCTCAAGCACATCAACAAAGGGCTCATTGGCATAATGCGCCTCAAACAAGCCTTGCACATCGGTATCCTGCTGTTTTAGATCAACATAGAGTGTCGTGTGTATTCCTCTAATAATGGGCAGCAGATGTGGCACAAACGTTATCGCCACAGGTTCACCTGCCATATCGGCGAGACCCTGCTCAATTTCAGGTTGATGTCTATGACCTGAAGCGCCGTAGGCTTTAAAATTATCGCCTGCTTCAGACAATAGAGTGGCTACATTTGCCTGCTTACCTGCACCACTCACCCCCGAGGCTGAATTAGCAATAATATCGGCTACATCAATTACTCCAGCCAGAAGCAGTGGCTTAAGTCCCAGTTGAACACTCGTTGGGTAACAGCCTGGGCAAGCTACTAATTTAGCGTTAGCGATTGCATCGCGATTAAATTCAGGAAGACCATAGACTGCCTCGGATACTAATTGTGGTGCCGCATGTTTTTGGGCATACCACTTTTCCCAAATATCTATATCTCTTATTCTAAAGTCTGCCGACAGGTCTATAACTCGGATACCTGCTGCAAGAATTTCGGGGACTAAACTTTGAGCAACACCGTGCGGCGTGGCAAAAAATACCACATCACAATGCTTTAAGTTGGCGACCGTAGGTTCAGTAAAGGCTAGATCAATAATGCCTCTAAGGTTGGGAAATAACGCAGACACAGGCTTACCCTTCTCTGACCTCGAAGTAATCGCAACCAATTCCGTGTTTGGGTGGCCTGCTAGTAGACGCAACAATTCTACGCCTGTGTAGCCTGTTCCCCCTACAATTCCGATTTTTATCACCACATCCTCACTTTTTAAATTTCCAGTTTAACCTCAGACCTCTATAATAGCAGTAAACACTATTAATCAAATAATAATAGCGATTATTAAATAGTAATTTTTGAACAGACAATGGAGGCTTGGATGTATCAGTGGGTGTTAGCATTTCACTTAATGGCAGTAATCTGTTGGTTTGCTGCGCTGTTCTATTTGCCAAGACTGTTTGTTTATCACGCTATGGCTGAGGATCAGCCGAGTATTGAGCGCTTTAAACTGATGGAGCGCAAACTATACCGCGGCATTGCCAACCCATCGATGATAGCTACTATTGGATTGGGTTTATGGCTTGTAGCAATGGCACCTCAAGCCTATTTAAGTCAGGGCTGGTTTTATGTAAAAGCTCTGTTGGTAATTCTTTTAATTGGCTACCATCATATGTGCTTGGCGCATATGAAAAAGCTTGCTAATGATAGTAGCGAGAAATCACATGTCTACTTTAGAATTTTCAATGAAGTACCTGTTATCTTTATGGTCGCTATTGTTATTCTAGTAATTGTTAAGCCATTTTAATGACAGTCTCTAATCTAGATAGCTTCAGACTCCGTACTGCAGTTGCCGGTCATAATTGGCAAACCGAAAAAATATATTAGGAAATTTCATGACTCAAAAAAATGCTCGATCTCAAGACCTTTTTAAAGCCGCCCAAAAACATATCCCTGGCGGTGTTAATTCTCCGGTCAGAGCATTTCGTGCCGTAGGCGGCACTCCCGTTTTCTTTGAGCGTGCTAATGGCGCCTATATGTTCGATGCCGACAACAATCGCTACGTGGACTATGTGCTTTCATGGGGGCCTATGCTTTTAGGACATAATCATCCCCAAGTAGTCGAGGCCATCAAAACGCAACTTGATAAGGCGACATCTTTTGGCACCCCTACGGAATTAGAGATCAAGCTAGCTGATAAAATCTGTTCCATTGTTCCGGGAATGGAAATGGTGAGAATGGTTAACTCCGGCACCGAAGCCACTATGAGTGCTATTCGACTAGCAAGGGGCTACACCGGACGTGACAAAATTGTAAAGTTTGAAGGCTGCTACCACGGCCACTCAGACTCTTTATTAGTTAAAGCTGGCTCCGGTGCATTGACGCTGGGAGTGCCAAGCTCGCCGGGTGTACCCGACGGTTTGGCAGATCATACAATTACTCTTTCCTATAACAATATCGAACAGGTTAATCAGGTATTTTCTGAAATAGGCGAGCAAATCGCCTGTGTGATTTTGGAACCTGTAGTCGGCAATATGAACTGTGTACCACCAATTGAAGGTTTTCTTGAATGCCTTAGAGAATGCTGTACTAATAGTGGCGCACTATTAATTGCCGATGAAGTAATGACCGGATTTAGGATTAGCCAAACCGGTGCGGTAGGCCATTATAATTTGGATGCCGATTTAATTTGTCTTGGCAAGGTTATTGGTGGCGGCATGCCGGTAGGCGCTTTCGGCGGCAAAAAAGAAATTATGCAATATATTGCACCGCTAGGACCGGTATATCAGGCAGGAACTCTATCCGGTAACCCTGTGGCAATGGCCGCTGGCTTGGCGACTGTAGAACTAGTTTCAGCTCCGGGCTTTTTAGACCCTGTCATTGAGCGCACAGATCGGTTAGTTAAAGGCTTGGTTGAACGAGCAACCGCTGCCGGCATCCCCTTAACCAGCAACCATGTGGGGACTATGTGGGGGATATTCTTTTCAGAGGAAGAAAAAATAACTCATTACCAGCAGGTTATGGATTGCGATACCGAGCGCTTTGCAAAGTTTTTCCATCATATGCTTGAAGAGGGGGTGTATTTAGCACCAGCTTCTTATGAGGCTAGCTTTATGTCTGCTGCACATACTGATGAAGATATTCAGTTTACTTTGGATGCTGCAGAGAAATCTTTCGGGAAAATCTAGGGCTTAAGCTGAAATTACAAAAAGTCCAATAATAAAAAGCAAGCCAGCCAACCAGACGATGGATCTGAGGGTTGCCCAGTTCATTAAGTAGCATATCGAGTAAATAATTCGAGAAACTATAAAGCCAACTGCAAACTGATCTGTTGTCGCCTGATCAGCGCCTGCAAAATGCGCCACAAAAACAGCGGCTATAAAAGCAGGAAGGACTTCATAACCATTCTGTTCCGCCCAATAGGCACGTTGACTAAAACCCTGCAGGTTAGGCTGCATTGCTCTTGGCGCTCTATTGCTATATTTTCCATTGGCTGCCAGCGGGCTTTTTTTAAGCGCTGCCATAACCCAAGGCAAGGCAATGGCGGCCAATAATGTCCAAAATGCTATCGTCATAGGTTCCTCCAAGACCATTTTTGCGTATGATACGCATTCTGGGAGCAGTTTAGACCAAAACAGCCATCACTAACGGAGTGTTTATGAGCTTAAAGACTAGCCGAGGGCCCTTCCCTTACACCCGCATGCGCCGCAATCGCAGCGAGGAATTCTCTCGCCGGTTAAATAGCGAGACGCAGCTAAATGTTAATGATCTTATTCTGCCGATATTTGTCGTTGAGGGAACTAACGAATGCCAAGCAGTAGAGTCAATGCCGGGCGTCAATCGGCTTTCAATAGATTTATTAATTAAAGAGGCTCAGGCAGTTTATGACTTAGGAATTCCGGCAGTCGCTTTATTTCCAGTCGTAGGCGAAAGCAACAAGTCCCTTCTAGCTGAGGAAGCATACAATCCTGAAGGCCTAGCTCAGCGCGCCGTCAAGGCTATAAAAGCACAGGTCCCCAACTTAGGGGTTATTACTGATGTGGCATTAGATCCATTCACTACTCATGGGCAAGACGGCATTATTGATGAAGACAGCGGCTATGTTTTAAATGATGTTAGCGTAGAAGTGATGGTTAAACAGGCGCTTTCTCATGCTTATGCTGGAGCGGATATCGTTGCTCCCTCGGATATGATGGACGGCAGAATCGGTGCTATTCGTGAAGCGCTTGAGGATGAGGGTTTTATCAATACCCAAATTATGGCCTACTCTGCAAAATATGCTTCCAGCTTTTATGGCCCATTTCGCGATGCCGTAGGTTCAGCCTCTAACCTAGCGGGCGGCAATAAACATACCTATCAAATGAACCCAGCTAATAGTGATGAAGCGATTCATGAATGCGCACTCGATCTGGATGAAGGCGCCGATATGATTATGGTTAAGCCCGGCATGCCTTATTTAGATGTTGTACGTCGAGTCAAAGATGAGCTAAAGGCACCAACTTTTGCTTATCAGGTGAGTGGCGAGTACGCCATGATCTGCGCTGCAGCTGACAAAGGCTGGCTAGACAGCGATCAGGTGGTGATGGAATCTTTACTAGCATTCAAGCGTGCAGGGGCAGATGGCATCCTGACTTACTTTGCAAAACAAGCCGCGCAATATTTAAAGGGCCACTAATGTGCGCCTGGATAAATATATAAGTAATGCCACCGATCTATCCCGAACAGATGTTAAAAAACTTATAAAATCCGGGTTGGTCAGTATTGATAATGAACTGGCAACAAGCGGCTCGCAAAAAGTCACCGACGACCAAGAAATTGCCATTGAAGGCTCAACGATTCAATTAATGAGCACCCGCTATTTTATGATGAATAAACCAGCGGGCGTCGTCTCTGCCACTAAAGACCATACCAACCCAACCGCTTTAGATCTTATTTATGAACATCGCAATGATCAGCTGCAAATTGCAGGGCGACTGGATATAGATACAACGGGACTCCTGTTAATTACCGATGATGGTCAGTGGAATCATATTGTTACCTCACCCAAAACCGACTGTAAAAAGATCTATGAGGTGGAACTTGAAAGCCCAGTGAGTGAGGACTACCACAAAAAATTACAGGCAGGAATTGCGCTTGAGGGCGAAAAACGTCGCTGTCTACCGGCAACTATGGAAATAATAGACGATCACCATATTCGCCTCAGTATTAGCGAAGGCAAATATCATCAAGTAAAACGCATGATGATATCTTTAGGGAATGAGGTAGTCAGTCTTCATCGCCTACAAATTGGTGGTATTGCACTGGATCCCGAATTGGAACCCGGTGACTATAGACCACTGACCGAAGAAGAGATTGCATCTATTCAATGAGCAGAGTAACCGATAAATCTATTTCGCTTTTGCTTCAGCATTATGCCCAATGCATTGGACAGTGGTTAATTATTGCCGATGAAAACTGGCAGGCGAGTGATTGGATAACCGCCGGTAGCAATAGCCAACGACATTCTACTGCAATAACTAACCGCCTCGAGATAGCCCGCGGCGCTGAGGCAGCTAACATTGTTTGCCAATTTAATGATTTTGACTTTTCAGCGTATTCAGAAAATAGCTTTGATGGCATTCTTTATAGGGTTTCAAAGGAACGTGCCAGCTCACATCATATTATTAATCAGTCGTTAAAACTGCTTAAGCCGAATGGCAAACTGGTGCTGAGTGGCGAAAAAAATGATGGCATTAAAAGCTATGTTAAGCAGGCGGCAAAACTTTTCGGCAATCCTGTGAATTCAGAAAAACATGGCAAGGCCTATATCGCCTCTATTGAATTAATCGCCCAACAAGCAGAACCCTTGAATGATAAAAATTATGCTGCGCTTAGACAGGTTAAGTTAGCTGACAACCTGAGCTTAGCGTCAAAGCCTGGTATTTTTGGTTGGGATAAAATTGATCGCGGCAGTGCTTTTTTAGTCGATCATCTGCCAGAGTTTTTAAAGGGCTACAAAAATGCACCACAATCTTTGCTCGACCTTGGCTGTGGTTATGGCTATCTCGCGATAAGCGCTAATCAATTTGGCTTTAACCGTATTATGGCAACCGATAATAATGCCGCCGCCCTACTGGCCGTTAAAGAAAACTTTCAGTGTTTAGAGAAAATTGAATGCGGTGCGCTAGCCACTGATGCCGGTGATAAGATCGAAGAGACTTTCGATACTATTTTATGCAATCCGCCCTTTCACAGTGGCTTTTCAGTGGATGATCAATTGGCAGTGAAATTTCTAAGCCAAACTAAACGCTTACTAAAACATTCTGGACAGGCACTATTTGTGGTCAATACCTTTATCCCTCTTGAGCACAAAGCTAAATCTTTGTTTGGTCAAGTCGAAGTAATGGCCAATAATGGCTCCTTTAAGTTGATCCGCCTCAAACACTAAGTTTGGTTACCAGCTTAACCTTACTCCAAGCTTGGTCACCTTGCCTCCCAACTCATCAAGATCCATTATTCCCAAGCTCAGCCCAAAATTTTCATTAAATGCGTAACTGGCGTCGGCTTCAAAAACTAACCACTGTTGCTCCATTAGTTCTAGCCTGCCCGCACCTACCCTAGTTTTTAGCTTATCTGAGCCTCCACTAAGCCCCAGCTTGCCAATATATCCAGAATAACCTGCACAGGCATACCAACAGACATCGTACTGACTAACCCCAGCCTCAGTATAGAATATTCCATACTGAAAACCCGCTGTGTAAAAAGAAAACAAATGACTGATTGGCTGGGTAGAGGTTTTACTTTTGGTGCGCCAAATATCTGCTCGGGCAAACATATGATCACCCAAATTACTGGCTACAGAAAATGTTAACCCTTTGCCAAGGCCGTCATCACTAAAACCGATATCCATATAGTCCCAACGGTGTTGTTTGGCCTGCGTTGCGGAATTAAAGAAAACTAGCAGTAAAATTACCAGTGAATATTTCATTATTATTATCTCCA
>JAYQEC010000034.1:0-13062 GCA_038138645.1 Porticoccaceae bacterium | reverse complement strand
CCCGCTGTGGCATAAAGTGTGTTTGGATATTTTTGTTCTAAAGAATCACAAATTTCGATTACTTTTTGTGTTTCTTGCACTGATGTGCCGGTCAATACTAACTGCTTGATGTTGGTTGCCAGCGCACGCTCTATTACCTGATCTAAGTCATCTGCAAATCGGTTATTTGATAAATTCACACCGATATCGATAAGTGATTGTGACATTTTATATGAGCCTCTTTTTTTGCTCGCAAATTCTACATTAAATAGTGGGTCTTAATTAAATAGGTTGCTATTTGGCATATATTTAGGGTTTATAATAATAGGGATTTTCCTTTTATTCTTTATTTGCGGCACTATTCTATGGTTTGGTTGTTGATAATCTTTTGCTTGGCAGTTGCCGTATCTCCGTTACTTTGGATGAAAAGTTCTCCGCGGCAAGAGCATATAACTCAATGTCGAAGAAAGGCACGCGGTTTATCGATTAATGTTAACTTGCGGCGGCGACCAGATGCTTTAGAGGCAGAGCAGCGGATAGATACTATTTATTACTGGTTGCCATGGCAAAAGGCGAAAAATGTCCAAGGTTGGATTTTGCATCGTTTGAGCAGGAGAGGTTGGCAGTCATCTTTTGAAGGCTGGCGTTGGATTGATAACGAGGCAAATAAAGAGTGGTATGAGAATATCGCTGATTGTCTCTCTGAATTACCCGAGGGAATAACAACTATTCAAGTTTCAACTGAGGGAGTTGGCTTGGTTTGGGACGAACGCGGAACAATTGATTTAGTCGATAAAATACATACTTGTTTGCTCGAATTAAGAAAAAAAGGTGAAGAAATTTTTAGTTGAAGCTTGACCAATGGGTACTCAAACAAGTATATATGCGCACCTTTGCTAGAATCTTTTGTCTATATTAGGCAAATATAAATTAAAATTTTGATCTGGGAAACCTAACTTCCATGGGTAAATCATTAGTTATAGTAGAATCACCAGCCAAGGCAAAAACCATTAATAGGTACCTTGGAGACGACTTTATTGTTAAGTCGAGTGTTGGTCATATTCGTGATTTACCCACAGGTTCTAGTCGTACACCCTCTGATCCTAAAGAGCGTGCTAAACAGGCTGCTATTACCCGCAAGCTATCCCCAGAAGAAAAGATACTGCATCGTGAGCGCAAAGCAAAAGCGCAGCTAATTAAGAGTATGGGTATTGACCCAGAAAATAATTGGCAGGCTCAATATGCAACCCTTCCTGGAAAAGAAAAAGTTGTTTCTGAATTAAAAAAGCTGGCTAAAAATGCTGATCATATTTATCTCGCGACTGATATGGACCGTGAGGGAGAGGCCATTGCATGGCATTTAACCGAAGTTATTGGTGGCGATGAAAGCCGCTATAAGCGTGTGGTATTTAATGAGATTACCAAAAAAGCCATTCGTCAGGCATTTGAGGATCCAGGCGTTCTAGATCAGCATCGAGTGGATGCACAGCAAGCCAGACGTTTTCTTGATCGCGTGGTTGGTTTTATGGTTTCGCCGCTACTTTGGGAAAAAGTAGGTCGAGGCTTATCTGCAGGTCGTGTTCAGTCAGTTGCACTTAAACTTATCGTTGCCCGAGAGCGAGAAATACGTGCTTTTATCCCTGAGGAATACTGGACAGTACAGGCTGATTTAGAGGCCATGCAGACCGATAGCAATTCCGATGCGACTCAGGCTAGATTTGATGTCAAAAAATATCAGGGCAAGGCATTCCGTCCCGGCAGCAAGGATCAAGCCGACACTGCGTTAGCATTCCTTAGGCAGGCTGACTACGTTGTTTCTAAACGTGAAGATAGAGCGACAAAATCCAAACCACCGGCACCTTTTATAACCTCTACTTTGCAACAGGCGGCAAGCACTAAGCTGGGATATGGCGTTAAGAAAACCATGACCATGGCCCAGCGTCTCTATGAGGCGGGCTATATCACCTATATGAGAACAGATTCGACCAATCTTAGTGATGATGCAATTGCATCCTGTCGAGACTATATACAACAGCGTCATGGAGCCAAGTATTTACCTGAGCAACCAATTATTTATAGTAGTAAAAGCGGCGCACAGGATGCTCACGAAGCGATTAGACCCTCAAATATTGATATAGCACCGGGAAGTCTTGGCGATATGGAAGCTGACGCCCGACGTCTCTACCAATTAATCTGGCAGCAATTTGTTGCCTGCCAGATGTCATCTGCCGAATTTACCTCATCTACGTTAACCGTAGCCGCTGGTGATTACGAGATGACAGTAAAAGGGCGGGTCACCAAGTTTGATGGTTTCTTGGCAGTGATGCCATCAAAAGACGAAGACGCAGAGTTACCTGATCTAAAGAAAGGCGATCAGCTAGGTTTGCTTAATCTTTTGCCACAACAGCATTTTACCAAGCCGCCAGCACGTTACTCTGAAGCCGCGCTAGTCAAAGAATTAGAAAAACGCGGTATTGGCCGTCCCTCAACCTATGCATCGATTATTTCAACTATTCAAGATCGTGGCTATGTGCGGATTGAAAATAAGCGTATGTTTGCGGAAAAAATTGGTGACATAGTCACTGATCGCCTTAGCGAGAGTTTTACCGATTTAATGGATTATGGTTTTACGGCCACAATGGAAACTCAACTAGATGAAATTGCTACTGGTGCACTTAACTGGAAGCAGGTTCTCGATAAATTTTATACCGATTTCTCACTGAAGCTTTCTAATGCCAAGGATGCTGTATCAGGTATGCGTCCTAATGCGCCCTCTGAGACTGATATTGCCTGTAATCTTTGTGGCAGGCCTATGATGATTAGAACTGCCGGCACAGGCGTATTCCTTGGCTGCTCTGGCTATTCGTTGCCCCCTAAGGAGCGTTGTAAAAATACCATTAATCTAACCTCGGGTGATGAGGCGATTAATATTGAAGAAGATGATGAAGCTGAGTCTAAGTCACTACTTAATAAACATCGCTGTAAGCTATGCAATACTTCAATGGATAGTTATTTACTAGATACCACCCGCAAATTGCATATCTGTGGTAATAACCCTGATTGTTCGGGTTTTGAAGTAGAAACAGGCCAATATGTTATTAAAGGCTACGAAGGCCCCACATTAGAATGTGACAAATGTGGTAGCGAGATGCAGCTTAAAAATGGTCGTTTTGGCAAATACTTTGGCTGTACCAATGATAGCTGTAAAAACACCAGAAAACTTTTAAGAAGTGGTGAAGCAGCGCCCCCTAAAGCTGAGCCTATTCCTATGCCAGAACTGCAATGTGCAAAGGTGGACGACCACTATGTACTGAGAGATGGCGCTTCAGGTATCTTCCTTGCGGCTAGTCAGTTCCCAAGACATCGTGAAACACGAGCACCGCTTGTATCTGAATTGTTGCCGTACAAAAATGAAATAGATCAAAAGTATCAGTTTTTATTGCAGGCGCCGGTTACAGATTCTGAGGGTGTTGATACTGTGGTTCGTTACAGCCGAAAGACTAAAGAGCAGTATGTTCGCAGTGAAAAGGATGGTAAGCCCACGGGTTGGAGTGCTTTTTATAGCAATGGTAAATGGGCTGTAACAGAGAAATCTGGCAGCAAGTAACGTGAGTGCCTGTTCATACCTTGCAGCGGTTAACCAAAAGCTGTTATTTGCTAAAAAATTAACCCAGTTGGTTGATAGTGCAGAGGGTAGTGCGAATGATAGGCATGTTCAGGCGGTGATAGCGCAATCGATTGCGACCCAGTTATACCACGCATGGAACTGGCATATTAAAGATGTTGCCAGTAACTATAAAGTCAAAGACCCCTCGGCAATAAATTCTGTTGATGATCTAGTGGATATCCTAAAGGCAGACGGTAAGGAGCCGGGTGAGGCGACTGAGCTTAAAAACCTATTTTATTCACCTACATCATGGGTCCGAGAATTAGTCGATGCATATTTTCAGTTAGCGGATCTACCAGAAATAAGAAAAGCAGAAATGGATGTCGATCGTTTGCCAGTATTAGCGCTAGAGACTGGTGCTGCTGGTGGAAAAAAGATTATTGATTGGAATCTATCGACGGCTATTAACTGGTCTAAACAAATGGTTGAGCTCGTAGATAGGCAAAGAGAGATGATGATTGAATTCTAGCCATAATGTTTAAATTTAATTTATATGAGTAAAGTTTAATGAGTACACCTGCGTTTGAATTAATTATATTAGAAAATGGCGATATTGGTCTTCAGCGTGCAGGCGTTGACGAAACCCTAGTGCGAGTCAAGTTTTCCACCAAGGTAAAAGACTATTTGGGCGAGCATCATATTGAAGTGGCGAAACAGATGATTGATTCTGGCATCCAAGCAGTGATTGATTGGGAACAGGCAGCGGCTCAGGCTGAACAACAAGAGCCCAGCAAAACGGTCCACTAGCAATCAAGGTAAACGCTTTGTCTTCTATTAAAGGATTAACAAAACTGGCTGAGCATCGCCATCTTTCCTCACAAAAACAGCACTTATTGTTATGTACCGCTGGCAAGTGTGCCCCTCAAGAAGAGACTCAAGCTGCTTGGGATTATTTAAAGCGACGGATTAAAGAACTCGATTTAATGGATGTTGAATCGGGTGTGTATCGATCAAAGGTTGACTGTCTTAGAGTTTGTCGGCAGGGGCCAATACTTGTTTCATATCCCGATGGGTCTTGGTATCACAGCTGTAGCCCAGAAGTTATAGAAAGAATATTGCAGGAGCATGTGTTGGGTGGCACGCCTGTTGAAGAGTATTTGTTTGCTCAGGGACCACTACAATCAGATGCCTAGTTGCCGCTTTAAACGGCAACTCTAACCACACCTACAGCCAAGCCTTCAATGGCAAATTCTTGATGTCGTAAATCAACCATAATGGGTGAATAATCATGATTTTCTGGCAAAAGCTGAATTTCATGCTTACTACGTGTTCTTTTAAGGCGTTTAACGGTCACTTCGCCATCCACTCTAGCCACTACAATCTGTTGATTTTCTGCTGTTGGCTGTTGATGAACTGCCAGTAAATCGCCATCCATAATGCCCACATTGACCATGCTCTGCCCTTGAACGCGCAAGAAATAGTCAGCATGCGGATGAAAGGTGCTCGATGGCACTTCTTGATAATCTTCAATATTCTGCTCTGCAAGAATGGGTTCACCGGCAGCTACACTACCAACAATGGGAATACCAGAGATTTGCTCGGCGATACGAATACCCCTAGAAGCTCCTGGAATCATTTCTATAGCACCTTTTCGGGCTAGGGCGCGCAAGTGGTCCTCAGCCGCATTGGCCGAGCGAAAGCCTAATTGCTGAGCAATTTCAGCGCGAGTAGGTGGGTAACCGGTCTCATCAAGGTTATCTTTGATAAGATCAAAAATCTGTTGCTGTCTAGCCGTTAACCTTTCCATTATAAACTCCTGTATATATATACGCTGTAATTATATACAGTATCATGCACTGTTCAAGTCTATAATTCAAATAATTATTTCATCTAGTATTGTGGTCAGTTATATTTGCAGCACATTAATAATGATTTCAAAGACTTTTTATCAATGTCAGTAAAACCTTACGGAAGATTAATGTTAGATGTCACTGGTACGCAGCTATCAGAGACCGAGCAGCATTTACTATCCAACCCTCAGGTGGGTGGGGTTATCCTATTTGCGCGCAATATTGAGAGCAAGCAGCAGGTAATGGCATTGGTTGAGGAAATCAGACGCTGTTCATCACAACTTTTAATTGCCGTCGACCAAGAGGGTGGGCGTGTTCAGCGTTTTAAAGAAGGCTTTACCTGTATTCCACCCATGCAAGTGCTCGGTGATCTTATCCAGTCCAATGCTCAAGCGGGATTAGACTTAGCTGAGAATACAGGTTGGCTTATGGCATCTGAGGTGATTGCCTGCGGCTTAGATATTAGTTTTGCGCCAGTATTGGACGTAGATCGAGACTACAGTAGTATTATTGGCGATCGAGCATTTTCGGATAACCCTGAACAGGTTATTTTGGCGGCCAATGCATTTATCAAAGGTATGAATCAGGCGGGTATGGCTGCGACGGGTAAGCATTTTCCTGGTCATGGTGGTGTGGTGGCCGATAGTCATCTTGAGGCACCAATCGATCATAGATCGCTAAATCAACTTCAGGATAAAGATTTAAAGCCTTTTGAAGCATTGGCAGATTGCTTGGGTGGAATAATGCCTGCACATATTACATTCCCAGCGATAGATCCTTTATCGGTGGGCTTTTCTGAATATTGGCTCCAGCAACTATTAAGACAGAAGCTGGGTTTTGAGGGTGTTATCTTTAGTGATGACCTTAGTATGAAAGGGGCTGATATCGCTGGTGGCTATACTGACAAAGCCAAATTAGCGCTCAATGCGGGATGCGATATGATACTAGTATGCAACTGTCCAGAAGGCGCGCAGGAAGTTTTAGCCTATATGCAGCAATTAGGGGTGAAAGGTTGTGAAAAAATTGCCACAATGAGGGCTAGACAAAATATAAGTTGGAAACAGTTAGAAGAAACTGAGCGTTATACTAAAACTAAAAATACACTTCAGACCTTGACTGATATGGGATCTTAAAATGAATGCAATTGAGACATGGCTTGTAAACCTTACCGGCGAGACCTATCTATGGATAACCGAGCTCTTCCTAATTGTTTTTGCGGTGCTTTTTGCCGGTTTCTTATTAAACCGTATTTTTGACCGTCTCCAGCTGCGTGCCGCTGAGTCGCCTACAGTATGGGACGATGCCTTTTTAGAAGCCTGTCGATCGCCGGCAATTTGGTTAATATGGATTTTAGGGATTAATTTTGCGCTCAGTATTACTGCTCAGCGCATCGACTCACCGCTGCAGGATTTTGTTCAGCCAATGAATCGCCTAGCTTTAATTGTTCTTGGCGCATTGTTTATAAATGGTTTTATTAGACGAGTAGAACGCAATCTTTTAGATCCAGCCTATATGTCTAAGCCGATGGATGCGACTACGGTCAAGGCAGTCTCTAAGCTGTTTCGCGCTGCCGTAGTTATAACCGCTATTTTGGTTATTATGCAGTTCCTTGGCTATAGTATCTCTGGCTTATTGGCCTTTGGTGGTATTGGCGGTATTGCGGTTGGTTTTGCCGCCAAAGATCTGCTAGCAAACTTCTTTGGCGGTTTAATGATCTATCTAGATCGTCCCTTTTCAGTGGGTGATTGGGTACGTTCACCTGATAAAGAAATTGAGGGTACGGTGGAAGATATCGGTTGGCGTCTAACACGTATTAGAACTTTTGATAAGCGACCGCTCTATATTCCCAATTCTGCCTTTGCCAATATATCGGTTGAAAACCCATCGCGAATGACAAATCGACGAATTTATGAATCGGTTGGTATTAGGTACGACGATATTGCCTGTATGACCGCGATTGTTGATCAGGTAACCCAGATGCTCAATGATCATTCTGACATTGATTCTAAAGAAGTGATTATTGTTAATTTTGATAAGTTTGCGCCTAGTTCACTCGACTTTTTTGTTTATGCCTATACCAAAACCACTCAATGGGTGAAGTATCATGAGGTTAAACAGGATGTGTTATTAAAGGTGGCAGAGATTATTCAGGCTAATAAAGCTGAAATCGCATTCCCAACCTCAACCTTGCATATTGCGCCTCCAGGACTAGAAAACGCGGATAAAGCCCAGGCCTAGCCAAAATGCGTTACCTTTGGATTGCAGTCTGTTATTTCTTGTCAGGGTGTCTAGCTGTTCCTGATGGCATAGAGCCAGTAGATAATTTTGAGCTCAATCGATACCTAGGAGACTGGTATGAGATAGCTCGACTTGATCATTCTTTTGAGCGTGGTTTAGAAGCCGTCAAAGCCGAATATTCCTTGCGTGATGATGGTGGTATTCGAGTAATTAACTCTGGTCGAGATTCCAAATCTCAGGTTGCGCAACAGGCGGAGGGCAGGGCATATTTCGTGGAAGAACCTAATCTTGGGCATTTAAAAGTTTCCTTTTTTGGCCCCTTTTTTGGTTCCTATGTTATTTTTGAATTAGACGAAAATTATCAATACGCGTTTATTGCGGGTAACAGCAGGGATTATTTATGGTTGCTTGCGCGAACTCCTGAGGTCTCAGAAGAGCTTATCGATCAATTTATTAGCCGAGCTTCGCTATTGGGTTTTGATACCAGTCAGCTGATTTTTGTTACTCATTAGCGCTTAGTTATTAGCCTCTAACACCTGTTCTTCAATCACATCGGGTTGGATAAGTGGCAAATTAATAGGTTTCGGCTTATAGGCTTTTATAGTGACTAATGCACCCATTTGAGGGTGATCAATATAGTAAACTTCATCTTCCTGTAGACGTTTTGACTGCTTTATGGGCCAAATTTCTTGTATGGGATAACTATTACTTTGTTGTTCAATGCTATCAGTTACTAGGTTATCTTGGGCGATAGTGTAAAGCGGAGTAATAGATTTCAGGTTATAACCAGTTAAAGCATCTTGGATAAGGCTGGGTGTCTGAAGTGGGTTAGGAGTCAAGGCTATATAGCTGTTTGAAAATTGCATTGCACCAACAAGCACTGCTTCTTCTGAAGTCATTGGCTTCTGTGGAATTTCGGGAAGCAGTATTTCTGTTTGTCTGTCCTTTGCAAAAATAAACTTCCAAAGATCGGTCTCAAAATGAAGAAATCTGGATTTATAGAATCGTAGGGCACCTTCAATACTGTATCTTTCTGACACCTGATCGCCGGCCTTTAACACAATCCACTCGCTTTCCTCTTTTGAGGTCACCTCAAAGCGCCATGCTTGGTGAAACTGAACCTTATAATTACGTCTATTAAGGGCTCGAACGGTATCATTTAAATCCCTATCTTTTTTATCAAGGATACGAAAAGGGGACTCAAAAACAGGCAGAAAATCTGCGACTAGCGGTACTGCATCATTTTCAGGGTCTAACTCTAATTCAGGTTCTAATTCTTCTCTACTTAACGGGTCATCAGTGATTAATTGATTATTA
Source organism: Porticoccaceae bacterium (assembly GCA_038138645.1). Taxonomy (GTDB): domain Bacteria; phylum Pseudomonadota; class Gammaproteobacteria; order Pseudomonadales; family Porticoccaceae; genus HTCC2207. Next base: position 4,071 of record JAYQEC010000034.1, on the reverse strand, counting down.
TCTTGATAAGGAATTGTCGCCTCAGGTACAAGAGTTAAACCATAGTTTTGATCTGTAATATATTGAAACGGCTGAATATCCAGATAGCGATTAATTCTTTTAGATAGAGCTTCTGGGTAGGGCTCGGTAAGTGAGGAATTTGATGATGTATCAAAAATTGGACGACGCATAATGCCAGTGTTTTGATAACTGCTGTGAAGTTCAATCCAATTTTTTGGAAATTCCAGTCTGATATCTTTAGGTGCCTGTTCATCACCAAGTATGCTTTTTTGGTCGAATAAAACGACTTCGACCTGATACCAGTTTTCAAGCGTGGGTAATTCAGTATCTTGGGACTGTTCTTCAGTATTTGCTTGAAAAGCAAAAAGATAAAGGACGACAGCAGGTAGCAGAAATCTACGGATTAGAGTCTTATGCTGTAAAAATAACATCCACAGTCCTTTTTGCTTAATTTAGATGCTCTCGCTTAGAGAGGTCAGCATAGCATACACTGATGAGAGCCTCAGTTCAGCGGTTTCCATTGGCATTGTGAAACTCAATTGGTCATTGTTCAAGAGCCGATATTGTTTTGGGTTCTGCTGCACCATTTTAATAATGGTAATTGGCTCAATTTTGGTGTTTTGATTAAATTGTAATCTACCTTCAGTCGGACCTGCTTCGATCTTTTTAAGCCCAAGCTGCTGTCCTATTTGACGCAATTCGGCAATTCTAAATAGTGCCTTAACGGCTTCCGGTAAAAGGCCAAAACGATCAATCATTTCAACCTGTAATTCATGTAGCTGATTCTTATCTTGGCAGTTGGCCAAACGTTTGTACTGGGTAAGACGCATATTGACATCGGGTAAATAATCTTCTGGAATCAGCGCAGGGATATGCAAATTAACCTCAATACCCTGATCGAAGTTAATAGTCTTATTTGGGCTTTCCCCGCTGCGAATAGACTCAACTGCCTGATCAAGCATTTCTAAATAAAGCGTAAAGCCAATGGTTTGAATATGTCCGCTCTGCTCATCACCTAGAAGTTCACCTGCACCGCGGATCTCAAGATCATTGGTAGCAAGGGTAAAGCCAGATCCAAGATGCTCAGCCGCAGCAATCGCTTCAAGGCGCTTGGTGGCATCTTGAGTCAACTTCTTATCTGGATGAGTGAGCAAGTAGGCATAGGCTTGATGATGAGATCTGCCAACACGACCACGAAGCTGATGTAACTGAGCCAGTCCAAACTTGTCGGCTCGATCAATAATAATGGTATTAGCACTAGGGACATCAATACCGGTTTCGATAATCGTGGTACATACCAAAACATTAAATCGTTGATGATAAAAATCAGACATAATTTTTTCGAGTTCACGCTCGCGCATCTGACCATGGGCAATATGTATTCTTGCCTCAGGGACTAATTCAGCTAATTCATCTGCCGCGCGCTGAATTGTTTTAACATCATTGTGTAAGTAATAAACCTGACCGCCACGCAGAATCTCTCTGAGAATTGCCTCTTTGGTAACTCGGGTTTCTTTTTTTCGGATAAAGGTTTTAACCGATAAGCGCTTGGCGGGAGGGGTGGCAATAATCGATAAGTCACGAATACTATGCATCGACATATTTAATGTGCGCGGAATAGGAGTGGCCGTCATAGTCAAAATATCAACTGAGCTCCTTAATGCTTTAATTTGCTCTTTTTGACGCACCCCAAAACGATGCTCTTCATCGATAATCATCAAGCCTAAGCGACTAAAGTCAATTTTGGCATGCAGAAGCTTATGAGTACTGATAAGAATATCAACCTTGCCAGATTCAACCTCATCAATCACCTGTTGCTGTTCTTTGGCGGTTTTAAAACGCGAGAGCTCTTCAACTCGAATCGGCCAATTGGCAAAACGATCTCTAAAGTTTTCCAAATGCTGATGAGCCAGTAAAGTGGTTGGTACCAAAATCACCACCTGCTTATTGCTGGAAACAACGGTAAAGGCAGCGCGCATGGCAACTTCTGTTTTGCCAAAACCAACATCGCCACAGACTAAGCGATCCATAGGTTGTGGGCTTAATAAATCTTTGCGAACGGCTTCAATAGTATTGAGCTGATCAGCGGTTTCTTCAAAAGGAAACTGACTACAGAATTGTCGATATTCCTCTTCATTATCCTTACAGGAAAAGCCTTGCCTTGCTGCTCGTCGTGAATAAATATCAAGCAACTCAGCGGCTGTATCGCGCACTTTCTCCGCGGCTTTTTTCTTGGCTTTATCCCATTTATCAGAGCCCAATCGATGAAGAGGCGCAACCACCTCGTCACTGCCACTGTAGCGGCTGATAAGATGCAAGGAGGACACCGGTACATAAAGCTTGGCATCATCCGCATACAACAGGGTTAAAAATTCCTGTTGTGCGCCATCAACCGACAATAGTATCAATCCATGATAGCGTCCCACTCCGTGATCAATATGTACCACTGGAGCACCAATTTTTAATTCAGCCAAACTTTTAAAAATATAATCGGGTGATTCAGAGGCAGCGGATCGTCTTCGTCGCTGCATAACCTGTTGGCCAAAAAGCTCACCCTCAGTGATCAAGCATAGCTCACGCTGTTTGGCGTAGAAACCCTGATCAATGGGGTAAACGCAAATACCAAGTGTTTGCTCTGAGGTTAAAAAGTCTTGCCATGATTCAAAAAATTGAGGCCTGTGGCCACTACCAGATAGGATTTCACTTAAGGCTTCTTTGCGTCCTGCTGATTCAGCACAAAATAAGATCTGGGTCGATGGTGAAAGGGTGCCTAAAAACTTGTCCAGATCTTGCAATGGATTGCTGAGTTTTGAGTTGACGCTGATCTCAGGAATGCTTGGTTTTAATGTCGACTGCTCTGAATCAGAAGCAGTTTTTTGACCCATCTTAGTAATGTTGCGCTGTTTTAAAAGACCAAATAACTCCTCGACTGTAATAAATATCTCTTTTGGTGGTAACAACGGGCGCTGTGGATCTACGCCATATTCTTCATATCGTCTATTGATATCCTGCCATAGCGTATTTGCGGCTTCATAAAGACCATTTTGAGTAAATATATGTGTCTCAGTGGGAAGGTAATCAAATAGAGTCGCAGTATCATCAAAAAATAATCTTAAATAATACTCAATGCCTTGGGGCGCTATTGCCTGTTTTACATCTTTATAGATTGGGCAATCAGTTGCCTTGGACTCAAAATAGTCATGCCAATTATTTAAGAACCGATTGATGCCTTCTTTATCTAGCGGGAATTCACGCGCAGGAAGTAGTCGCAAGCGTTCAACATTACTTATTGTTCGCTGAGTTTCAGGATCAAATATTCTTAAAGATTCTATATCATTATCGAGCAAATCAATTCGAAAAGGCGCATCTTCACCCATTGGGAAGATATCGATAATTGATCCGCGAAATGCGTATTCGCCATGTTCATACACGGTGTCTACACGATGATAACTGGCTCGAACTAATTGTTCATTAAGCTTGTCTCTATCGAGACTTTCATCAACCTGATAGTCAAACAGGCGTGAAGCGAGATAATCTGTGGGAGGAAGTCGATGTAGCAGTGAGGGTAAAGGTACAATTAGAACCCCATGCTCAAGCAGTGGTAGTTCACTGAGCGTTTGGATGCGATCTGAAATAATATCCTGATGGGGTGAAAAAACATCATAGGGTAAGGTTTCCCAGTCAGGGAAGATACTAGCATCAATCTCACTATCCTTAAGAAAAAAGCTAATCGCACGTTTTAGTCGTGAGGCTTCAGCACTAGTAGGGACAACAACAAGCGTTACACCGCTGTTTTGGCTGGCATATTCAGCAATCTCAAGGGCTTGCCCAGTGGGGCAAAGTGAGCGCCAATCATTTTGATCGCCAGAAACTTGGGGAAGTTTATCCATAACTTTACTCATAGTGCTGGCTGCTCAAAAGCGATGCCTGTTATTACTTGGCCAAATATTGGCAAGCTTGATATTTTACTCTAGTTAAGAGGCCAAGGTTTAAAAAAATTAGCAAAACAACGCATTAATACTACTATTTTTTGTCTATAGTTCATGTACGGCATAAAAATCATTTCACAAT
>JAYQEC010000033.1:9566-13082 GCA_038138645.1 Porticoccaceae bacterium | reverse complement strand
CCATTGCTCGACCTCCCAGCAAATATCGTCGTCGTTATGGATAGGGTAATCGCCCCACTTGCAGAAAATGGGGGTAAGGCTTATTTCTTCGACCATTTGGATTTGTCCCCAAGCCTCGTCGGGGTAAAGCCCGCCTTCTAGCTTGTAGTCACAGTCCACCTCGTCGATGTCGATTACTACCCAGGCAATGCGACAGTCTGGGTCGTAGTCCTCGATCAAGGCTCCGTCGATTTCGTATTGGTCTTCTGCTACATCAGCAGTAATTTGGATTGTTACAGTACGCATGAACACCTCCTCTGTTATGGGTACAGGGGTGAGGTTACACGTTTTTGTTTATGCCATCAACTTTTTGGTTGACTTAATACGACCAGCAAGCGGGTGAAATTCGGTCAGTGCAGACATCCAGGTGGATGAATCTGCCATCCCCTTTTTGTTGCACCCCAATGCGGCGGACGCCGAGATCGTGGGCAATCGCAATTACCGATAAAGCATCCCCATGACTTACGGCTAAATCGATCGCTTTGCCGGTGGTGTGGGTGCCAGTGGTTGCGCGGTTGAGTTCGATGGGATGGTCTGGGCATCTGTACCCAGACGTCACGATGAGCGGAGAGCCGTGGCGATGCCGTAGCTCATTGAGCAACGCGAGAAACGAGGGGTCGAACTTATATGCGCCACAGTGACGGCAAGCCAGCTCCTCGATAGTAAAATAATCGTACACTTGCTGTATGTTTCCAGACATCAGATGTTCTTAGCCTGCGAACGCCAGCGCAAGTCAACGTCGTCATAAATAAGCTGAATGCCTTCGTTCTCCTGGATAACTACGTTGCCGCCTAACAGAAACCTATTGACGTCTGTTGAGCCATTGTTGTTGTCTAAGATGGTGATGTTGGTGTTGCTCACATTGCAAATAAAAATGCTCTGCGCCACTACAGGCGAGGGCGCTACTAAGCCAGTCAACCTAGCGTTGCCAGACCCAGTGAGTCGTATAAAGTTGGCGTTTTCCAACCCTGTTGGGTTGAAGTTATCCGCTGTGTTATTGAACGATGCAGAGATACTGCCTGCAAAGGATAGCTGACCCTCAAAGGCAACTGTGCCTACAGCACCCCGCAAGGGCGAAACCTCGCGCCACTCATCGGCAAAGTTATTATCTGGTGTGCCGATCCCCTCGTTACCTGGGAAGGTCGTGCCGCTTGCCGTATGCGCTTGCTTAGCGCAGAACAAACGGTTTTCGTTTTCGAATTCAGCGATTACTAAATCACCGACGCCGTAGGTCGTGCCGCTTGTCCAGGGAGCAATGCGAGCGCGTATTAGGTCAACGTCTGTGAGGTCTGTATTCTGGATTGAGCCAAGAGTAATCGCGGCTCCCTCAACTGTGCCACCTGTGATGTCACAATTAGACAGATCAGAAGCAGATACAGTCCCATTAGAAAAAGCTGTAGACGTGATGGTCGAATTTGAGACAGTAACGCCAGACTGCGTGACCGTATCGACGTTACCGCCTGTGATATCCACGTTACTACTTGTGACATTTGCGGTAACACTCCCCCCGGTTATCGCTACATTGTTACTGTTTTGCGTTGCTATTGAGCCCAGGCCAAGCGTTGAACGCGCGGCGGCAGCATCATTATCATCGAGCAAGGTTTCGGCATAAGCCGTAATGGTCGGCTTGTTTTGAATGTTGGCGTACTCCACCGAGTTTGCTGTTTCCGCCTCATCCACAACGCCATCGTTGTTTGTGTCGTAAACCGCCTTTGTCATATCACCAGTGCCTTGTGGGGCTGGCTGATTCTCAAAGCGGGCATTGACTGAGTTGTACTGCAGTATGTCCCCGTTCTGCGGATTTACCACAACGGGGTTGAAGTCGCTGGCAACCTTCTGCCAGTCGCTAGTTCCGGAGCCTGTTTTGCTCCACACGTCCCCGTTGGTCTGAATGTATATTGAACCGATAGGGCGATCAACTGACGCAGAGATAGGGTCAACAGTGCCAGATATTAGGCTGACACTGTTGGGTAAAACTATCTCATCGACTTCAAAGCCAAAGTTCATTAGAACGCAATCAACTCTCTTGTTGCTTTCACATCAACCGCAGTAGTTGACGATACGCGTAGGCGCATAGTCTGAGCGGCACCAGTACCGCTAACATCGACAGAGAACTGCAAACCGGACAAAGTTCCAATGCGGAGCTTGCTGTATACAGTGAAGTCTGTCTGAGTGGCGTCTGCGTTTGTGTGACCATCGTGAGTCGCGAGAATCTCGACAACCTGCTTTTTAGCCGCATCGCCAGTAGCGTTACCCTGGCAGTATACAGTCCATTTGCATGCCGCGACATCATCGACCAGAACAGTGTCAACCGATACAGCAGTTGTGACCGCTGTGGAGCTAGACTCTGTACGCGCGCGATCCAACTTAGCAGAAGCGGCTGCGAAGCTGGTTTCCAGGGAGTCAAGGTCATCTTGGGTTGACTTGAGCTGTGCGTCCAACAGGTTGTCAGCATTTTTCAGGCTGGTCGCTGTTGAGATGTAGTTGGCTCCACCATTGGCGGAGTACGTACCGTCAGCGTTGAGGCCAGCACCAGTTTGGGTCTGGTCAAGTTCGGACTGGATGGCGCTGTCGGCATTTGTGCGGTCGGTGATTTCCTGAGAAATATCGCTCGCGTTGGTGCTTACCTGCGCGTCGAGCTTGCCGATGGCAGTTTCTAGGCTGTCGCCATTGGTGACGTAGTTAGTGGCAGAGTAGGTGGGTAGCTCGTTACCTGCGCCCGACTTACCGACAAACGCACGAATAAAGCCTTGCTCATCGAGGTCAGTCTGGTTGGTCAGTACCCAGTCGGTGCCGTTGTAATTGTAGACCTTACCAGCGCCTGTCCCTTCCTGGATGTAAACAGAATCGCCAGCAGTTTCGTTGTTAGCGTCTTCTGAGAACGTGCCGCTTGCCTGGTCGTAAACGTAGACGTTCGGGCCAGTTGGGTCGGTGATGCCAGCAAACAGGACTCGGTCGCCATCGCTGATTGTTGTGCTGTCGACGGTAGTCGTGTTGCCAGCAGTGCCGGAAGGTACTGACGTTTCGGCTGTGTCGATGACTACGGCAGGCTCACGCCAGCTAATGCTAGACGATACTTCGTCCGCTCCAGCCAAGCGAGTCCAGTTACCAGCACCAGCACCGGCGGTCTGCTTGATATACAGCTCACCGCTTGAGGTATCTTGGTAGATCGAACCAATGCCGACTTCGGCAGAATCGCCAGCACCAGAAGGTGCGCCGACGCCTGCGATCATGGCGGCTTCGTTATGTAAAAAGCCGCGTTCTACTTCAAAAAAAGATAATGCCATTGTTAGGCTCCTATAGGACTAAGTTTGCAATTCGTACAGCATCCACCTGGAGGCTGACACCCGCGGAGTTAGTAAGCCGGAGCAATAGGTTATTGCCGGAAAGGTGGACGTCAACAGAGTAGGCAATCGCGGTTCCAAAAATTGAATAGTTTGTATGGCTCGCGGTGGTGCCATCATGCAGTGCCATGGT
>JAYQEC010000033.1:4389-9466 GCA_038138645.1 Porticoccaceae bacterium | reverse complement strand
CAAAAATTGAATAGTTTGTATGGCTCGCGGTGGTGCCATCATGCAGTGCCATGGTCTCTTGCGACCGGTAATTGCCGTTGAACGTATCCGTCACGGTAATCATCCATTTAGCCGACCGATAAACGGTGGCGTCCAGGGATTCGATTACGGTAATTGTGCCAGCGGGGGCTGTGACCCTGACCGGTGTTGGTAAACCGGATTCGACCTTGACCCAGGCATTGTTGCTTCTTGCATATTGGAAGTTGTCAGCCGGGGCTTCGGTGACGTAGTTGAATGGGTTGTCGAACGAATACGGCAGGACATTCCAGGCATGGTAGCCGTTGCCGACTTTGACCTGGTTAGTGTCTGACTCGAAGCCCATTTCCCCCGCTTCAAGTACGGGGTTAACGGCTTGCCAATTAGCGGCAGTGTCGCGGCGTAGCTGGATAATGACCGACATTGGCGGCTCACTTTTGCGTTAAGGTCTTTGCTAGCTTCTCTCCACTGCGACCGACAATGTAGCCGCCCAGTCCGATCTCAAGCAAAAACCATGCTTCGTCACGTAACGGATTGGGCAACAATCCTAGTGCGTCCCCAACAGCGAGCAACAGAAATGTCAACATTGTGATTGGCCGCCACGTGGCAGTCAACCAATGGTCGCTCTGAGCCTCACTGTTAATAATTTTTGCGCGGTCTTGGAGTACGGTGGTCTCGTAATCGAACACCCTCTGCATCGCCGCCGCCTGGACATCTAACAGCTTAGCTCTCTGCTGTAGACGCTCCTCCTCGCTGGTGTGTAGCTCGTCGATCAGCTCAGCGGCGGGTTTAAATATCCCTGCAATAAGCTCGATGACATTCACGCTTGCACCATGTTAAGCAAATATCCAATCACACTGCCCGCGACTACCAGGGCAGTCCACAGCAGACTCTGCATAGTTTGGTTTCCAATCTTGCGCTCTATGGCATCAATTCTCTGCTCGTAAAGCTCGATGCGCGTCCACAGTCGCTCGATGGTTTTGTTAGCAGTGTCCTGGCGCTCCTCTATGCGAGCCAGAGTCACAAGAGCCTGTGAAATTTCCTTCACGTCCTCTTGCAGGTCATCCAGCTTTTGAATAATTTGCACTTCGTTCATCTTGCCTTTTTACCGTAGTCAGCTTTCGGTTGTTGAATCGTTAAAGGGGTAGGGATGCTCTTGCACCCACCGCATATTTTCTGGCGCTTCGATTGTCCCGCTTACCTTCATCCGTTGGAATGGCTGGCTAGGCAGTCCGTTATATCCATAGTAGGGCATGGTGTTGAGGGTACGCAGATCGAGAGTCGGTCCTGCTATGTCTGTTGTCGTGCTTCGCATCACATCCTCGGTCAAAGGCTGTAACGGCAACGGGCGCGTGGGGTGATCCCAGGCGTCAAGCTCCCCGAAATAAACCGGCGAATTGGTGAACCAGTTTGCAAAATCCTGGTTGGCACTTTCAGGCTCCCAGCTTTCGTAGGTCTCCAAGTGGTTCGGGTGCGTGATCTTGAAGTCCAGGAACTTGCCTTCGGCATCCTGCGCTACAACGTGGAGGTGCTTGCCGGTAAAGTGCAACAGCCAATCGAGAGTAGTCGGACGCTGTGCCAGCGCTACAGCGCGAGCCGCATTGTATTGGTCTGCTAGAATTTGATTTTCCTCTCGCTCAGTTTGATTGGTTGAGTTGTCAGCAAGCCATTGATACTTGGGGAAACTGTACGGCGTGACGCGATACGACCCTAGCCTTGCCCGAGTAAACAGACCGACGAGCCTGTACGGATTATCGGGCGGAAAATAAAACGAGTCGTCGTACATACCCATGAACATTGAGCTTTGGTACTGCGTGGGCGGCACCGTGATGCGATTCCTGAGATTGTTGCCATCGTCAGGCACATCTAGCCCGTTGATCGTTAGAACGGTAGCGGGGTCGAATAGACGATCTGCAAAATCGTTGCGGATCAGCAAGTAAAAGTGCGTCTCCTTCAACCAGGAATAAAAGGCCGTCCCCGTACTCACCACTAGGATGTTTTCGGCATCGTAAATGGTCTGCGTGATTCCGAGTGGGTATTTGATAATCGTTTTGGTCGGGTAGCCCCACCTAAATATGTTGCCGACTGAGCCCTGTTCGAATTGGTCAATCCAAACATCGCCGTACAGCTTGCATGGCGCACAAGCTCGCGGATTCTCGCTGAAGCCAATTACAGCGGGGCGGGTTACATCTTGACCCAGGAACTGCACGATAACGTAGTCGCCTACTTTAAACGCGCTGGCATCACACGGCGCGTAAAATATCGGCGCTTCAATTCTTTCTGCAGTTGGAAGTATAGATATGCCCTGAGCCTTACTCCGTGAGGCGACCAGCCCGACAATCGCAGTGTTGTTAGCCGCGTCGATTTCATAGATAAACGCGCGTCGGTAGGTGGGCTTGAATTTTTGTATGCCAGGAAGCAGCGCTGCATTGAAATATGTTTGGTACGCGGTTTGCACCAGGGGGCTAACGTAATGCCCATGGACCTGGGAATCATACCGCCGCGGGTGACCCATCCGGTCATCTTCGTGCTTGATGTATACGCTATCGCGCTCTGCGTCTAGGCAGATTACCTCCACCTCGTCACCGACCTGCCACACCTTGCTTTGGTCGATGGCGGCAAGCGGCTCAACACTAGGGATTTCGCGGAACTCTAGCTTCGGCTCAAACGCAAACGAACTGCGCTCCCTCTCTGCCTCTTTGATGTTTAGCTTTAGCTCGGCAATCTTGCCTTCGACGATCTCAAGCTCGGCCGTGGCCTCGATCCAGTCCTGCTTGGCTTGCTCGTATACTTCTTTTTCGATTGCGCCGTCTGCGTACTGACGCTCTCGCAAAATATACCGCTGGAAAAAATAATTGTATGCGCCTTCTTTGAGGGTCTTCTGGTAATACTGCTCGCCCAGCTTTTCGTTGGACTCGTCGATGCGCGCCGTCAGCTTGTCTTCGAGCGCTTCCTGTTCGGTCTTGCCTAGGTCGATTTCTACTTGGTAGGCATCGCGGTCAGCGTGCACGGCCAGTATGCGCCCCTTTGCCATTTTATCTGCTCACAACGTCCATAAACGCATCAAAGTCGTTCACGTAGTAATTAATCGCGCCCACCTTAAACGAAACCGCTTGTACGTCGAGCTGATCGCCTGGACGCAAAAACGAATTGATACTGCACCGGACTCGATAGCCATTCGTGCCGCTGGTCAGCTGGCGCACACCATCGACAGAGCGAGTCGCCGTAACAGAATCTTCTGGCAGGTTAAGGCTCTGGCTGTATCCGCGAGCAATGATGCTAGCCCGCAGAGAGCCTTGGTAATAGTTAAAGCTATCAATGAGTGTGCTCGCGATCTCGACATCGCTGGTCGATCCATCAACCAGGGTCACGCGACTAACAACTGCGAATGAGTCAGAGGTCTCGACCGTGTTAAGCAGTTCCGTATTGACACTCGGTATGCTGACCTGGAGAAACCCGCGACCCTCGACGCGCTGGGTAGCTTGCCACTTAGCAATCTGCACCTCGACATTTGAGCCAGGAACGCCGTCCTGGTAAAAGCGCGCATAATACGACTGCTGCCCAGGGATGCTGAGCGAACTGAAATCGTTGCCAGACCTTGCACTGGTTATTTGCAGTAAGTCGCCTTGCAAGTCGATTATCACATCGTCACCAATAGTCGGTATGTTTGCGTTGAAGGCGACCGTGTTAATAGCATTGGTATTCACTTACGCCGCCATCGTATAAATAGTTATGCCCCGCACCCAAAACTGCACGACGATGGAGTCCAGGACTGCGCGCGTGTCAATGTTGATGTCCACGTATTCAGACATTCTGCCAGCCGTTGCTGGAATGTCGTATGTCCGATATTCATACAGGGTAGTCGCATCACTTCCAGCCACGGTCAGCAAGGTATCGCCCCACGCATTGTCGACGCTGAAGTCGAATGTCTGGCTATTGCTGGCGCTCATGTGCTGACAAACCACCCCCACCTGTAAGGGTATAAACAGCCGCTGGCTGGTTCCTACGCGGAGCCTTGCTTGGTCATCATGTGTGCGGTAAAAACTGCTCACAGCGTTGTTTTCGAAGCCTGTGGTGTATGAGCTAGTCCAGGTCGGCTCTGTGCTGGTCTTGGGCTGGGTATTTGAGCCACCATCAACAAACAAAGCAAACCGATAGCCACCACCAGAAACGACCTGCCCGAAGCCCATCGTGCTGGGAAGTGATGCCCAGTCGTATCCGGTAGCGACCTCCATGTGTCCCGACCAGATAAGGCACTCTTGCGACATATAGCCTTCGGTACCGCGAACCTGCCCCGAGGCATCAAGCGGAGCGCGTAAGGGCATAGGGAATCGAGCCGCGTACTTACATTCGGCGTATTCCCCTTTAAGGTTTCCTTCGACCATTTGATTCGCGTGTGGAGCGTTGCCACCAAGCGACAGGCCGTCAGCACCATTTACGATTGCCCCGTTACCGATAGCGATGCCACGGTCATTGTAGGATGATGCGCTCAACCCCACCGCAACAGACGCATCCTGGGCGACGCTATTAGCACCGATAGCAACGCCGCCATCGCCAGTGCCGCTTGCGCCAAAACCGACAGCGACCCCATTGTCACCGGCGGCATTAGCACCAGAACCCAGGGACGTTGCACGAAATGCAGAGCCAGAAGCTCCACCAAGTAGCACAAGTGACTCCTGGGCAGACGCCGCACCGGAATCAGCAGGGTCAGCGATATATAGACTGCTTGGCTCGCTACTGCTGTTAGAAATGAATTGATCCATCGACCCAGCTGTAAGCCGGTTTTCTACCAGGGTGGTCGCATCGAATGACCTTGCCGTAGTGCCTTCCTGCGCTCGAAGCACGTTAAGCAGATTACTCCCCTGCGTACTGGTAACGCGCACGATCTCGAGGTTAGTCCCATCATCAAGGGTAGCCAGGATGTAGTCAGCGGTATCAGTGCTGAACTGGTATGCCTCATTGGTGCCGACCTCGATCTGCGTGTCTACGCTAGTGATCGGATTAGCTAGGTACGCTTTGGCATTATTTGCAAACCGGATAGCCATGTATTACTCCAGGACGA
>JAYQEC010000033.1:0-4289 GCA_038138645.1 Porticoccaceae bacterium | reverse complement strand
AGGTACGCTTTGGCATTATTTGCAAACCGGATAGCCATGTATTACTCCAGGACGATTGTGTTGTAATCGAGAGAAGCGCCCACAGTGATAGTGGTGCTCGACATAACGACCGTGTTGGTCAGCGGTACATTACCCTCGACAACCGGCACAGTCGCAACTTCTTGACTGGCACCGTTGTAAATTTTGACTTCGTGAGCAGTGCCGTTGCCTGTTGCAGTGGCAGTCTGCACCTCAAGCCGTAGCACACCGGCGCTGTCCACTGACCCGATCGGCACAGCCAGAAGATTAGTGCACAGCACTCCACCGGTCTCGGTCAGCACCTCGATCTTCTTGTTTTCTGCAACGCCTAAGTCAATGAACGCGTACAGCGCATTGCTCATTTCTGTGCGCGCTAGGTCACTGTAATTCATTGTATTTTTTCCTTCACCGAGAGCTTGAGCCGCAGCCGACCGGACAGCACTTCGACTGACTGCGGCACAACATCGAAAAAGCCAGCAGGCATTGACGCGTAAATCAGCGGATAATTACGCACTAAATGGTACACGGTGCGCTCTTGTTCTTCCGTCCAATCTTCAAGCGTGATTTCGATATTGCTGTCAGCATCATAGTATCCGAAGTCAACAATCGCTACGCCACCATCAAGCGTTTTGGTTTTGCTTGCGCGGCGCTCTTGCGGCGAAATTTGCAAGCCACTTACAGGCACATTTAGCTGTGCCACGCCATCGGGGTCGAAATTTTTTGCTGCCAAACTGATTATCATGGTGTGCCACCTAATAGTAATTGCAGTCCTTCTTCGCTGACGCGAACCTGGACCGCCTCCAATATCTCAAACATTATTGCTTCGAGGTGTGGCTCCAAGCCAGTGCCGTCCACTTCGATCAAGGCACGATCTGATCTCAAGCGCTCTGCACGAGCTTGCACCTCATCAATTAGCGCTTGGGTGTATTCAGCTTGCAATTCTGCAGCTTCTTCACGCAGTCGGTTTTCTAGCTCCAGCTGCTCTTCGATCAAACGAAATGCGCTGTTAAACGTGCCGCCGCTTTCTGTGATTGCTACCAGAGCACCGAATAAAGCGCTGATTGTTTCACCGGTACTGCTGATTGTGTTGTCCAGGGAGCTGAATGCGATCTCTGCCAGATCCACCTGGGCCTGCAACTGCGCAGTGTTGAGCTCGACACGAGCTTCGATGAGCGCAATTTTTTCATCTGTGGCTAATTCCAGAAGCTTGAGCTTGACCTCTTGCGCTTCTTTTGCCGCTTTCTCTGCAGCCTTCGCGGTTTTGTCGAGACCCTTGGCACCCTTTTCCAGACCGGCGTTAGCTTTTTCTGAAGCGTCGCCAGCACCTTTGATGCCGGACGTATAACCGAGGATATTGCCTTCTGCGTCTTTAATGGCCTCGATGCCATTCTTCATGTTTAAGAATGACTGACGCTGGCTGTCATCGAATCCGATAATGCGACCAGTCGCGTCGTCGTATATCGGAATCAAACCGCCCAAGCTTTCCTGGAGTGCTTTAGCTTCAGCTTCCTGCTTGTCGACTGCATCGGTCGCTTCCCGGGTAGCCTGCTCCATTTTTTCTTCGGCATCAGCAAGCGCTTTTTCGAGTCTCGCTGTTCTTTCGGCTTCGTCGCCTAACCCTTTTGTTGCTTTCGCCGCGTTATCCAGGGGCTGTTCAGCATCGTCTGCGTTTTTAGCAGTGTCAGCGATGTTGTCTGCCACATCTTCGGTAGCTGTACCCGCCCTATTGAATTCGTCTGCCAAATCACCAGCGGCACGACCGGCAGCAGGCGCAACCCGCGCGGTTTCTTCGAGACTCTCATTGCCATGCAACAACTCGAACGCCCAGCCACCGATAATTTCGCCGAGGTTAAATTGCTCCTCAATAAACGAACCGATTGCATAGCCACCAGCACCAGCCGCCGCTACCAAACCAGCAGGGCCAGTAATGAATCTGCTTAGCCCGCCGATAGCGCCGCCAGCACCTCGCGCAGACTGTAATAAATTAGCCCCCGCCCTTATCGCCATAATGTCGACAAGAATCTCTAGCGACGAAGCCAGGCCGCCTACAGCCCCCGTTAGGATACTAGCCTGCTCTGCAAAGCCACCGATCTGTCCAGCGGTACGGAAAAAGCTGTCGCCCAGGTCATCGAATGATGCCGTGTTGTCCTGGATAAACTGCACCGCTGTTTCGAAGCTCTCGATAAAGCCAGCAGTAAATTGACTGAGCGCGTTGAAGGCGTCACCCACGCCAGTAATGACAGTCGCTAGACCTTCGGGCGTGGTTAGGTCGATATCGCCAAATAATTCGTCGATCGCTTCTTTCACAGCATCAATGCCGTCAGTGAAGCCCGACAAGTCTGCAAGCTCTAGCGCCTCTGGCAGATTCTCGGCGATCGCTATGAAGATGTCCTCAACTTCCTGGAGGTTGTCTTCGACGTATTTGACAAGGTCTTCTAGCGCGCCATCCTCGATGCTACGCCCGATAGCTAGAAATATCTCAGTGATTGCACCAGCGATGCCGCCAAACTCATCTTCAAGCGGCGCACCGATACCAAGCAAAATTGAGTCAAAGCTGTTTTTAATTCTCTGAAATTGCAGGTCGATGTTTTCCTGCATCTTTTCGAAAGCCGCTTCCACAACACCGGCGCTGTCCGACATCGCATCAAGGTTGTCAGCAAACTTTGTCGCCTGGGTGCCGGTCAGCGGAAGTACGCTTTTCAGAGCCTCGACACCACCGAACAGCAGGGTAAGTTCTTCTTTTGATCCTCCGGTCGCTTTCTCTACATCAGCCAGGACACCAGCAAGCCCTTTGGTCTCCAGGGCAGTCGCACCAAAACCGATGCCCAGTCGCTCGGCTGTTTCTTGTGCTTCTTTGGTCGGCTTGATAATCGCGGCAATCGCGGCCTGAATAGACGTGATGGCCTGGGATGTCGGCGCACCACTAGCGGTCAGCGTGGCAATCGCCGCTGTGATTTCTTCGAACGGGACGCCAGCAGTGCCAGCAATCGCAGTTACATTAGAGAGAGACTGAGCAAGCTCTGGCAGGGTGGTCTGACCAGCCTTTACCGTTTGGAATAATAGATCGCTGTATCGCGCAGATTCTTCGGTGCTTTCCCCGTAGGCGTTCAGCGTAGAAACCAGGGCGACAAGGGTGGTGTCTAAATCTGCTTTTCCTGCAACGGCAAGCTTTTCTGCATCGCCCACGACCTCCAGGGAGTCCGTGTATTCGACGCCAGCAGAGATAGCGGAGTAAACCGCACCCGTAATTGTTTCGAGGCTCTGAGTCGATTCTGCGGCGTAGTCGCGCAGGCTATCCTTGAAGCCCTCCAGATTGCCCGGGTCTTCATCACCCAGCAGGGTGCTTATCTCATTGAATGCCTGGGTAAACTGTCCTGCCTGGACTGTGGCAAATGTGACAAAAGCGGCACCCGCCGCAATCGCACCAGCCTCCAGTAAGACAAGGTTAGTAGCCGCATCACCTATCGGGCTAACGACTGAATCAAGCTGAGCCGCACCATCAGCAATGCCGCCAAACGCATCACGGCCTTTAGTCCCGATGCCCTCGAGGTCTTTGCCTATATCCCCCAACGCATCGCCGGTACGGTTGATACCGGAGAAAATTATTTCAACTGTGCGTTTTATATCAGCCATATCGCTCTGCCTTGCTTTCGTAGTAAGCAGACCACAGAGCTAGTTCTTCTGACGTAATCCTGCCATCCGGCATGACGTCGGGAAAATGCTGGTATAGATAGCCGCCCCGCAGATCCAGCAGTTGCATTCGGCCTAGTAGCTCAGGCTCTAGGGCGAGTCGGCGCTTGGCTTTTCCAGCGATGCACCTAATCCAGTGAGTTCGGTGATCTCATTGGTTAGAAGCATAAACTCGATGGGAAAATTCTCAGCGAGCTTTGCCGCAGTTCTATGGCTAAACACAGGTTTGACGCACCCAGCCACCAGCATCTCGATCCGCTTACGCACTTCTGCGGGGGTATCTTCTTTCAGGCCAATGGCTTCGCGGATAGCGTTAACCGCTTCCTTGTTTTCGCCGATAGCCCGTACCACATTGTCCAGTGTCTTGGCTCTGCTTCCTGCCTCAACGGAGCTATGTAATTCGTCTGATGTCAAACCCCGTACTGTGAATTCGGGTTCTGCTCCATCAAGAAAAAAAGCGGCAAGCGCTTTCACGCTTACCACTTTGTGACGGGGGTAAAACGATGCGTTTTCGAACCCCTCTGTATCAAACATTATGCTACCTCAATCGCCGCCTCACTTGCGGAGATTGTACACGCCGC
>JAYQEC010000032.1:7902-13170 GCA_038138645.1 Porticoccaceae bacterium | reverse complement strand
GGAAAGACAATTCGCTCAGCCTTGGAAACTGGACGCAACTGAACCATTGCAATCCGACGCTCAGACTCCGTGGTGAGAGCTTTCATAATGGGTGGCTGAATAATGGGCACCAACGCCATATAGGAATAGGCAGCTACTGCAATCGGGCCGAGCAAATCAGGTGCCAGCTTACTAGTTACAAAAATTGCCGTAGGTCCATCAGCACCACCAATAATACCGATAGATGCCGCATCACCAATACTAAAATCTAGAATCCCAAAGTAACTCATTGCCACTGCGCCGATAACGGTGGTAAAAATACCTACTTGAGCCGCAGCCCCTAGCAAAAGAGTTTTGGGGTTTGCCAGCAAGGGGCCAAAGTCAGTCATAGCACCCACGCCCATAAATATAAGCAAGGGGAATAAACCGGTCTCAATACCTGCATGATAAATCATGTAAAGCAGACCCCCCGCCTCAAGAAAATCGGTTCCAGGCATATTAGCCAAAATTGTTCCAAAGCCAATGGGAACAAGGAGTAAGGGCTCAAATCCTCGACTGATTGCTAAGTACAGAAGTACAAAACCAACCAGCATCATAATGGCCTGACCACCAACTATTTGTGCAATACCAGAACTGGCCCACAAACTAATGAGATTTTCCATGCTTTAGATTCCTATGCCAAAGTCACTAGAACGTCGCCAACTGCACAGCTATCACCCGCCTGCACCTTGACCTCAACAATAGTGCCATCAGATGGCGCGCTAACTGAGGTTTCCATTTTCATAGCCTCAAGCACAAGAATGCTCTCGCCCTCTGAAACTGTTTGTCCCGGCTTAACAAGAACTTTAACCACGTTACCCGCTAGAGGGGCAGCCACTGGCTCACCACCAGTTGTAGGCACAGATGCAGAACTATCTACACTTGAGCCACCTACCGCAGCAATACCATTGACATCACCACCCTCATTGACGGTGACAGTATATGACTTACCCTCAACCTCAACGGTATAAATCTCCTCACCCGCTTCAGTTTTAGGGGCAGATGCCTTACCTGTTGGAACTGGCTCAAAGGCATCGGGGTTATTGCGATTCTGCAAGAACTTTAAACCAACCTGTGGGAATAAGGCATAAGTCAGCACATCATCAATCTGGCCCTCGTCTGAAGTCAGACTAAAGCCATGCTCTGAAGATAAACCCTCTAGTTCAAGGGTTAATGATTCCAGTTCTGGTTCAATATTATCAGCAGGACGACAGGTGATGGCCTCTTCATTTTCAGCAAGTACTTCAGCTTGTAAATCTTTGTTTACCGGCGCAGGTGTTGCACCATATTCACCTTTAAGGATACCCTGAGTTTCTTTTGAAATTGACTTATAACGCTCACCAGTTAAAACATTGAGCACTGCCTGAGTCCCTACGATTTGCGAGGTAGGTGTTACCAATGGGATATAACCCAAATCCTCACGTACACGTGGAATTTCAGATAAAACCTCGTCTAAACGGTCTTCAGCCCCCTGCTGACGCAGCTGTGACTCCATATTGGTCAACATACCACCAGGAACTTGGGCAACAAGAATACGCGAATCTACGCCACGTAATGAGCCCTCAAATTGAGCATATTTCTTGCGTACATCTCTGAAGTAACTAGCAATATCTTCTAACTTGCCAATATCTAGACCTGTATCTCGCTCTGAATCTTTAAAGATTGAAACAACTGATTCAGTGGCTGAGTGACCATAAGTCATAGACATTGATGAGATTGCGGTATCTACATTATCGATACCCGCTTCAACACATTTAGTAATAGTGGTCGTAGACATGCCAGTGGTAGCATGACAATGCAGCTGCAGTGGAATAGCTACCGCCTTTTTGATTTTAGTAACTAGCTCATAGCCCACATAAGGATTTAATAGACCAGCCATATCCTTAATACAGATAGAATCAGCACCTGCATCTTCTAGCTGGCGAGCAAGATCAACCCAAAGATCGACGGTATGCACTGGGCTTACAGTATATGAGATAGTGCCCTGAGCATGCTTGCCCACCTGCTTAACCGCACGCAATGCGGTTTGCAGGTTTCGCATATCGTTCATCGCGTCAAATACACGGAATACATCAATACCATTAATAGCGGCACGTTCTACAAACTTTTCCACAACATCATCAGCATAATGTCGGTAGCCTAAAATATTTTGGCCACGAAATAACATCTGCTGAGGTGTGTTGGGCATAGCCTTTTTGATTTCACGAATACGATCCCAAGGATCTTCACCAAGAAAACGAATACAAGAATCGAACGTTGCTCCACCCCATGATTCCATCGACCAGTAACCAATCTGATCAAGCTTTTCAGCAATCGGCAACATATCATCGATACGCATACGGGTTGCAAAAAGTGACTGGTGGGCATCCCTTAAAACAACTTCAGTTATACCAAGCGCAGAGTTTACAGAGGGCATAAATATGTCCTTTAACTAGTTTGAATATAAAAAATTAGAGCCAAAACAAACTACTAGTTGGCTAGCTCCTACGATGCTGATCAATTGCAGCCTGAATTACCTTCACTATTTTCGGCTCTACTAAAGCCGTATGAATTTGATGTCCATCAGTGTTGCCAGTCACTGGCTCTTCTTTGGCGTAGCGGTTAACTGTAGAGGACATTAAGGTAGTCAAACCTACCAATAAAGTCAGGAAAGTAAAAACAGTCCCCATACCGTACAACATCAAATCTATACCCTGAGATATCAGTGAAGCTTCCATCAAAATTCCATAAAAAATTAGCAAAAAAATATTAGCGCGGCATTATGACGCATTAATTGGTCAAAATGATAGCAATATACGGGTTTTTTGCAAGTTTGACTTTGCTTTGTTGCCATCAAAACCTACAATTCACACCTTAAAGAAATACAACAAAGAGCAAAAACTGGCTATGAGCATTAAAACCCTACTTAATTCGCGCTTTAAAACTGCCATGCAGTCATTAGAAATTCCCAGTGAGTGCTCACCTTTGCTCAACCAAAGCAATAAACCTGAATTTGGTGACTATCAAGCCAATGGCGCCATGGGAGCCGCCAAGCAACTCAAAACCAATCCAAGAGAATTAGCTCATAAGATACTCGAACAGGTAGACCTTGAGGGCATAGCAGAGAAAACTGATATTGCTGGCCCTGGATTTATCAATATCACCCTGTGTAATAAGTTTTTAGCAAAAGCCTTAACTGAATCCTCATGTCCGACTAGCATCAATCCTCAGAAGGTAGTGATTGACTATTCTGGGCCTAACTTGGCCAAAGAAATGCATGTCGGGCATTTACGCTCAACCATCATTGGCGATGCTATTGCCCGAATTCTTGAATACCAAGGGCAAGAGGTTATTCGCCAAAACCATATGGGTGACTGGGGTACGCAATTTGGTATGTTAATTGCCGAACTTGAATTACAACTGAGTCAAGGTGAACAGGCGGAATTAGCGCTGAGTGATCTTGAGATCTTTTATCAACAGTCAAAAAAGCATTTTGATGACGATCCTGCATTTGCCGACAAAGCCAGAGCCAATGTGGTTAAACTGCAATCAGGAGACAACGACTGTCTTAAATTATGGCAACAATTTATTACAGTTTCTATCGCACATAATACCGAGATTTATAAGCAACTTAATGTAGGGCTTAAGTCAGAGCATATAAAACCTGAGAGTGCCTATAACAAAGATTTAAATAGCATTGTTAATGATCTAGCAAACCAGCAGCTTGCTGTGGATTCTGACGGCGCCAAGGTTGTATTTTTAGAGGAATTAGCCGATAAAAACGGTGACCCCTCCCCTATGATTATTCAAAAATCAGGTGGTGGATTTCTTTACGCTACAACCGATTTAGCAGCATTACGATATAGAGCTAATCAACTCAAAGCTGATCGTATTCTGTATTTTATTGATGCCCGACAATCACTGCATATGAAACAGGTATTTATCACCGGCAAAAAAGCAGGCTTTGCTGCAGATGACATTAGTCTAGAACACCACGCTTTTGGCACCATGATGGGTAAAGATGGAAAACCTTTTAAAACTCGTACTGGAGGCACCGTTAAACTGGCTGATTTATTAAATGAAGCCATGGACCGAGCTGAACAGCTGGTTAGACAAAAAAACAATGATCTGGATGATCAAGAGATCAAGGAAATTGCTAGAAAAGTAGGTATTGGTGCTGTGAAGTATGCTGATCTCTGTAAAACGCGCACTAATGATTATATTTTTGACTGGGATTCGATGCTGTCATTCGAAGGTAATACTGCACCCTACCTACAATATGCTTACACCCGAATTCGTAGCATTTTCCGCAAAGCAGAAATTAATATAAACAGTTTTACAGCCAGTATTGATATTAGTCAGCCGCAGGAAAAGCAGCTTGTACTAAAACTGCTGCAGTTTAACGATATAGTCGAACAGGTTGCTGCAGATTGCTACCCACATACCCTGTGTAACTATTTGTACGATGTGTCCAGTTTATTTATGAGCTTTTATGAGCACTGTCCAATTCTTAAGCCAGACGTGCCCGATAATATAGCCAAGAGTAGATTGCAGATTTCAGCGCATAGTGCTGCCATTTTGAAACAGGGATTAGATTTGCTGGGCATTGAAGTAATGGACAGAATGTAGCCCATCACTTCAATCCTTAATTCTGCTAGAACTTATAAGAAATACCCAAGCCCAATAAAGGTAATAGACTGAGCTCCTCCTCAGATTGAAGATCATTAAGCTCTTGTTTGACATCCTCTTTGACCTGCTGACATTCTGAGGAAAAAATCTGCCCAGTAACACAGTTAGCATCAAATAAGACCACAAAGTCAGAGGTCGCCATGACACCAAAATCACCATTAAAAGAGAAACCTTTTTCCTTATCAAACCCTGATGCCCAACCAATACCAAAATAAGGTGACATACCATCCGTAAACTGAATCTCTAATTCAGTAGAATCTACAACATTCTGAGGTGTTGGATTACCGTTAATGGTAAATGACTCAACATCACTGTTGACTACTGACCAAGTGAGCGAGCTATCGGTTAATCCAAGAGTTAGACGAAAATTCCCTTTCCAAGGATGATAATCGATAAGCAATGAAGAATGACTTGCATTCCACTGACCTATAT
Organism: Porticoccaceae bacterium; assembly: GCA_038138645.1. Lineage (GTDB taxonomy): Bacteria > Pseudomonadota > Gammaproteobacteria > Pseudomonadales > Porticoccaceae > HTCC2207. The sequence goes on along the minus strand of JAYQEC010000032.1, from coordinate 8,052 downwards.
CACCAGATAAAACTGAATCAACTTCGATTTCTTCGGATGAGCTATATTGGATATCCCCAGATTCATAGTCACTTGCAACCGCCAGTCGAAGATTGAAGCTATTGCCTAATTTTTGCCCGACTTCAACAACCTGACCCATTGACTTTGCGC
>JAYQEC010000032.1:0-7802 GCA_038138645.1 Porticoccaceae bacterium | reverse complement strand
AGCAGCTTAGGAGGCATGGCTTTTAATTTACCCTGATAGAACATATTGAGAAACAGGGTCTCAACGATATCATCACGATGATGACCCAATGCCACTTTGGTGGCACCAATTTTTTGCGCAAACCCATATAATGTTCCACGACGCAATCGCGAACAGAGTCCACAGTAGGTTTTATCCTCGGGGACCTTACTGGTCACAATGCTATAGGTATCCTTTTCTAGAATATGATATTCAACACCCAACCCTTGAAGATAATTTGGCAAAACTTCAGTGGGAAAACCTGGTTGTTTTTGATCTAAATTGACTGCAACAAGTTCAAAATCAATGGGTGCGCTCGCCTGTAGATTCATCAGAATATCCAACATAGCATAAGAATCCTTCCCCCCCGAGAGGCAGACCATGACCCTATCACCTGCTTCAATCATATTGTAATCGGCAATGGCATTACCCACATTGCGACGCAAGCGCTTTTGCAATTTATTGGCTTCAAGTTGATTTTTCTTACTGAGCATTTGAAATCTCATAGTTTCCGGAGCCGCCATTGTAGTGGCAAAGAGAATAACCACCAACCAAAAACAAAAAATAAAAGCATATAATTTGCTACAATCGCATCATTATTTCGTAATGCATAATAAGACGCGACTCAATCAGAAAAGAGGAAGACAAACTAGGTGACGCTCAAAAATAATGAATCTGACATTATTCGCAAAGATCAGCAATATGTCTGGCACCCCTACTCGTCTCTTACCGATCCCATTCCTGCTTACGAGGTAAGCTCTGCAGAAGGTGTCTATCTCAAACTAGAAAATGGCAGACAGCTTATCGATGGCATGGCTTCATGGTGGTGTGCTATTCATGGATACAACCATCCGGTTTTAAACCAAGCGGCAAAAGATCAAATCGATCGTATGAGCCATGTTATGTTTGGTGGTATTACTCACTCGCCTGCCGTTACACTCTGTGAAAAACTGGTTGAGCTAACCCCTGAGGGGCTAACCAAGGTTTTTTTATCTGATTCAGGTTCCGTAAGTGTTGAGGTTGCCATCAAAATGGCATTTCAATATTGGATTTCAAAAAAACAGCCTCAAAAAAATAAATTACTCAGCCTTCGCGGGGGTTACCATGGTGATACCTTTGCTGCCATGTCCGTATGCGATCCGCAAAATGGTATGCATCATATGTTCAATCAGGTGCTTCCTGAGCATTATTTTGCACCTAAGCCACAGACTACTTTCGATCAACCTTTTAAAGAAGAGGATATTGCAGAGTTTAAAGCTATTATTGAAGCCAATCACCAACAAATAGCAGCTGTTATATTGGAGCCTATTGTTCAAGGCGCGGGTGGTATGCACTTTTATTCTCCCGACTATCTGCGTCAAGTGCGAGCCCTGTGCAGTGAATACCATATTCTGCTAATTGCCGACGAAATCGCCACTGGTTTTGGTCGCACAGGAAAACTTTTTGCCTGTGAATGGGCAGAAATTAGTCCGGATATTATGTGCCTAGGCAAATCACTAACCGGTGGCTATATGACATTAGCCGCTACCCTCTGCTCGGACGAAGTCAGTCAGGGTATTTGTGAGGGTGAAGCTGGATGCTTTATGCATGGCCCAACATTTATGGGCAATCCTCTTGCTTGCTCGGTGGCTAATGCAAGTATTGATTTGCTGCTTAGCCAAGACTGGCAAGCCAATATTAAACGAATTGAAACTGCATTTACCGCTGAGCTAAAGGCATTTAACTCTCTAGAATCGGTAGCCACCACAAGATGTATAGGCGCCATAGCGGTGATTGAAATGAAGCAGGCGGTTAACCTTGCAGAAATTCAGAAGAAATTTGTGGAAAAGGCTGTATGGGTAAGACCCTTTGGTAAGCTGGTCTATCTTATGCCGCCATTTATTATGACCAATAAACAGATTAAAGCGTTAATGGATGGAGTATTTGAGGTGCTTTCAGAATTAGAAACTGGGTAACCAAGGACTAAAATTTGGGGCGCCAAGGCACCATAAAACTTGTGGTGCTAATATATTTTTTATAATCTGGACGTCTAGAGGCTATCTCTTCTTCTACCGCCTGATTTGCCTTAATTTTAACCATCAGGTAGGTCATAAAGGCGGGGGAAATAATGGCTAAAATATTGCCCGTTGGCAGTGCCAGCAAACACCATGCCCACCAAATAAAACATTCCGCAAAATAGTTAGGATGACGGCTGTAGCGCCATAATCCCCTTTCGTAGGTGCCTCCTACAACTTGGATTTCTCGACTGTATTTATAAAGTTGGTAATCAGCCACAGACTGTACAAGAAGCCCAAACCCCCACAGAACGATGGCAACGTTTTGGTAGATAGTCCATTGCAAAGTGCCAGCAGCGATATGGTAACAGATAACAATAAATAACCAGCTTGCAATCCATGCTGACAGTACATGACCATAGAAAATTAAAAGAAGGCTTTTAAGATGAAACAATGAAGTAGTTTGTTGACGCATCAATCGATATTGACGGTCTTCGGGTCGATTAATATTGCGGATAAATAAAAAGTAGCCCATGCGTAGTGCCCACAACCCGACCATCGCTTGAACAACCAGCAACAAATCACTCTGTGCATCAAAAAACTTTGCGTAGGAAAAAACCGAACTTAATACCATCAATGGCCATAGTGGCGATACGATGCTCACTTCATCCGCCCAAATACTATAGAGCCATCCAAGGGTTGCAATTAAAAGCATGGGAGCAAGCCCCATCAGCATTGCATCGACTATTAGGCCCCATGAGAAGCTCATTTGACAAAACTCTTAAAGTGCTTTGATGAAGTCACCGCGCTGTAGAACAACCCTAGAGCAAGAATAGCGGTAAGAAATTTAAGGATGATAAAGTTATTGGGGATCGCTAATGCAAGTAGCATTGCGACTGGTGCCAGCCAAGCGCTTCTATCTTTGTTTAGCAATCCTGTTAATAAGTTTTTCACGACTATTATTCACCCCTTTATAAAATTCCCTACGGGGTAAATATCTGATTGGATTGCTGTTAACTTTTATTTCCTCGATGCTGGTGCTGTCTTGCTGTTTTCTGTTTTGATGCTGCACTTTTACTCAGCAGTATATAGGTCGCGCCAAGGCCACCATGCATCTTTTGCGCCGAATGGAAAGCAAGCACATAACTAAACTGGGGCAACCAATGATTAACACAACTTTTGATCTTTGCAGGCTCTTCTCTACCCTGCCCCTTACCATGGGTAATTAAACAGCACCGAATACCCTGAGCAAAACCATCCTCAAGAAAACGCCACACATCATGCCGCGCCTGATCCACGGTGCGGCCATGCAGATCTAAAGATGCTTGAATTTCATATTTACCTAGACGAAGATTTTTATAGACTCCGTGCTGAACGCCAGGACGCACAAAGGACAAAACATCAAATGGGTCTAGCTGCTTAATATTGGCACCCGCGTCAAGCCTATTACTACCTGACTGGTCATCCAGTTGAGCGGCCTTTCTGCGCTCAACTAAACCCGGTGTTTGTTTTGTTTTTACGGCTGAAAAATGAGCCCCTTTTCCGGACAGTGGTACCACTCCCTCTTCAAGCATTGATTCAAAGCGCTCCGAGCTATCAACTGAAGTATTTTTAGGGGTATCTTTCATTGTAAAACTAGGTCCCAGCTTAAGGATATGATGTTATAATAGGTTACTTATCAAAGGATAATTTATGTATATTTCATCAAACAAAGTCGTTACTGTCCACTACAGCCTAACAGACGATAATCAACAAATTATCGAGAATACTTACGAGAAAAATAAGCCCTTAGTTTATACCCATGGTCGGGGTCAAATGCCAAGTGGATTTGAATCTCAGTTAAGCAAGGCAACAAAAGGTCAGAAGTTATCCTTTTCATTAATGCCTGCAGAGGCCTATGGCTTAAGAAATATTAATAATACCCAACGCATACCGGTAAAATACCTTAAGCACGAAGGCAAACTATCCGCAGGAAAACAGATTAAAGTCAATACTGATACTGGCGTGCGACATGGCACAATTATCAAAGTGGGTAAATTTAACGCTGATGTGGATATGAATCACCCACTAGCTGGAAAAAACCTACATTTTGAGGTGGAGGTTATTTCTATTTGCGATGCCCCCGAGTCATCAAGTGCTAGCGGACAGTCACCAAGCTGTGGATGCTGCTAAGCCAAAATTTTAATGATTGACCTCAGCTTTATTCAACTCGCAGCAATCGCACTCATTTTTGCCTGGAGCGGCTTTGTTCGTTCTGGCATAGGCTTTGGTGGTGCACTATTTACCTTACCGTTTCTCCTGCTTGTTTTAGATGACCCACTGGTATTTTTACCGATTATCTCAATTCATCTTTTGTTTTTTGCGAGTACCACTGTTATTGGTGATCATTTAAAAAATAAGTCACCCAACAACAATGAAAAGCATATTAAGACAGAAGTTAACTGGTGGTTTATTCGCTACAGCATGGCGATAATGATTATTCCTAAAATAGCTGGTGTAATTGGTCTGTTAGTACTACCAGCAGAACTCACCAATATTATTATCTTTGTGTTAATTGCAGCCTATTCTCTGACCTATATTTTTGATAAGCCCATGCGCAGCAATAATCGATTTATGGATTTTATATTTTTGATTTTTGGCGCCTATATTAGCGGGACATCTTTAGTAGGCGGCCCCTTAATTATTGCTGTGGCTATGCGCTATATTAAACCCCATGAATATCGTTCAACTCTGTTTGTTATTTGGTTTGTTTTAGTGAGCATCAAGCTAGGTGCTCTGGCATACGCTGATGTGGATTTACAACTGGTTAATGCACTTCTACTACTTCCCTTTGCTGGCATAGGTCATCTTATAGGGCTTAAGACACACCAGTGGTTGTTGCAACGAGATAATCGCAGCTTCTATCGCAATATTGGATTTTTACTATTGATTACTAGCGGAGTTGGACTGGCTCAATCAATATAAAACCCTGCATTAGCTAGGAATCAGCAAAATAGCTATTGGGCATTGCCATCAATGATCCCAAGTTTGCTGTTATGGTTTTGGCATGCACATCAGATTGCGGCAAATAGCGTTCAAAGAAGAATTCTGCAGTTAATAACTTATCCTGATTAAACTGCTTATCACCCTCTGAACTTTCCAATTTTTGCTCAGCTTTAGCAGCCATCATTACCCACATATAGGACATAAAGGCATAGCCAGAGAACATTAAAAAGTCTACTGAACCTGCACCAATTGAATCCTTATCACGTTTTGCCTGCAGTGCCATTCTGAAGGCTAGATATCGCCACTTTAGACTCATTTTTAAAGTTTTCCATGCGTACTTACGCATTGTTTTAGACGTCTTAGAAGACAATAGTAAAGGCATAACAAACTGACGCATTTCAGTGGTAAATATTTTAAGCTGCTTGAACTTATCGAGTAAGGTCTTACGACCGATAAGATCTAAGGCTTGAACGCCCGTGGTGCCCTCATAAATAGTGGCAATTCGACTGTCGCGAAGAATCTGCTCCATACCCCACTCTTTAATGTAGCCATGGCCACCAAACACCTGAACACCATAGTTTGCAGCTACAACACCCTGTTCAGTAATAAAACCCTTAAGAATAGGCGTACAAAAACCTAATCGATTTTCGCCGTACTGCTGCTCTTCCTGAGTTTTGGCAGAGGTGTAGAGGTCAGCAAATTGGCTGGCATAACAAACCATGGCACGACTGCCCTCGGCAATCACGCGTTGGGTAAGTAACATTTTTCTAACATCTGGATGACAGACGATGGGGTCTGCTGCGCCATCAGGATTTTTAACGCCAGATAGGGATCGCATTGCTAATCGTTCGACCGCATAAGCCGACGCACCCTGATAAGAACGTTCTGCTGCTGCCGTGCCCTGACTCGCTGTACCAATGCGAGCTACATTCATATAGGTAAACATAGCGCTAAGACCGGAATGGGGAGAACCGATCAAAAAGCCTGTGGCATCGTCAAAATTTAATACCGCCGTGGCATTACCATGAATGCCCATTTTATGCTCGATCGAACCGCAATTAACACCATTGCGTTCACCGACAGAGCCATCGGCAGCAGGCAGAAATTTTGGAATAATAAACAGTGAAATACCTTTTGTACCCTCAGGTGCATCAGGCAGTTTTGCCAATACAATGTGGACAATATTTTCTGTTAAATCATGTTCACCGGCACTAATAAATATCTTGGTACCATTAATCTTGTAACTACCATCTTCATTTGGGACTGCTTTGGTTTTCATCTGTCCTAAATCAGTACCGCAATGGGCCTCTGTTAGGCACATGGTGCCGCTCCAAACACCACTAATTAGTTTCGATAGATAGGTATTTTTTTGCTCTTCAGTACCATGATCCTCTAGGGTTGCGACTGCACCTTCACTCAATCCAGGATACATAGCCCAGGCCCAGTTTGCGGTATTAAGCATTTCATTAAATGCAGAGCTCACAGAGGTGGGTAAGCCTTGACCACCAAATTCTGGGCTACCCGTTAGAGAAGGCCAACCCGATGCAATATATTGGCTATAGGCTTCTTTAAATCCCTTAGGCGTTGTGACATTACCCTGATCCCACTGACAACCATCATCACCCGACTGGTAAAGCGGGGCTAATTCATTTTCACAGAATTTTGCTCCCTCTGAAAAGATCGCTTCCAGCATATCTGGCGTAGCCTGATCTCCGCCCTCAATACGCTGATAATTTTTTTGCATATCGAGCACATCATTGAAGAGGAATAAATAGTCGTTTACTGGCACTTTAAAGTCTGACATGAATCGTTACCTATGAAATTGAACCCTGTAAATGTCTATGCTCACCACTGGAGTCGTAGAGAAAAAAGTTCTGTCCACTCTCCTCTGAATTGGCATAGAAACTAACTGTTGATGGTAAATAAACTGGCTTTAAGAAATTAACACTGACTTGATACCCAGACTCTGGGGTGACAGCATCAAGTGCTGCCAAGCAGCGTGCCTTACTCCACATACCATGAGCAATAGCTTTCTTAAAACCAAAAATTTTGGCACTCAGTGCACCGAGATGGATGGGATTGTAATCCCCAGAAATTGCTGCATAACGTCGGCCTAAGTCTTTAGTTAAGGTCCATTGTTGTGATTCACCATCGGCGTTTTCTATTATTTTTGAACTGCGCTCAATGCCAGTTTTACATCGGTGTAGAAAAGTCGACTGACTCGACCATACCGATACCCCCTCTACCTCTGCTGTTATTTGTATAGACCACTCCAAGCCCTTTGAGGAAAGCTCAGAGTGATCTACAGTTGCTGTAAGAGAAATGCTTTTATTGATATCAAACGACTTATGAACTGCAATTTGATTTCTTAAATGCACCTGCCCCATAGCTGGTAATGGAAACTGTTTTGAAACAAGAATGCGCATAATTAATGGAAATGCTCGAGTCCAGAGATAGGTAGCAGGCAATTTATGCTCAGAAAAACCACAGACTTGATTATATTTTGCAAGATGCTGGGCATCCAAAATCATATTTTCCCATTGAGCACTTATTTTAGGAAGACTGTCTCCAATGCGATACCTGCCCGATTTTACCGCTGCCTTAGCTAATATTAGCGGCATATTAGGTAGCGAATTTAGCACTATAGGCGCAATGCCTGTGATCGCTGTGTTCGACTTAGGGGCAACTTGGTTCATAAGTAGAATTGTCTGCCTTTGAACAGTTGACCACATTGGCATCAAAAAAAATGATTTTGTCATTTGAGTCAATTAGGTATGATGGGGTTTTAAACAACTCAAATGTGGC
>JAYQEC010000031.1:0-13392 GCA_038138645.1 Porticoccaceae bacterium | reverse complement strand
CTTGTAATAAGTATAGATGTTATTTGTAAAACTGTAGGCTATGACTGGGCTTTATTTGATGCAAATTTACACCTTGAACCCATGTTGTGGTATAAAATTACACAGTTAACGTAATAATCACATGGTCATAATAAAATGAGTAACAAAGATCAGGTCCCTTTTTTTGATGATGGTGATACTGCAGTTCAGGTTGCTGAACCTCAATTAAAAGAACCTAAAATGTATCAGGTGGTGTTATTAAATGATGATTACACGCCAATGGATTTTGTGGTTGAGCTATTACAGCTTTTTTTCTTTCACTCAACAGAAAAAGCGACAAAAATTATGTTAGAAATTCACAATGCAGGCAAAGGTATTTGCGGCATTTATACTGAAGATGTAGCGGCCACTAAGACCGCAATGGTTAATCAATTTGCGCAGGACCATGAACATCCACTGCGTTGTGAGTTTGAGCCCTGTGAAGATGGTGAGTAATTAATATGCTGAGTAAAGAATTAGAAGTTACCCTAAATCGTGCATTTCGTAGTGCTCAGGATAAGCGTCATGAATTTATGACCGTAGAACATCTGTTGCTGGCCCTGTTAGACGATCCTTCAGCGATCAGTGTATTGCGAGCCTGTGGTGTAGATTTAAGTATCTTACGTCAAGATTTGATTGAATTTATTGATGCAACCATCTCCAAAATACCAGCGACTCAAGAAGATATTGATATACAGCCTACTCATGGCTTTCAGCGCGTTCTGCAACGAGCAGTTTTTCAAGTTAGCTCATCAACCAATGAAGAGGTTGTCGGTGCTAATGTGATTGTCGCTATTTTCAGTGAACAGGAGAGTCAGGCAGTTTATTTTTTAAGACTGCAAAATGTCGCGCGTATCGATGTGGTTAACTATATCTCCCATGGCATCTCAAAGGTTGGTGATGAATCGCTTGAAATCGAGGGTGATGATAATGCTTTACCTCAGGGTGATGGCGATGAAGCATCTACTAAAAGCGCACCAAGCTTACTGGAACAGTTCACAGTTAATCTTAATGAACAGGCAAAGCAGGGGCTTCTGGATCCCTTAGTGGGTCGTACAGATGAGTTAGATCGTGTCAGTCAGACACTGATACGAAGACGTAAGAATAACCCGCTACTCGTGGGCGAGTCCGGTGTAGGAAAAACGGCTATAGCCGAGGGTTTAGCACAGCTAATAGTCAACAAACAGGCATCTGAGCCATTGTTGGACTACAGTCTGTATTCCTTGGATCTGGGTGCATTGCTTGCGGGGACTAAGTATAGAGGTGACTTTGAGAAACGTCTCAAGGGTTTAATTTCTGAGTTATTGGCAATAAAGAAAAGTATTCTGTTTATCGATGAAATTCATACCATTATTGGTGCTGGGTCAGCCTCTGGTGGCGTTATGGATGCATCTAATTTGCTAAAGCCATTACTTTCTGCAGGTGATTTGCGCTGCTTTGGCTCCACAACCTTTCAGGAATACAGAGAAATTTTTGATAAGGATCGTGCACTGTCTCGTCGCTTTCAGAAAGTGGATATCAGTGAACCCTCTGTGGCAGAGACCTATCAAATTCTTAAGGGTTTGCGCGATAAATTTGAAAGCCACCATGATCTTAAATACACCAATACCGCACTAAAGGCTGCAGCTGAGCTGTCTAGTAAACATATTACCGATCGTTTTCTGCCCGATAAGGCCATTGATGTAATTGATGAGGCAGCTGCCAATCAACGACTTCAGCCAAAGAGTCGTCAGAAAAAAACCATTGGTGTTACCGATATTGAAATGATTGTCGCAAAAATCGCTCAAATTCCGGCAAAAACTGTATCCTCCTCGGATAAATCTAAACTTGAAGGTCTGGTTGATCAGCTCAAGCTCGTTGTATTCGGTCAGGATTCTGCAATTGATGCTCTTACTACATCCATCAAATTGGCTAGGGCAGGGCTAAGAGAGGGTGAGCGCCCCATAGGTAGTTTCCTGTTTGCAGGACCCACGGGCGTGGGTAAAACCGAGATGAGTCGTCAGTTATCAAAACTAATGGGTATTCCTTTAATTAGATTCGATATGTCAGAGTATATGGAACGACATGCAGTTTCACGCCTAATCGGTGCGCCTCCTGGCTATGTGGGCTTTGATCAGGGCGGCCTATTAACAGAAGCTGTGGCGCAACAACCCCATTCGGTGGTCTTATTAGATGAAGTTGAAAAAGCCCATCCTGATATCTTTAATTTATTGCTACAGGTTATGGATCACGGCACCCTAACCGATAATAACGGTCGCAAAACTGATTTCCGTAATGTGATATTAATTATGACAACCAATGCTGGGGCTGAGAGTTTAAATAGAGCCTCTATTGGATTCTCTACTCAGGACCATAGCACTGACGCAATGGAAGATATTAAAAAGACCTTTACTCCTGAATTTAGAAACCGTCTTGATTCTGTTGTGCAGTTCGGCAGTCTTCCGCCTGAAGTAATTAAGACAGTAGTCGATAAATTCCTGGTTAAACTCCAGCGTCAGTTGGATGATAAAAAAGTATTCCTTACCGTTGATGAGGAGGCGCGCAACTGGTTGGCGATTCAAGGCTACGACACCAAGATGGGTGCAAGACCTATGGATAGATTAATTCAGGAAAAGATTAAAAAGCCGTTAGCAGAGGAGGTGCTGTTTGGCGCACTAAGCCAGCGCGGAGGCACTGTTCATGTAACTGTTGCTAATGATGCACTAAAAATCAGTATTGATGCTATGGAGCTTTCCGAGGCCTAGTAATAACAAAAGGTAGAAAGCTCCACAGGAAGAGCTACTATCGCTCGCGGAAGGTGATTCTTCCCTTGGTAAGGTCATAAGGTGTCATTTCAACCTTAACCTTGTCACCCGTCAAAATGCGAATATAGTGCTTACGCATTTTGCCCGAAATATGTGCGGTAATAACATGATCGTTCTCGAGCTTTACTCGGAACATGGTATTAGGCAGGGTATCGATAACCTCACCGTCAAATTCTATATGATCTTCTTTAGCCATAAATTAATTATAGTAGGTTGTGAAAAGCGCGCAGTTTGCCTTAAATCATCAAAGATAGCAAAGTGATTTTGTCTCAAATTAAACCATTCAGATTAGTATGCTTGAGCATTCTGCCATTCAATTCTATGATTTCTATTGTTTTGTAATAGTTGCAAGAATTTGTTCCTAGATAATAACTGCGCACCCATACTAAGCAAATGGTCAGTTTCAAGCTGGCAATCTATCCAGTTAAATCCTAAATTTATCAAGTGTTTAGAAAGGTAAGCTAAGGCTATTTTTGAGGAGCTTGGTTGGCGACTAAACATGGATTCACCACAAAAAACTGCGCCAATCGCTACCCCATAAGCCCCTCCGATAAGCTTATTATCGCGCCAAACCTCAACCGAGTGCGCATGTCCCAACTGATGCAATTCGCTGTAGGCATCAATCATTTCTTGATCAATCCATGTTTCCTGATCAGTGTCAGCGCGTGAGCAGGCCGTAATTACGGCCTCAAATGATTGATCAAAGGAAATTGTAAAGTCTTTTTGCCTAATCATTTTTTTTAGGCTTTTTGAAATATGTAATTCTTCAGGTTTTATAAGGCAGCGCACACTGGGGGACCACCATAGTAGCGGGTCGCCTTGGCTATACCAAGGGAAGATCCCTTGGTAGTAGGCAGAGAGAAGGGTCTTAGGCTCAAGATTACCGCCAGCAGCAAGTAATCCATCAGGATCTTCTAAAGCCGTATTAGGGTCTGGAAATTGTGGATTTTGAGCATCTAATACGGCTAATTGCATTAGTCGTCGAGAAATCTTTCAGCATCAAGTGCGGCCATACACCCGGTTCCGGCAGAGGTAACCGCTTGACGGTACACATGATCAGCTACGTCGCCAGCAGCAAATACGCCCTTAATGCTAGTTTCAGTGGCATTACCAGCCATACCACCTGCAATAGTGATATAACCATCTTTCATATCCAGCTGGTCAGCAAAGATATCTGTATTTGGCTTGTGTCCAATAGCTATAAATACCCCAGCCACATCAATTTGCTTGGTATTGCCCTCGTTGTCTGCTAATTCAAGGCCTGTAACGCCGGCATCATCACCCAGAACTTCCTTAAGATTATGATTCCACTCAATACTAATATTGCCATCGCGTTCTTTTTCAAACAGCTTATCCTGAAGCATTTTTTCGGCGCGCAATGAGTCACGACGATGCACTAATACAACTTCTGAACATATATTGGACAGATATAATGCCTCTTCAACCGCAGTATTACCCCCACCAATAACAGCAACCTTTTTATTTCTATAAAAGAAGCCATCACAGGTTGCGCAGGCTGAAACGCCTTTACCCATAAAGGCTTCCTCAGAGGGTAGGCCAAGATACTGTGCCGATGCGCCTGTAGCGATAATTAATGAATCACAGGTATAGGATTGCGTACCTTCAAGCTTAAATGGACGCTCTGTTAGTTCAACCTTTTCGATATGGTCAAAAATTGTCTGGGTATCAAAACGCTCTGCATGACGCTGCATTCTCGCCATAAGATCTGGACCCTGAACGCCCTCATCATCACCTGGCCAGTTATCGACATCAGTGGTAGTGGTTAGCTGTCCACCCTGTTGAATACCAGTAATAACAACAGGATTTAAATTAGCTCTTGCTGCATATACTGCGGCAGTCCAGCCAGCAGGGCCTGAGCCCAGAATAATAAGGGGATAATGTTGCGTGTCAGACATAATGTTTTCTCTGGTTTTAGTAGTAACGTTAGCGGATATTTCTATCTGTAAGGTTGCTATGATAATCTTTCCTGTAGAACTCACCAATTACTTTTTTATATTCTTTATATAGTCTATTAATATCGTGAGACAGGACATGGTGTTTACGTTAAAGTAAGCTACAATTAAGCCTTTATAGAGCAAACAGGGACTACTCCATTGAGTAATAAAAAAACTAAAGATAAAAACTCGACTCCCAGCGCACAAACCAACAATGATTCAAGGTCGAAACAGCTAATTACAGAGGGCGCACTTATAGGCTCAATTGCACTCTGTTTGATTATGATGGTCGCTCTATTAAGTTATTCTTCTGCTGATCCAGGCTGGTCTAAAACGGCAACCAATCAACAGGTAGTCAATGCCATCGGTCCAGCAGGGGCCTTATTTGCCGATATATTATTTAATTTGTTTGGCGCAATGGCTTATCTATTTCCTTTATTGCTTGCGGCTAGAGCACTACAAATACTTCGCACCTGTTTACTCAAAGAAGCATTACCCTTTGATTCAGTTACCTTTAGCTTGCGCATGATTGGCTTTGTCTTAGTTATGGTGAGTGCAACTTCGTTAGCTAATATTCAATTTAATGATAGCTTAACCAGTTATCCATCGGGTTTTGGTGGGGTTCTAGGTAAAACTATTAGCGAATCTGTACTCGAAGTATTTAGCTATACTGGTGCAAGCGTTATTCTGCTAGCTCTTTTTCTATTTGGCCTGACTGTTTTTGCTGAAATCTCCTGGATTCTTTTAATTGACTCATTAGGATCAGCATCTATCACCTTCGCCGGCTGGGTTTCGCGTAGCTTTACTGAGTTTAGACGCAAGCAGGTAGAGAAAAGTATTGCCAGAGAGGCTAAGGCTGAACGCAGTGTTAAAGTCGAAGCTGCAAGTAAAAAGAAACTTAAGCGAACTCCTGTCACTATTAGCCCGCCTGAGGCTAAAGCAAAAGTCAGTAAACGAGTGGAAAAAGAGAAGCAACAGCCGCTTTTTGTTGATGAGAAATTAGTCGGGGTTTTACCACCACTTAATCTACTTGATATGCAAGACAAGTCGCAAAGCACTGGTTTTTCAAACGAATCTCTTGAGCATATGTCGCGCCTGTTAGAAGTAAAACTTCAAGACTTTGGCATTAGCGCTACTGTGGTTGAAGTTTTGCCAGGCCCAGTGGTAACTCGCTTTGAAATCCAACCCGCCGCGGGCATCAAGGTCAGCCGTATTAGCGGTCTAGCAAAAGACTTAGCAAGATCTATGGCAGTTATTAGTGTTCGGGTGGTTGAAGTTATTCAGGGTAAGTCGGTGGTGGGCATTGAAATTCCTAATGAAACCCGTGAGATGGTTCGTCTTAGCGAAGTGCTAACCTCAGATGCCTACGACAGCTCCAACTCACCATTAACCTTGGCTCTGGGCAACGATATTGCTGGGGTTCCTGTGGTTGCTGATCTAGCGAAAATGCCGCACCTTTTGGTCGCAGGTACGACTGGTTCTGGTAAATCCGTAGGTATTAATGCGATGCTTTTAAGCCTCTTGTTTAAGGCTTCGCCAGAGGAAGTCAAACTAATACTGATTGACCCCAAAATGCTTGAACTATCAGTTTATGATGATATTCCGCATCTATTAACGCCTGTGATTACCGATATGAAAGATGCCTCTAGCGGTCTGCGCTGGTGTGTAGGGGAAATGGAGCGCCGCTATAAACTAATGGCGGCACTGGGTGTACGTAATATTGCTGGTTATAACCGTAAAATTGAGGATGCCAATAAATCAGGTAATCCTATTACCGATCCGCTCTGGGTATTTAACCCAGAGGAGATGGGCTGGGATGAAACACAGGAACCACCGGAGGCGCCAACCCTTGAAACACTGCCCTATATTGTAGTGGTGGTTGATGAATTTGCCGATATGATGATGATTGTCGGTAAAAAAGTTGAACAGCTTATTGCGAGAATCGCTCAAAAGGCGAGGGCAGCAGGTATTCACCTAATTCTTGCAACACAGCGCCCATCGGTGGATGTTATAACCGGTCTTATTAAAGCTAATGTGCCTTCGCGTATTGGCTTCCAAGTATCATCAAAGATTGATTCAAGAACTATCCTTGATCAAGGTGGTGCAGAGCAGTTACTGGGTCATGGTGATATGCTTTATCTACCACCAGGTACCAGCGTACCAGAGCGCATACATGGTGCCTTTGTTGATGACCATGAGGTCCACAAGGTGGTTGCCGACTGGAAGCGTCGCGGCCAACCCAATTACCTTGATGAGATTACTGATGAATCAGCCAGTTCTGGTGTCGTTGTCCCTGGCTTTAGCGCCAGTGATGAAGGCCAAGAGGATGGGGAGGGCGATCCCTTGTATGATGAGGCGGTAGCATTTGTTCTTGAAACACGTAAAGCTTCGATTTCCTCTGTACAACGTAAATTGCGTGTCGGCTATAACCGAGCGGCAAGGCTTATTGAACAGATGGAGGCCAGTGGTGTTGTAAGCCCTATGGGCAGTAATGGTAGCCGTGAAGTTTTAGCGCCATCGGGTAATCATTAACTGCAATGTACCTAAAGACTTTATTGTATATTGGGTTATTTAGTTTCTTAAGCCTATCTATCACAGCAAATTCCGCAACTGCTGAAACAGCAGCTCAGTCCTTGCAACAGTTACTTGCACCGATTAATAGTCTGAGCGCTGATTTCACACAGAATATTAAGGATCAGGATAACAATGTATATCAACGCTTAACGGGCAATTTGAGTTTGAAAAAGCCCAATCAGCTACGTTGGAATGTGGTTACACCCACAGCGCAGTTAATTATCAGTGATGGCGAGCGGGTTTGGCTCTATGATCCAGATCTTGAGCAGGTGATTATTCAATCTTTTAGCGCTGACTTTAAGACTAATCCAATCAGTATTTTATTGGGCAATCTCAATCAATTAAATGCTGATTTTACTGTCACCCATATCACTGACAATAGTTTTTCTCTTGTACCTAAACAAAAGAATGCTTTATTCGCAGGCATTCAGCTTCGGTTTATCGACAATATCTTAAGCCACATAGATTATCAGGATAATTTTGGGCAAAACACTCAATTAACACTGTCCCAAGTAACAGTTAATCCGCAATTGGCAAGAACAACTTTTATTTTCGATATACCCCAGGGTGTGGATATTATTAATCATGCCAGATGATCTTTTTACCCAGTCTGGGTACCAACCCCTGGCATCCAAACAAAGACCAGCAAGCCTTGATAATTTTGTCGGTCAGTTACATCTGTTAACTCAGGGCAAACCGCTAAGAGAAGCCATAAGCAGCGGCATTCCCCACTCCATGATCCTTTGGGGGCCACCTGGGGTGGGTAAAACCACCTTAGCAAAAATTATTGCTGATTCAGCAGATGCGTATTTCGAATCTATTTCGGCGGTTTTATCTGGCGTTAAAGAGATTAGGGCGGCTATTGCCACCGCTCAACAACAGCGAAATATTCATCAACGAAAAACTGTATTATTTGTTGATGAGGTACATCGATTTAACAAATCTCAACAGGATGCTTTTCTGCCATTTATAGAAGATGGGACGCTTATTTTTGTTGGCGCTACTACCGAAAATCCATCTTTTGAACTGAATAATGCATTGCTATCGCGCTGCCGCGTATATGTTTTAAAGTCTCTTGAGATAGAGGATATTAAAGGCATTATAAATACCGCATTAAAGACATTAACTACGGTGGATAATTCTAGCCTAACCCTTGAGGCTAAGGCATTAGACCTATTGGCTAATGCGGCCGACGGTGATGCTCGGCGCGCACTTAATTTATTAGAAATTGCCACAGACCTTGTGGCAGATAATAGCTCCATTATTGATATTGAAATCGTGCAACAAATTCTGGCCGGTGATATGCGGCGCTTCGATAATAAAGGTGAATATTTTTACGATCAGATTTCCGCTCTTCATAAATCGGTACGCGGCAGTGATCCTGATGCCTCACTTTATTGGCTTTGTCGCATGCTAGACGGAGGCTGCGACCCACTTTATATAGCCAGAAGATTAGTTCGAATTGCCAGTGAAGATATTGGCAATGCCGATCCGCGGGCTTTGGAAATTACTCTTAATGCCAGCCAATCACAGGAGCGATTAGGCAGTCCTGAAGGTGAGTTAGCATTAGCACAGGCCACTGTCTATTTAGCAGTTGCTGCAAAAAGTAATGCAGTTTATAACGCCTTTAAAGCGGCTATGGCTGACGTCAAATCCTTACCCAGTTATGAAGTGCCCATGCATTTAAGAAATGCACCCACCAAACTGATGAAAGAATTAGATTATGGTAAAAACTATCGCTATGCACATAATGAAGAGGGAGCCTATGCTGCAGATGAAAATTACCTGCCTGAAGCATTGCAAGATAAACAGTATTATTTTCCCACAGAGCGTGGACTTGAAGGTAAAATAGCAGAAAAGCTAGCTTATCTAAGATCGCTTGATAAACAACAAAAGGAAAATAACTAATGCATTGGTTATCAATTGCTATAGGTGGCGCACTGGGTGCTATGGGTCGTTACTGGGTCAGTAGCTACCTATTACCAGTCAGTGCCTATAAATTTCCCTATGCGACTTTTTCTGCCAATGTGATTGGCAGCCTATTAATGGGTATTCTGTATGTGCTTATTGTTGAACGCGGCGGTATGCCAGATCAAGCACGCAGTCTATTGATGGTTGGTTTTCTAGGTGCATTTACAACTTTCTCAACATTCTCGCTTGATGCTATCAGTTTGTGGCAAAATGGCGGGCAATTTTTGGCATTGATCTACGTTATCTCTACCGTATTTGCATGCCTACTGGCTATAATTGTTGCCGTTTGGCTAACTCGACTGCTGTAAGGAACTACTATGCTTGACGCGAAATTATTGCGTTCAGAACTCTCTACCATTGCTGAAAGCCTAAAAGTAAAAGGTTTTGAGCTTAATTGTGATGAATTTTTATCTTTAGAATCTCAACGTAAAGAGCTTCAACTCAATGCTGAAAAAATACAGCAAGAGCGAAATGCCTATGCAAAAAGTATGGGCAAATTAATAGGTCAAGCAAAGGCCAATGGGGAAGATATAGAACCTCTAAAAGCTCGCGGTGACGAACTTAAAAAAGCCAGCGCAGATGCAGATGCAGCTCTTGCTGTGGTGCAAAATCAACTAGATTCGCTACTTCAGGGAATGCCAAATATTCCCGACGCTTCGGTTCCTGCAGGTCAAGATGAAGAGGATAATGTTGAAGTTAGACGCTGGGGCACCCCTAAAAGCTTTGACTTTGAAGTTAAAGATCATGTTGACTTGGGCGCTAACCTGGGCGGTCTAGATTTTGATACTGCTGCTAAAATCACTGGCTCAAGATTTGCCAAAATGAGTGGCGGCGTTGCTAGGCTGCATCGTGCACTAACTCAGTTTATGCTCAATACGCATATTGAAGAACACGGCTATGAAGAAGTTTATGTTCCCTATATTGTTAATGCTGACTCATTGTTTGGCACTGGCCAGCTGCCCAAATTTGAAGAAGATTTATTTAAATTAGATGATGAACGCAATTATTATCTAATTCCAACAGCAGAAGTGCCGGTTACTAATATTCATCGCAATGATATTGTCGAGAATTTGCCAATAAAATATGTCTCACATACGCCATGCTTTAGAAGTGAAGCGGGTAGTAGTGGGCGCGATACCCGAGGCATGATTAGACAGCATCAATTTGAAAAAGTTGAGATGGTGCAATTTGTTCACCCCAGCGAATCAGCTCAGGCGCATGAAGATCTCACAGCTCAAGCAGAATCATTACTGCAAAAGCTGGAGCTGCCCTACAGAACGGTTGTTCTCTGTGGTGGTGATCTCGGGTTCTCAGCAGCTAAAACCTACGATATTGAAGTCTGGCTACCCTCGCAGGACACCTACAGAGAAATCTCATCTTGCAGTAATTTTACTGATTTCCAAGCGCGGCGTATGAAAGCGCGATTTAGAAATGCTGAGGGGAAAACCGAATTTGTACATACACTTAATGGTTCAGGATTGGCCGTAGGACGAACCCTAATTGCGGTACTTGAAAATCACCAACAGGCTGATGGCTCTGTTGCTATACCTGAAGTTTTACAGCCTTTAATGGGCGGATTAACCCATATTAGCTAATGGATTTTTTACCTTTATTTCATAATCTAAAATGTCGCCGCGTGATGGTTATCGGCGGCGGTGAAATCGCTTTGCGCAAGGTTCGCCTGGTGGCAGAAGCAGATGCCTTTATTACTATAGTGGCTAAAGAGTATTGCGCTGACCTTATCGAAATGAGGGACACCAATGCCAAAAAGGGTATCCATAATCTAGAGTTAATCACCGCACCCTATGAGCAAAAATACATAGAGAATAACCCTGAAGCTGTATTGGTTATTGCCGCTACTAATGATCCTGAACTCAACCGAGAAGTATCAAAGCATGCCCAACAGGCTCATATGCTATCAAATGTAGTGGATGATCCCGGTTATTCCACGGTTATCTTTCCCTCGATTGTTGATCGATCACCTATCCAGATCGCAATCTCTAGCGGGGGTGATGCGCCTGTTTTAGTGCGCTTGATCCGCACTCAACTTGAGAGTCTGTTTCCTGCCGGCATGAGCAAACTAGCAGCATTAGCTGGAAGTTTTAGAGAAAAAGTTAAAGCTAAATTTTCAAATGGAGCTGATCGCAAAGCATTCTGGGAAGAAGTCTTTGGCGGACCTATTGCTGAACAGGCCTATAGCAATAACTTAGAAAAGGCTGAAGAGCTACTCACAGAGAAGCTAGATACTACCGAGGAGTTTAAAACTGGAGAGGTCTATCTAATTGGTGGTGGGCCAGGGGATCCTGATCTACTAACCTTTAAAGCCATTCGTTTAATGCAACAGGCAGACATAGTCCTTTATGATCGTTTGGTCTCTAAACCGGTACTAAATTTAGTGCGCCGAGATGCCACCAGAATCTATGTGGGAAAAACCGCAGGGGATCATCCAGTCACTCAAGAGAATATTAATCAAAAGATGGTTGATTATGCCCTTGAAGGCAATCGCGTGGTGCGTTTAAAAGGCGGAGATCCATTTATCTTTGGCCGCGGTGGAGAAGAACTAGAAACTCTAGCAGAGCAGGGCATTCCCTTTCAGGTTGTTCCCGGCATTACTGCCGCATCGGGCTGTGCCAGCTATGCAGGTATACCATTAACTCATCGCGATCATGCACAATCGGTTCGCTTTATAGCTGGGCACCATCGCTCAGGAAAGCTAGAACTAAACTGGCAAGAACTGGTTCAGCCTAATCAAACATTGGTTTTCTATATGGGACTTAATGGTCTTGAAACCATTTGCCAACAATTACAACAACATGGGCTTGATACAGAAACACCCATAGCGCTTATTGAAAAAGGCACTTCTGACCGGCAGCGAGTATTTACCGGTAATTTAAAAACATTACCCAAAATCGTTCGCGAGGCTGAGGCAAAGGCACCGACATTAATTATTGTTGGCACTGTGGTAAGTCTGCACAAGAAGCTCGACTGGTTTAATTTGGACGCTACGCATTAGTCATGGCCACAGAATACGACTTTGATCTTTTTGTTATCGGAGCCGGCTCTGGTGGTGTTAGAGCTGCCCGTATGGCAGCGGCAAAAGGCAAAAAAGTGGCTATTGCCGAAGTATCCGATCTCGGCGGCACCTGTGTTAATGTTGGCTGTGTACCTAAAAAACTTTTTGTTTATGCTTCACAGTTTCCTGAATTATTTCGTGCCAGTCAGGGCTATGGATGGAATATCCAGCCATCACAGGAGTTTAACTGGCAAACTCTTAGAAACAATAAAACCCAAGAAATTAATCGTCTTAACGCTATCTACCAGAATCTTTTAACGAACAGTGGTGCACAGATAATAAAGGGTAGAGCATGCTTGAAGGGACCACAGCAGGTCTCTATAAACGGCCAAACCTATAGTGCGGAAAATATACTTATAGCCACCGGTGGCTGGCCCTATATTCCAGAGTTTGAAGGGAGTGAGTTGGCCATAAGCTCAAATGAAATGTTCTCCCTTGAGCATTTGCCACAACGGGCAGTGATTGTTGGCGGCGGCTATATAGCTGTTGAATTTGCTGGAATTCTCAATGGATTGGGCGTTACAACCGATCTGATTTATCGTGGTGATAGATTATTAAAGACTTTTGATCCACAGTGCTCTGAAAAGGTTACAGAAGGCATGATCGCCAAGGGCGTTAATATCCACCTTAAAACAGAAGTCAGCTCAATAAGTGGACAGAAAAATAATCTTACCCTGCATTTGAACAATGGCCAATCCATTGATGCGGGTATTGCACTCTACGCCACTGGGCGTAAAGCCAACACCAAAGGGCTAGGACTTGAAAATACAGCCATCAAGACCCAAGCCAATGGTGCCATAATGGTCGATAAATACTTTCAAACAGCAGAACCCACTATTTATGCCTTAGGCGATGTGATTGATCGGGTGCAGCTAACCCCCGTAGCCATACAGGAATCAATGCTACTACTAGAGCAGCTCTACGGTGATAGTAAGCCACAAATGGATTATGACAATATTCCAACCGCTGTGTTTAGTCAGCCAGAATTGGCAACTGT
>JAYQEC010000030.1:4353-13482 GCA_038138645.1 Porticoccaceae bacterium | reverse complement strand
AGACTTCCAAAGTCAAAGAAATAGGCCTTATCACTTACTTCGTTTATATCCAGATAAGAAGACCAAGCTTTAGAATAGTTACCACTATGTTGAAGTCGAGCAATATAACGATCATCGCCTTGGTTAGGTAAGGGCTCGCTGGGGTCTAGCAAGTTGTCGCGTCGATTGCCGCCCTTATCATTGCCAAGATAACCGGCTGAAATTTCAGTATACGACCAACGACTTAGATGCCTAAATTTTGCTTCAAGAGCAGTACCGCGGTGTTGTAAGTAACGCGGTGTAAAAGTGGCATCATAATTGGCTGCTAAATTTAAATAGATGGGTAGTGAGAAATCGATCCCATTGTTATCATCATTGGAGATGCTAGGGAAAAGCAGGCCGCTAGAGCGGCGATCACTAATCGGGAATTTTCCATAGGGGAAATAAAAAATTGGCAAACCAGCAACATCCAAGCGGGCATTTTTAATAGTGGCAAAACCCGAGGTCTGATCGAGTTTGATTTCATTGGTTTTTAGTTGCCAAGTGTTAAGACCAGGTTCACAGCTGGTGTAAGTTGCATCTTCAATAATAATTAAGCCGTCTGTTTGTCTGCGCAATAGGTCAGCAGAGCCTCTCACGCTGGCTGCATGCAGAACATAGTCAACATTTTTGAGTTTAATTTCTTGGCTATCTAAATTTAACAGTGCGTGCTCGCCTGCGAGTAATATATTAGGCTCGCGAAGTCGAACATTGCCGGATAAACTAATTTGGCGGTTGACCTGATCCACCAGTGCGTGATCACTGGTAATTTGGCGATACCCCTGAGAAATGCTGACATCGCCCTTTAGAATAGCCACTGAACCATTGCCTGTTTCTGTGCTTATAGCGCTTACTCGCAGAGCGGCCTCACTGGGATCCTGCGCTGATTCCTCTCCCTGAGGCTGAGGTTCAAGGAATGCACCACAGCAGAATCTGGGTAGGGTTGCCTGTTGCTCAGCATCCATTTCTTGTCTATCAACCCAGTCGAGATCACGTTTTGCTTGAGATTCGCCAACAGTCGCCTCACCCCAGATGGTTGAGGAAAATAGGAAAACGGCTGTAGCAATAAAGCAGTATCTAAAGGCGCTTAACAAAACTATTCTCACGACTAATATATATTCGGACTATTCTAACGTATCTAGGTTAGAAATTGATGATTCTTAAGTAATAAAACGACAGAGATAGTGAGATTTTTTAAGATAACTTGAATGCTTATGCACTCTTGAGGATATAATGAATTTGCATTTTTTTAAGACGTAAAAATAGTTATGCAAAATCAAAAGCGGTTTTATCAATGGATTGAAGAGTCTTTGCCTAATAGCGTGGACATTCAGAGCCCTGTCCAGCTTGAAGCGCTCGCTGGAGATGCTGGCTTTCGAAGATATTACCGAACCAATACTCATCCTAGTTTAATTGCAGTAGATTCGCCGCCCGCCAAAGAAAAAAATATGGCTTATGTGGATCTCTCCCTATTTTTAAAATCACAGGGGATTAAAACACCTAAAATTTATGCGGTTAATTTTGAATTAGGCTACTTCTTGCTGGAGGATTTTGGTCAAATTTTGTTTGCGCAGCAGGTTGATAAGAACAGTGCAGACAATTTGTACGATCAGGCAGAACAGGTGCTGCTTCAAATTCAACAGACCACTCGGGCAATGCCATCTATTCCAAGCCATGATGCCAATAAGCTGCAAGAAGAGATGGCTCTATTTGAGCGTTGGTTTTTAAATGAACTATTAGAGATAAAGTTGCAGCCTAGTGAAAAGAAGCAGCTTAACAGCCTGTTTCAAAGCTTAATACAAAGCGCTCTAGAGCAACCCCAGGTTGTGGTTCACACAGATTACCATTCTCGTAACTTAATGGTTTTGGCTGATGAAAAAATTGGAGTCATAGACTTTCAGGATGCTATGTATGGTGCTATTACCTATGATTTGGTCTCATTATTAAAAGACTGTTATATAAAATGGCCATCTGACTGGGTTTCTCTGCGGGTTGCTCGCTTTAAACAGCATCCTGAAGTGGCGGCAAGACTGGATTCCGTAGATGACGAACAATTTGTGCAGTGGTTCGACTTTATGGGCTTACAGAGGCATATAAAGGTGTTAGGTATTTTTGCTCGGCTTGCACTGCGGGATAGCAAACCGCAATATTTGAATGATTTGCCGTTGGTGATCGATTATTGTCTTGAGGCCTCAGAGCAATATTCGCAAACTTTGCCATTTAACCACTGGTTTAAGCAAAAAATCATGCCCATAGTAGTTAATAAGCCTTGGTATAAGACGCCTAGGGGTAGCTGCCAATGAGGGCGATGATATTGGCTGCAGGCTATGGGAAACGATTGCGACCACTGACTGATAAAATGCCCAAGCCCATGATCACCGTTGCAGGAAAGCCCTTGCTTCAGCATCATATTGAGCGTTTAGTCACCATGGGTGTCACTGAGGTAGTGATTAATATTTCTTGGCTTGCAGAGCAGATTGAAAATTATTTCGGCGATGGTTCAAATTTTGGGATTAATATTACCTGGTCAAAAGAGCCAGAGCCGCTTGAAACCGGCGGGGGCATTTTAAATGCATTACCCTTATTAGGTGATGCGCCTTTTTTACTGATCAATGGTGATATATGGTCTGATTTCCCCCTATTAACAGTTAGGGATATCAGATTAGAGTCTAATCAATCGGCATGGTTACTTCTCGTCAATAATCCCCAACATAACCCTTTTGGTGATTTTGGCCTGCAACAGGGTTTGGTCAGTTACCAGCCGAACTTAAAATATACTTTTAGCGGTATTAGTTTGTTTAAGCCAAGGCTGTTTGCTGACTATGCCAAAAAACACAAAGATGTTTCCTGCTTTCCATTAAGAGAGGTTTTGCGTCCAGCTATTGAGTCTAGGCGTATTGTTGGCACCTTGTACTCGGGTGATTGGTGTGATGTTGGCACTATCGAGCGTTACCATAAGCTAAATAAGCAATTGGATTCACTTAAATGAATAATGACAAAGTCTGGTTTGGCCTACTATTCAAGTTAATTTTTTGGTTAACGTTATGTCTGGTTGCAGCTCTTTCTATGTTAGCAGTCCCAGGGCAGCAGATATTTCAATGGCAAGATAAAGTAAGCCATCTATTGGTTTATATGTTTTTATTTTGGTTGCTTATACTGGCTTATGGGAATCAGTGGAGCTTAATTTCGTTGGGTATTCTGCTTGCTTTGTTTGGTGGTCTTATTGAAGTGGCTCAGTCATTTACTGGCTTTCGACAGGCTGAATGGTTTGATTTGCTAGCTAATATAGTCGGTATATTAGTGGCGGCTTTGTTTTATAAGGCATTTAAGTCTTATAAAAACCCCTAGTTTCTAGGCTTGCAAAAGAAGTTTTATATTTTTTGGGTGTAAGGTTTGGCTGCCCGCAAAAGATAGAACCAAGCTAGTTATCTCACTCCAAAAGTCGGCCTTGCGTAAACCTTTTACTCCCCTATCAATAGCCCCTGCTTGATAAATCAACATACGCAGGTGAGCAGGAGATAGGCGACCCAAGGCTTTGCGAAAGAGTGGGATACGTTTATCCCATACTCCAGCATTTTTAAGGGCTCGGTCTCGCTGTGCACCTAATACAACGGCCTGGCTTGCTTTATTTAAGGTGCGAAGCTCTCTGGTAATTGCCCAGAGTAGTGCCAGCGGATCCGTGCCCTCGTTTTCTAATCCACGCAATGCTCTAGCTGCAGACTCTGCATCGCCCTCTAAAACCTTATCCACAAAAGAAAAAAGATTGTATCTAGCGCTATCGGCCACCACGGTAGACATAATGTCAGCGTCTACCTTGCCTTCTAGTGAGAGCAGAGTCAGTTTGTTAATTTCTTGCATAGCCGCAAGCAGATTTCCCTCTACTCTATCGGCGAGAATATTGACCGCCTCGGCATTTGCATTGATGCTGTGTTGCTTAAGTCGCTGATCAATCCATCTCGGCAGTTGCTGAGCGCTAACGGGCCACACCTGTATATGGGCACCATTGGCTTCCAGTGTCTTCATCCACTTGCTTTGATAGCTACTTTTTTCTAGCTTGGGTAAAACAACAAGAATCAGATTGCTGTCATTAAGATTTTCACAGAGCTCGCACAGGGCCTTACTGCCTTTGTCGCCCGGCTTGCCGTTCGGAATACGTAGTTCAAGAATTTTTTTATCGGCAAAAAGAGACAGAGAGTTGGTTTCATTAAAAACTTGGTTCCAGTCAAATCTACCGTCGATATCGAAGGTTTCTCGCTCGTTATATCCTAACTGGCGTGCTGAAGAGCGTATAGCATCGGTTGCCTCTTGAGAGAGAAGCGGCTCATCACCGCTAACTACAAAAACCGGCGGCAACTGTTGTGTTTGCAAGCCTTTTTGCAAAAAAGAATTAAGTTGTTCCGGTTTGATTTTCACTCTAAAGATTCTGTGCTAAATGAAGCCTCACTAATACGGCTAAGCATTTGCCTAACAATATCGTAGCGCAGGCTGTCTTGAATAAGTGACTCTTCATTTTGAGAGCCTAATACATCCAGCTCGTTGAAGTCATGACTTCTTTCTGCATAAGCGGTGGTCAGCGGTATGATTTGCCTTCCCATATTATCAATCATCATATAATCCACAGCCTGATAGAGCTGATATTGCGAGGCGCGAATATTGACATTCACAGCACTAATTCTTCGCGAGTTTTGAGTATCAATTATCTTAATTAAACAATCAGCCTCAGCGCTGGTTTCAACCAGTTTTACTTGACTGGCATGAAGCTCGCGGCGCAATGCCAAACCAATATTTGCCTGAGAATCTGAATAACTGATATAAACATTACCCAGGTCGTTGGCTATAGGGGACATATCGCGAAGCTGCCACCCACATCCACTTACTGCTAAGACAATGCAGGTAAGAATATATATCAGTGGTTTTGCTAGCATCACTTAGCCTTTAAAATAAATCATGTTTAGTTAGCTACAATATTAACCAATCTTCCAGGAACCACAATCACTTTTCGGACGGTATTTCCCTCAGTAAAGCGTTTAACATTTGGCTCCTCTAAGGCACATTTTTCAATATTATCCTTAGTTTCATCAACTGCAACCTGTATTTTTCCTCTTACCTTGCCGTTGACCTGAACCACCATTTCAATGGCGCTTTGAATCAGAGCAGAGGAATCTACCTTAGGCCATGCAGCATCAGCAATATTGTTTTTATTACCCATCGCTTGCCATAGGCTATGACAGATATGTGGCACGATTGGGGCGAGCAATAAAATCGCCGAATTAAGCGCTTCGTGACGAACTGCCTGTGATTGATCATCATTGTCGCTGAGTTGCGAAATATTGTTAAGTAGCTCCATCACCGCGGCAATTGCGGTGTTAAATGTATAGCGTCTTCCAAAATCATCACTCACTTTTTCGATGGTTTGATGAGTCTTTCTGCGTAAATCTTTTTGCGCATCAGTCAAACTATCTATATCAAAATCGGTTGTAGGCTGGGTGTCACAATGATTTGTAACGGCAATCCAAAGACGTTTTAAAAACCGATGAGCACCTGCCACACCATCGTCACTCCATTCCAGAGTCTGTTCTGGGGGTGCGGCAAACATAGTAAATAATCTTACCGTATCAGCGCCGTGCTGCTCGATAGCTGCTTGAGGGTCAACTCCATTATTTTTGGATTTAGACATTTTAATAATGCCGCCACTTTTAACTTCCTCACCGGTGGAAATTTTGGTGGCTTTAACTGTGCGGCCTTTTTCGTCACGTTCAATTTGAACATCAGAGGGAGAAAGCCAAATTTTGCGACCCTCTTCCTCAGTATAAAACGACTCCGCTAAAACCATACCTTGGCAGAGTAGGCTTTTAAACGGCTCATCACTGTCAACAAAGCCCTCATCTCTAAGTAATTTGTGAAAAAATCTTGCATACAACAGATGCAAAATAGCATGCTCAATTCCGCCAACATACTGATCCACAGGCAGCCAGTAATTGGCTCGCTCGGGGTTGAGCATCGATTTGCTTTCATCAGGACAAGTAAAGCGGGCATAGTACCAAGAGGATTCCATAAAGGTATCGAAGGTATCTGTTTCATGTTCAACAGGCTGACCTTCTAACTGCGCTTTGCGCCAATCAGGGTCTGCTTTAATTGGTGACTGAATGCCATCCATTTCAACATCTTCGGGCAATAGTACCGGCAGCTTTTCAAGAGGAACAGGAATATCGGCGCCATCAGCTAAGTTAAACATTGGAATAGGTGTGCCCCAATATCTTTGGCGACTGACCCCCCAGTCTCGCAATCGGAAATTTGTGGTAACGGAACCAAGATTATTGGCTTGCAATTTTTTGGCTATAGCATCAAATGCCTGATCAAAGTCTAAGTCGTTAAACTCACCAGAGTTAATTAATTTTCCTTTGCTTGTGAAAGCTTCATTATCAAGATCACATTCCTCACCCTGAGTGGGCGTAATCACCTGTTCGATCGGGAGGCTGTATTTATGGGCAAATTCATAGTCGCGCTGATCATGAGCGGGAACCGCCATAACTGCACCTGAGCCATAATCCATTAACACATAGTTACCAACCCATACAGGCACCTGCTTGCCAGTGATAGGGTGAATTGCATTAATGCCTGTAGCTATACCGGCCTTTTCCAAGGTAGCCATTTCAGCTTCTGAGACCTTTTGATTCTGGCACTGCTCAATAAAAGAAGCTAGCTCTGGATTAGATTTTGCAAGCTCAAGCGCAATGGGGTGTTGCGGCGCTAAGGAAAGATAGGTCACACCCATTAGCGTGTCTGGACGAGTGGTATACACGTCGAACCCCGAGTATTCATTAACAGCTTCGGCAAGCTTAAATTGCATTGTGATGCCGCGACTTTTGCCGATCCAATTGCGCTGCATGGTTTTAACCTGCTCTGGCCAATGATCTAACTGATCAAGATCATTTAATAGCTGGTCGGCATAATCAGTAATGCGAATAAACCATTGAGGAATTTCTTTGCGCTCAACTACGGTACCACAGCGCCAGCAACCACCATCAATAACCTGTTCATTGGCCAGTACAGTGGCATCATGTGGGCACCAGTTTACGGCACTTGTTTTTTTATAAACTAAGCCTTTTTCATAAAGGCGGGTGAAAAACCACTGCTCCCATTTGTAGTAATCAGGTTCGCAGGTGGCAAGTTCTCGCGACCAGTCGATTCCAAAACCCAGCGATTTAAGCTGAGTTTTCATGTACTCAATATTTTCTCGGGTCCATTTAGCAGGTGCGGTTTTATTTTGTATTGCAGCATTTTCAGCGGGCAGGCCAAAGGCGTCCCACCCCATAGGATGCAGAACATTTTTACCCTGCATTTTTTGATAGCGTGCAATAACATCGGTAATGGTGTAATTGCGCACGTGCCCCATATGGAGTTTACCGCTGGGGTAAGGGAACATTGCCAGACAATAGAACTTTTCTTTGTTGGCATCCTCGCCAACTTCAAATGTTTTATTCTCAGCCCAATAGGTCTGAGCTTCTTGTTCAATCAGTGCCGGATCATATTGTTGTTCTTGGGTCATTGCGCTCGCTGCCAGTGTTGAATTTAAAACCAGTGGCGAATTATAGGCGAACCAGCTCCGCTCTAACAGAGATTAAGTGTTACAAGCTGAATTTTAGCAGTTAGCCTTTTTCAGGGCTGGATGAAACAGCCTTGGGAATACCCAATTCCTGCAAGTTATTTGCAATATCTTGGGCAGATGTAGCTGCATTAATATTGCGGTCTACCTTAAGAATTTTGCCTTCTTGACTAATATAAATGGTGTGCCTCTTAGGAACGCCATAGAAGGCTAAAACCTCATAGGCTTTGGCAGTTGTTTTGGTTGGGTCGCTGAGTAATGGAAAATCAGCTTTTGTGGATTCGGCAAAAGCAATGTTTTCCTCGAGTGGGTCAACACTGGCCATAAAATAACTGACATCATATGCTTTCAGCAGATGGCCATTTTCCGCCAAAGATTTACATTCAATTGTGCAGCCGCGAGTAAAAGCCATAGGATACCAAGCCATAACAATTGCTTGCTTGCCTTTAAACTGTGCAAGACTATAGGTCTTTCCGTCCGAGCCTTGAAGAGAAAAATCTGGCGCTGTATCACCCACCTCAAGTGAAAGGATAACTGAAGAAAAAGTCATCAAAATACCTGCAATGCTACTTATTAAAATTTTCATTACATTTTCTCCAATCGTTTGCTGCTCAAAGTGTTAAAAACTAGGGACAAAATAGTTAGTAAGCTAAATAAAATAATTGGCCAGCTACCTAACTGAGTAAATGGTGAATTACCCGCTCTTGGATTGATCTGTGTTAGTAAAACACCGCTTTCAAATTGGGCAAGCTGCTGCTGAATTTGCCCTTTATGATCAACAACCGCTGTAATGCCATTATTGGTGCCTCGAAATAAGGGTTTTGCTGCCTCAATGGCGCGCATACGAGCCATTTGCATATGTTGATGAGGCGCAATTGAGCCACCAAACCAAGCATCATTACTGACCGTTAACAGAATATTACTATTACGACTATTGCTGGCGACCAGATCTGGGTAGGCAATTTCGTAACATATAGCGGTGGCAATTTGAGTGCCTTCTACAGCTAGCGGCTGCTGATTTTTACTGCCCAAAGAAAAAGAGGACATGGGTAAATCAAAGAAGCTATTTAATCCGCGAATTACAGATTCAAAGGGCACGTATTCGCCAAATGGAACAAGGCGCGTTTTATCATAACGGCCTTCGCCAGTTCCCAGTGCCAACATCGAATTATAGTAAGGGCCTTGAGGATTGATATTTGCCGGCAAGCCAACAATGAGAGCGCTTTGATGCTTAAGTCCTTGCTTGTGAAGTTCGCCAAGAAAGGGAGCTACTTGGGTGTACACTGCGGGTATTGATCCCTCGGGCCACAGAATAATATCGCTACCCCAGTAGGGCTGAGTTTGGGTCACTAGCTGT
Organism: Porticoccaceae bacterium; assembly: GCA_038138645.1. Lineage (GTDB taxonomy): Bacteria > Pseudomonadota > Gammaproteobacteria > Pseudomonadales > Porticoccaceae > HTCC2207. The sequence continues at coordinate 4,501 of JAYQEC010000030.1, read as the reverse complement.
TCCAGTATTTGGCTGCGCATCGACAAGGACCATTTTTCACTCTGGTCTACATTGGGCTGTACTAAGGCTACGGAGAGAGACTTCCCTGTAGGTTCAGTCCATTCGATCTTTTGTAAGATATAGCCGCCAAGAAATATAGCCACCACAA
>JAYQEC010000030.1:0-4253 GCA_038138645.1 Porticoccaceae bacterium | reverse complement strand
GCTAGTAGTGCAGATACTCCGCCAAAAGAATGCATGCTAACAAAAACCCAGCTAGTGCCTACTCCAAACATGCCCAAACCAAATAGAAGGGCAACAAAAAAAGCATGCTTAGCCTGCTGGTTGGCTAGGCTGAAAAATAACACAGCCATGCTAAAAATAGCCACTGGCCAGACAGAGTAGGGAGCCAAGGATAAGGGGAATAAAGCCCCAGCGCTAATTAGACCAAGAATCTTTACAAGAGGGTTAGATGGCATAGAAAAAACTAACTTTTAGGTCCTTTGCTAACTTCTAAAAGTGTTATTTTTCGATTATCAGAATTAAGAACTTTAAATTCAAATTGTCCGATTGTGGTTTGATCGCCAATATTAGGTAGGCAGCCAAAGGTATTGATCACTAGGCCGCCAACAGTATCAAATTCATCATCAGGGAAGCCGACATCGAAAAATTCATTAAAGTCATCAATTGTAGTAATGGCCTCAACGCTAAAAGCGCCATCAGAGAGATGAATAATCTGTTCAGGTTCATGCTCGTCGGTTTCATCTTCAATTTCCCCGACAATTTCTTCAAGCACATCCTCAATAGTTAAAAGCCCAGAAACACCACCATATTCATCGACAATAATTGCCATATGATAACGCTGTTCGCGAAATTCTTGCAGTAACACATTGAGGCGTTTGCTTTCGGGAATAATAGTGGCAGGTCTTAATAGATTTTGTAACTCAAAAGAATCCTTACCTGAAAGCACCAGAGGTAAAAGCTCTTTGGCTAAAAGAATACCTTTAATATCATCAGAAGATTCCCCGATAACAGGAAATCTTGAGTGTTGAGATTGAACCACCACCTCAAGTATTTGCTCCAAAGAGAAATCTTCCTCAATAACCATCATCTGAGATTTAGGCACCATAATTTCACGTGCTTGAAGATCCGATACTTTAATAGCGCCTTCCATAATTTGCAGGGCACCAGTGTCGATAATCGACTGATCTTCAGCGTCTCGAAGCAATTCGATAACATCATCACTATTGGAAGGAGCAGGCGAAAAATGTTCCCACAACTTTTGAAGAAGGTTTTTATTTTGTTGTACGCTGTCTATTTCGTCGTTCATTATTCTGCTCTTATTGACACAAATAGGGTGGGGGAAATCCCAAGCCCTGCATAATTTCAGTTTCTAGGGTTTCCATCACATTTGCTTGTTCGTCATCTTGATGATCATAGCCTAGCAAATGTAGCACACCATGAATAATCATGTGAGCCCAATGTGCATTTAATGCTTTGTTTTGTTCTACCGCTTCTTTGGCCACAACAGGGGCGCAAATAACGATATCGCCAATTAAAGGCAGTAGCTCGGGAGATTCGTTTTCAAAGGGAAAAGAGAGCACATTGGTTGCGCCAGATGAGCCTCTATATTGCTCATTTAATGACTGGCCTTCTTCTTCATCGACAATGCGCACACTGAGCTCTGTTGATTCGCGTTGATTGCCTATAGCTGCGCCTACCCAGCGCTCAATACTCTGCGGGTCGGGGGCTTCTTCAGAGGCCGACGCCATCTGAATATCTACGATTAAAGTCATAATAAACGCTAGCTAAGCCTAGGATTTAGATTCGTGAAGATCATAGGCATCAACGATGCTTTGAACCACTGGGTGGCGGACTACATCGCGGGAGGCAAAGTTAGTAAAGCTAATTTCCTCTACTGATTGAAGAACCTCCTGCGCATGAATTAGGCCAGAACTAACCCCTTTGGGAAGATCAATCTGCGAGCAGTCACCAGTGATTACTGCAGTTGATCCAAAGCCAATGCGAGTCAAAAACATTTTCATTTGCTCGCGTGTGGTATTTTGGCTTTCATCTAGGATTATGTATGAAGAATTCAGCGTTCGACCGCGCATATAGGCAAGAGGTGCAATTTCAATAACGCCGCGTTCCTGCAATTTAGCTACCGTTTCAAAGCCCAACATTTCGTGTAGTGCGTCGTATAGCGGGCGCAGATAGGGATCAACCTTTTGAGCCAAATCACCAGGCAGAAATCCAAGGCGCTCACCGGCTTCAACAGCAGGTCGCACAAGTAAAATCCTTTCAACCTCGTCTCGCAGTAGGGATTCAACTGCGCAGGCCACGGCAAGATAAGTCTTACCAGTTCCGGCGGGGCCAATACCAAAGTTAATATCATGGGTTTGGATGGCTCTTACGTAACGTTGCTGGTTGAGCCCTCGAGGTTTGATATTTCCTTTTTTAGTGCGAATGACAGAAAAGCTTTCTACGTTATCAGTTGCTTGTGCAGCGCTAGCATTTTGAGGCATAGGTTGTTCTCTTTCAGTTTGTCTAAGATTTAAATGAACTTCTTCGATGGGTAATTCGGGATAGTGCGCAGTTTCTTGGTATAGGTTATAGAGTATGTTTATGGCACTTTTACTGGCTTCATGCTCACCATAAACCGCAAAGAAATTATCTCGTGAGCGTATTTCGACCCCCAGTCGTTGTTCTATAAGGCGTATATTTTCGTCAAATTGGCCACAGAGTGAGGCCAGACGGTGGGCGTCATTAGGCTCTAATTTGATGCTTTGAGCAGGGCTATTTGAATCCAGCTGATTCACTAAGTGTACTTATACCTTTGCATAGAATGTAAGCCTAGCATAGCGCGAAATTAAACTCAGGGTAAATACTTTTTTACGAACAAGTTACAACAAAGATTAATTGAAATTAACTTTGCTAGTTTAGCAAAGCACGCCGCGCAGGCTATTTGGAAGCGCTTCGGTGATCTCAACCTGCGCAAACTGGCCAATCAATTCATGATTATCAGATGAGAAATTAACCACGCGGTTATTTTCGGTGCGACCCTGTAACTGACCAGGATCTTTCTTAGATACACCAGTAATTAACAGTGTTTGCTGTGTGCCAACCATGCGGCGACTGATTTCAAAGGCATTTTGTAAGATACGATCCTGAAGAATTTTAAGCCGTTTCTTTTTCAGGCTTTCATCTTCATTGTCTGGCAGGTCAGCTGCAGGTGTTCCTGGTCTTGCGCTGTAGACAAAGCTAAAAGAAGTATCGAAGCCAATTTCTTCAATAAGTTTCATGGTGGCAGCAAAATCTGCTTCTGTTTCCCCAGGAAATCCCACAATAAAATCAGAAGAAATACTAATATCGGGGCGAATAGCGCGTAAACGACGAATTTTTGATTTGTATTCAATCGCAGTATGGCCGCGCTTCATTGCCATTAGTATGCGGTCGGACCCACTTTGAACCGGGAGATGAAGGTGGCTGACAAGCTCAGGTACCTTGGCGTAGACATCAATCAATGCATCGGAAAATTCAACCGGATGAGAAGTGGTATAGCGAAGGCGATCAATACCCTCAATATCAGCTGCATAGGTAATTAGTTCTGCTAGATCACAAACTGAACCATCGGGCATATCGCCGCGATAGGCATTTACATTTTGCCCCAAAAGATTAATTTCTCGAACACCCTGTGCAGCTAAATCGCTTATTTCAGACAGAACATCAGCCAGTGGGCGGCTGACTTCCTCGCCTCTGGTGTATGGAACAACGCAAAAAGTACAGTACTTTGAGCAGCCTTCCATAATGGAAACAAAGGCACTAACGCCATCGGCTTCTGGCGTTGGCAGTCGATCGAATTTTTCAATTTCTGGAAAGCTAATATCTACAGCTACAGTGCCATCTTTTTTCTTTGTCTCGATCATTTCTGGAAGACGATGTAGTGTCTGTGGTCCAAAAATAACATCAACAAAAGGCGCCCGTTTAGCGATTGCATCACCTTCTTGACTAGCTACACAGCCACCAACACCAATTACAAGGTCAGGATTTTTATCTTTGAGATTTTTCCATCGGCCTAGTTGGTGAAAAACTTTTTCCTGTGCTTTTTCCCGAATTGAGCAGGTATTGAGCAACAACACATCGGCTTCATCGGCATTTTCTGTTGCCACCATATTATGGCTATCTCCCAGCAAATCAGCCATACGAGACGAATCATATTCATTCATCTGGCAGCCATGGGTGACAATATGCAATTTTTTTACCGAATCATTAGGCATGAGGAGATAAGGGATCAAGTTAATTGGATAGGCATTATAGCTTTGCGCCACTAATTGGCAATATTATCCCAATATTTTGTGGTATGATTGCCGCCGTTTTTTTGTTAGCAGACTAGTGATATCAATGATTAATAATCCTATTTACCGAATAACCTTCTTTAATCAGGGAGAGGTTTACGAAATTTATGCGCGGCATGTTTT
>JAYQEC010000029.1:0-13651 GCA_038138645.1 Porticoccaceae bacterium | reverse complement strand
ATTAGAAGATTACTATGGGCGAAATTGTTTCCATTCATCCGGAAAACCCTCAACAGCGTCTTATCAGCAAAGTGGTGGATTGCCTACATCGCGGGGGGATTGTGGCCTATCCCACCGATTCGGTTTATGCGCTGGGATGTCATATTGGTGACAAGCAGGCAATGGACAGAATTCGCGCTATTCGCAAGCTGGATAAGCACCATAATTTTACCCTGATGTGCAAGGATCTATCCGAGCTGGCTAACTACGCTCGAGTGGATAATACTGCCTATAGAGCGCTTAAGGCGACAACCCCAGGTGCTTTTACTTTTGTCTTAAAAGCCTCATCAGAGGTTCCGCGTCGACTTATGCATCCCAAGAGAAAAACCATTGGTATTAGAGTGCCACAAAGTAATATTGTGATGTCTATGCTAGATAGCCTGCAAGAGCCAATGATGAGCGTGACACTAATGATGCCAGAGGATGAATATCCGATGACTGATGCCTATGAAATTAACCAAGTTTTAGGGTCACAGGTGGATATGGTAATTGATGGTGGTTATTGTGGTATGGAACCAACAACGGTTATCGATATGACAGATGATGTACCTGTATTATTGCGTCAGGGTGCGGGAGATTTTTCGGGAATTTGATTTAGATGATGTTCAGATAACTTAATCTGAGTATAATCAGCTGATCGCTTACTAAGGGGCAACCAGTGTCTGAACAAGGCAGCTCAATTAAAACCATAAAAACTGAGTCTAAATCGGCCAATAATACGCCCGTGAGCCCAGCGAAACCGCCATTGCAGGAAGAAATGCCTTTTGCGGTTATTCAGGGTAAAGAGCTAACCATACTGCCCAAAGATCTGTATATTCCACCCGATGCCCTAGAAGTTATTCTTGATGCCTTTGAGGGGCCGCTAGATCTTTTGCTGTATCTTATTAGAAGACAGAATCTTGATATCCTAGATATTGATGTTGCCGAGATAACCCGTCAGTACCTGGGTTATATAGAGCTAATGGCATCAATGCAGCTGGAGTTGGCTGCAGAATACTTGGTAATGGCGGCCATGTTGGCAGAAATTAAGTCGCGTATGTTATTGCCAAGGCAGCAGTCTGATGAAGAGGATGAAGAGGATCCTCGTGCAGAATTAATTAAACGTCTTCAGGAATATGAGCGCTTTAAAAAAGCGGCTGAAGATATTGATGAGTTGCCTCGCATGGGGCGAGATATCCATCGGGCGACTGCTGAGGCACCAGATCGTGATCAGCAGCGGCCTCATCCCGATGTGGATATAAAAGAATTAGTAACTGCCTTGGCCGATGTGCTAAAGCGGTCAGAAATGTTTGAAAGTCATCAGGTTGAAATGGAAAAGCTTTCTACTCGTGAGCGAATGTCTCAGGTGATGGAAAATCTTCGTGGTAACCAATTTGTGCCATTTGTTGCTCTGTTTACTCTGGAAGAGGGGCGTTTGGGAGTAGTTGTTACCTTTTTGGCGGTGATGGAATTAATAAAAGAGTCACTGGTAGAAATTGTACAAAGTGATTCATTTGGTCCTATACATGTAAAAGCAAAGACATCATGAACTCAGATCTAATTAAAAAAATAGTAGAAGGCGCATTAATGGCTGCGGGTAAATCATTAGATATTGCGCAACTTGAGCGATTGTTTAATGAGGATGAACGACCGCCCAGAGATCAGCTGAGAGCGGCTCTGGAAGAAATTGATGCAGACTGTCGAGATCGAGGCTTTGAGCTTAAGCAAACCGCCAGTGGTTACAGATTTCAGGTGCATCAAGAGCTCGCGACCTGGGTAAATCGCCTATGGGAAGAAAAGCCTAAACGTTATTCTCGTGCTATGTTAGAAACACTCTCATTAATAGCTTATAGGCAGCCGCTTACACGCGGTGATATCGAGGTGGTTCGTGGCGTTGCAGTTAGCTCTGAAATTATTAAAACGCTACAAGAGCGCGAGTGGATTCGCGTGGTGGGCTACCGAGATGTTCCAGGAAAGCCTGCATTGTTCGCCACCACCAAGCAGTTCTTAGATTACTTTAATTTAAAAAGCCTTGATGATCTTCCAGCTTTGGGTGAAATTAAGGATCTAACTGAGCTTGATCCAGATCTTGAGCTATCACTTGCTCCGGTTGCTGCATCCAATGATGATGGCGAGGAATCTCCATTAGAGGATTTGCCAGAGTCTATTGAGCAAGATGGCCAAGATGAGTTAGTTGATAGCGAGGAAGACAGTCAAAATAATGAGTGAAAAACTTCAAAAAATCCTAGCTGCGGCCGGCCTTGGATCACGCAGACAGCTTGAGAAATGGATTGTTGATGGCAGAGTATCTGTAAATGGTTCCACTGCAACTCTAGGCGATCGTGCGGAGGCTACTGATCGCATTATGGTTGATGGTCGAGTCATTAAGACCAGTCAGGATGAGGCTCCCAGAGTATTAATGTACAGCAAGCCAGAGGGTGAGGTCTGTACCACTTCCGATCCGGAGGGTAGGCCGACGGTTTTTGAAGCGCTACCAAGAATTAATTCTGGTCGCTGGATTGCCATTGGTCGTCTGGATATTAATACTAGCGGACTCTTACTTTTTACCAACTATGGTGAACTGGCTAATCGATTAATGCATCCATCCTATGAAATAAAGCGTGAATACCTAGCGCGAATTCATGGTGATGTTGATCAAAAGATTCTAAAAAACCTTACTGATGGCGTTGTTTTAGACGATGGCTTAGCAAAGTTTCAAACGGTTAAGGCACAGCATCATCGCAATCCTGAAGAAAAAACCAGCAGTAACCAGTGGTTTCGCTGTGTATTAGCTGAGGGGCGAACGCGTGAGGTTCGGCGCCTGTGGGAGTCGCAGGATTTAGAAGTAAGTCGTCTGAAGCGCATTAGCTATGGCCCAATAGAATTACCCTCATTTATTCGCCGCTCAGAGTTTATTGAGCTTGAGCCAAAGCAAGTCAGCTCGCTGTTTAAGGCGGTGGATCTGAGAATGCCTAAATTCAATGAAAGTAATCAGTTGCGCGATATTCGACAGCGCAAAGAAAAACGATTGCGCGCCCGCGGAAATCCTTGGAAAAAATAATTAAAAACTAGCTTACCGATTATTTAACCTGAGCATCGATTGATTGCCCATTAATTCCTTTGCTATCAGGTCCCATAAGGTAAAGATAAGCCGGCATAATATCTGCAGGCGATGCAATGCTTTCTGGGTTTTCAGCCGGAAACGCTGTAGCGCGCATCTGCGTACTGGTCGCTCCGGGGTTGATGCAGTTTATACGTACTGAGTTAAGACCCTCGTTTTCTGCCGCCCAGATTTGTACCATGCCTTCTATGGCAAATTTGGATGCCGCATAGGCGCCCCAAAATGCGCGACCCACGCGACCAACGCCTGAAGTGGTAAATATAACGGAAGCATTTTCTGATGCTTCTAATATCGGCATTAGTGCTTTGGTTAGCAAGTGCTGCGAGCTTACATTGACTTTTAGAACCTTATCCCATACATCTTGACGGTATTTTGAGAGTGGCGTGCGCTGCCCTAATATGCCAGCATTGAGAAGAAGGCCGTCGAGTCGTCCGAACTGCTGATCGATCTGATTAGCTAATTCATTAAAGTCATCTTCAGTGGCCCCCTCGAAATCTACCGGATAGATTAAGGGTTCTTTGCCGCCAGCTTGAATAATTTGATCATAAACTAATTCAAGTTTCTCCACTGTTCTTCCTGCTAAGATAACCGTTGCACCAGCCGCAGCATAGGTAACAGCGGCTGTTTTTCCAATGCCTGAACCTGCACCGGTGACCATAACAATACGATCATTAAGAGAGTTTTGTTCGGCTTGATAGCAAGCAATTTCTTGAGCTGACAACAATGTAGTATTCCTGTGATTAATTAAATAAGAGAGCGTTAAGCTTAGTTGAGTCGGTAACAACCCAGTCCGCTTGCCATTCTAAGGGATTTTCATTTTCTTCGATGTAACCCCAGCCTGCAGCCAGAGTTCGCATTCCGGCACTTTTGCCTGCCTGTATATCGCGAATATGATCGCCGACATAGATGCAATCTGCTGGGGCTAAATTAATTTCTGAGCAGGCTAGTAATAAACCTTCGGGATCAGGTTTTGGCTGTGCCACATGGTCTGGGCAAATAGTTGTTGCTGATTGCTGTGCCATGCCCAAAGCATCAAGTAGCGGTTGCGTATATTTTAGGGGCTTATTGGTTACAATTCCCCAAGGAATATCCTGTTTTTTACAGTTATCTAAAACAGGTTGTAGGCCTGCAAAAAGCTGTGTTTTTTCTGCAATATTACTCAGGTAAAGCTCTAGAAATTCTTCCTTTAGACTGTCAAATTGCGGATCGTCTTGTTTGATATCATAAACGCTCTCAATAATACCAATGGAGCCATGGGTTACCGAGGTGCGAACAATATCTCCATTGAGTAATTGACCGCCTCGAATTTGCAGCTGTTTCTTTACGGCAGTAATAAAATCCGGTGCCGTATCTAATAGCGTGCCATCAAGATCGAAAAGAAGTGCCTTAAAATCTAGCATTTTTGGGTGCTAATCATGTAATTGACATCGACATCTGACGCGCTGAGTTTGTAGCTTTTTGTTAGTGGGTTGTAGAGCAATCCCGTCATTTGATTAACCTGAAGATCAGCTTCTCGCGCCCAGTTTGCCAATTCGGAGGGGCGTATAAATTTTGCATATTCATGGGTGCCTCGAGGCAGCATTCGCAATACGTATTCCGCGCCTACAATTGCCAGTAAAAATGCTTTTGGATTACGATTTATAGTGGAAAAAAACACTGTGCCTCCGGGCTTAACCATTTTAGCGCAGGCATTAATTACCGAACTTGGATCGGGGACATGCTCAAGCATTTCTAAACAGGTCACTATATCGAAACTGTTTTCATGTTCTTTGGCAAAATCTTCGGCAGTAGATTTTTGATAATTTATGGATAACCCTGATTCAAGTTGATGTAATTTCGCCACGCCGAGCGGTGCATCGCCCATATCAATACCGGTCACATCGGCACCTCGTTGCGCAAGGGCTTCACTGAGAATTCCACCGCCACAGCCAACATCAAGTACTTTTTTTTCTGCCACTGGCGCTATATTGTCGATCCAGTTAGCTCTCAGTGGGTTGATATCATGCAGTGGTTTAAATTCACTGTTTTTATCCCACCAGCGACTGGCAAGTTCTTCGAACTTTCTAATTTCATTGGGATCAACATTGGTTGTACTAGCCATGCTATTTCATATTCCTTTTAAGCTCAGAGTATCAATTTATCGTTTGTACTTTGTTACCCCAGTCTTGGGCTGATTGGATTAGATTATGTTCATCAAGTTGACATAATTTCCTATTGTTCAATAACGCATTGCCTGCAACCCAGCTGTGCGTCACCTGTTGACTGGCATTATTGGCGATTAATTGTGCTGGGAGATTATACAGAGGTTGGTAGCTGAGAGAATTAATTTCTATCGCGATAATATCTGCATATTTTTGTGGCTCTATACTGCCTGTTTCTGCCTCAAGTCCAAGAGTTTTAGCGCCGTTAATGGTGGCCATACGCAATGCTTGGTGGGCAATATCGTTCTGTGTCATATTGGCAGAGTTTGCAGCGACTAGCTGAGTGATTGCTTGTAGTTCTGGCCATAGATCGTAACGATTGTCAGCACATGAGGTTGCGAGACTTATATTGTTCTCTGTTTCCATCAGCGTTTTAATAGATTTCGTCATGCTTGGTTTTACAAGATTTGTCTGAGGGCTAATAACAAGATGGCAATTAGACTGTTTGATAAGCGCTAAATCTTGATCTTCAAAGCCACTTACATTTACTAGCTGAGATTCTGGAATTAATAAACCTGCGTCAAATAATCGCTGAATAGGGGTGCTACTCCAGAGCTTTAGGGATTGTTGGATTTCATCGCTGCCTGTGTTGCATTGAATATGCAATGGCAGCTCGAGCTCATTTACATAGGATGCTAGCCGCTCTAGAGTTGAATCTGTTAGCTCATTAATGCTGTTGAGGTTGCATACAATCTGAATAAGCGGGTATGAAGAACAATAGTCCCGAAGCTTTAATCCCTGATGTAAATATTCGCTGACATCTGATCCGAAATCTGTTGGCTTCTCATGCAGTGCGAAGTTGAGTTGGCTTCGAATACCAGAATGCTGAACCGATTCAATAAGTTGATTGTTTGCATACTGTTTATCCGCATAACAGGTGATACCTGATTTAAGCATTTCGGCGATGGCTAATTCAGTGCTAGCGGCAATAAAACTCTGATCAGCCAGCAGCTGGTTGCCTACTGTTGTGGTTTTGCTGCAATCATGGCCTTTAAAGAGTCTTGCAGCAGCATGGACATGGCTGTTGATTAGGCCAGGCATCACCGCATGATGATCGAGGTTTTCAGTGCAGTTGGCGATATATTTATCAGCTGCGGTTTCAATTGGCAGTACTTCTAGTATGCGACCTGATTTAATGGCGATTGCATGGTGCTCCATAATTTGGTTTTTGGGTATTATGGGTATAAGCCATCGGCAGTTGATAATAAGGTCTATAGGAGTGGGTTGCATAGCGATTCCTTTGTTGTTGGAATGAGTATACCCAGTTTTTGAATACTGTTGTGTTTGTTTGTAAAAATTTTAACGATTTGAAGGGGTTAAATAGTCATATTTTAAGGCTAGAAATTAGTCTTATTTAGACGGTAATATTAATGGGTTATGGCGCGGTTTGTATGGTAGAATAATTTACCTGAATCCTGTTGCCAGAGGGGGTTGGTCAAATCTTTGCCGAGATGATCATTCTGAGCCAAAAATTGGCATTGCAACAGTAAAATAAAATCGAATATTTAGAGATTAATTATGGTCGATCCAGAGAAGGCAATCCTTCCGGTTAATATCGAAGACGAGTTAAAGCAATCATACCTAGATTATGCCATGAGCGTAATTGTCGGCAGGGCATTACCTGATGTTCGCGATGGGTTAAAGCCTGTGCATCGTCGTGTTTTGTTCGCGATGAACGAGTTGAATAATGACTGGAATAAGCCCTATAAGAAGTCTGCTCGTGTCGTGGGTGATGTTATTGGTAAATACCACCCGCATGGCGATTCTGCTGTTTATGAAACTATTGTGCGTATGGCACAGCCATTTTCTTTGCGCTATATGCTGGTTGATGGTCAGGGTAACTTTGGTTCTATTGATGGCGACTCGGCAGCGGCAATGCGTTATACCGAAATTCGTATGCAAAAGCTGGCTCATGCGCTGCTTGAAGACTTAGAAAAAGAGACTGTTGATTTTGTTCCCAACTATGATGAGACAGAATCGATTCCCCATGTATTGCCAACGCGTATTCCAAATCTATTGGTTAATGGTTCATCGGGTATTGCGGTGGGCATGGCTACAAATATTCCGCCTCACAACTTAACTGAAGTTGTTAAAGGCTGTTTGGCGCTGATTGAAAACTCGGATATTACTATTGATGAGTTGATGGAATATATCCCAGGGCCGGATTTCCCAACTGGGGCAATTATCAATGGTAAGGCAGGTGTCATTCAGGCTTATCGTACGGGTCGTGGCCGAATTTATCAGCGTGCAAAGGCTGATATTGAGGTTGATGAAAAGACTAAGCGTGAAACTATCATTATTACAGAAATCCCATATCAGCTTAATAAATCGCGTCTTATTGAGCGCATAGCTGAGCTGGTTAAAGAAAAGAAAATTGAAGGTATCTCTGAACTTCGCGATGAGTCCGATAAAGACGGTTTACGTGTTGTTATCGAGCTTAAGCGCGGTGAAATGGGTGAGGTTGTTCTAAACAACTTGTACGCTCAAACTCAGCTTCAGTCAGTATTTGGTATCAATATGGTAGCTTTGGTTGATGGCCAGCCGAAGATATTAAATCTTAAGGAAATGCTTGAGGCATTTGTCCGCCATCGCCGTGAAGTAGTTACTCGTCGAACTATTTATTTGTTGAAAAAAGCTAGAGAAAGAGCCCATACCTTAGAGGGTTTTGCGATTGCTCTGGCAAATATTGATGAAATTATTGCATTGATTAAGAAGTCACCAACTCCTGCAGATGCTCGTGAAGCATTGGCATCTAAGGGTTGGGCGCCCGGTAGCGTTGTTGCTATGTTAGATCGTGCTGGCCCTGAAGCCAGTCGTCCTGAGTGGCTTGAAGATCAGTATGGATTAAAAAAGGGTAAATACTTCCTGAGTCCTGAGCAGGCTAAAGATATTCTCGAATTAAGACTGCATCGTCTAACGGGGATGGAGCAGGACAAGATTATTGAAGAATTTACGCTTAAGCTTGAAGAAATTGCCGATTATCAGGATATTCTGGGTAATATTTCTCGTTTAATGCTAGTTATCAAAGAAGAACTCGAGGCTGTTTTAGAGCAGTTTGGTGACGAGAGACGAACAGAAATTGTTGAATCGCAACATGATCTTACCGTTGAAGACTTAATTACGGAAGAAGAGCGTGTTGTTACTATCTCTCATGGTGGTTATGCCAAAACCCAGCCGCTTACTGATTATCAGGCTCAGCGTCGCGGTGGTATGGGTAAATCAGCGACAGCGGTTAAAGATGAAGATTTTGTTGAGCACCTATTAATCGCTAGCACACATGCAACTATCCTTTGCTTTACCAATCTGGGTAAGGTGTATTGGTTAAAGGTCTATCAAATACCTGTTGCAGGTCGTAACTCAAGAGGGCGACCGATGGTTAATCTGTTGCCACTGGATGAGGGTGAGCGTATTAGCTCGATTTTGCCAGTTGAAGAATACAGTGCGGATCAATATGTAATTATGGCAACTGCCAATGGCACTGTTAAGAAAACCTCATTAGATCAGTATTCAAGACCAAGAAGTGTTGGATTGCGCGCGGTTGACCTAGTTGAAGGTGATCATCTTGTAGGGACTGCCATTATTGATGGCAGCAAAGATATTATGCTATTCAGCTCTGAAGGCAAGGCAGTTAGGTTCTCAGAGACTGATGTTCGTGCTATGGGTCGTGTTTCTAAGGGTGTTCGTGGTATGCGTCTGCCAGAGGATCACTCTGTTATCGCTATGGTAATTCCTGAGGATAACGGCTTACTGCTAACAGTTTGTGAAAACGGCTATGGCAAGCGAACTAAAATTGAAGAATTCCCAACCAAAGGGCGTGGCGGTAAAGGTATGATCGCTATTCAGGCAAGCGAAAGAAATGGTCCCTTGGTAGGGGTTACTCAGTTGTTTGATGGCGATGAAATTATGCTTATCTCTGATCAGGGTACTATGGTTAGAACCCGTGGTGATGAGGTATCTATTGTTGGCCGTAATACGCAGGGCGTTCGAGTGATTCGCCTTAAAGAAAACGAAAAGCTGGTTGGTTTGGCAAGAATTGCTGAGCCTGAAGAAGATGACCAGCCTGTAGAAGACTAATCAAAGGTTTAGAAATGGCGAAGAAGCAATCTTTAGAGTCATTAAGAGATAAAATCGATGCAATTGATGCTCAGCTGATTGAAAGTATCAGTGAGCGCGCTCGCTGTGCTCAGCAGGTCGCTGAAGTCAAAGAAGATCAAGGTGATCAAGCCTATTACAAACCTGAGCGAGAAGCTCAGGTTTTGCGTCGTGTGATGGAAATGAATAATGGTCCTCTTGAAAACGAAGATATGGCCCGCTTATTTCGTCAAATTATGTCTGCCTGCCTTGCCCTGGAAAAGCCGGTTAAGGTCGCCTATCTTGGGCCTGAGGGTACATTTACTCAAGAAGCTGCGCTTAAGCATTTTGGCGATTCTGCTATTAGTGTGCCACAGTCAGCAATTGATGAGGTCTTCCGCGAAGTTTTGGCGGGCTCATGTCACTACGGTGTGGTGCCTGTAGAAAATTCTACAGAGGGTGTGATTAGTCATACCCTAGATAGCTTTATGGATTCCTCGCTCAAAATATGTGGTGAAGTCGAGTTGCGTATCCATCAGCATTTTATGGTGGGTGAGAATACCAACAAACAGGGTATTACGCGTGTCTATTCTCACGCGCAGTCTTTGGCGCAATGTCGTCAGTGGCTAAACGCTAATTATCCCGCTATTGAGCGAGTCGCTGTAAGTAGTAACTCAGAAGCCGCAAAGCGGGTTCAGGGTGAATGGAATTCTGCAGCAATAGCCGGTGATATGGCCTGTGAATTATATAATTTACAAAAACTGCATGAAAAAATTGAAGACCAACCCGATAACTCAACTCGCTTCTTAATTATCGGTAGAGAAAGCGTGCCGCCCAGTGGAAAAGATAGAACCTCTATTGTGGTTTCTGTGCGCAATAAGCCGGGTGCATTGCATGATTTAATTGAGCCGTTTCGTCGTCACAATGTTGATATGACACGTTTGGAGTCGAGACCATCACGCAATAGTAAATGGAGTTATGTGTTCTTTATTGATCTGGAAGGCCATGTCGAAGATCAGCCAGTTGCCGCTGTTTTGGCTGAATTAAATTCCCAAGTGGTTGAGCTAAAAGTTTTGGGTTCCTATCCCAGCGCAGTTTTGTAATTTAGCTGCGCAAAACTAAGGACATTCGGGTAAATTTATGGCTAAGAAAAAAACTGAAAAAACAGTTAATCGATTAGTGATTGTCGGCATGGGGCTTATTGGTTCCAGTTTGGCAGCGGCTGCGCGTGAAAGAAAACTAGCCAAAGAAGTTATTGGTGTTTCGAGACGCCAATCTACCTTAGAAATTGCCCTGAATAATGGCATCGTTGATCGCTGTGCTGACGATTTAAAGCTAGTAGCGAATGAATTGACTGCCGGTGATATGGTGGTTATTGGTGTTCCAACTCTGAGTGTACCTGAAGTTTTAAAGCAATGTGTCGAATTGCTGTCGCCGGAGGTCACAATTACTGATGTCGCTAGCGTTAAAGAATCGGTGGTTGTCGCAGCTCAAGAGCTATTCGGTGAGGTACCCGCTCAGTTTGTTCCTGGGCATCCTATTGCAGGTTCTGAAAAAAGTGGTGTGACTGCGGCTAATTCAGAGCTTTATATCGATCATCGAGTGATATTAACCCCTGTTGAGGCTACCTCGGCTGATCATCTCAAACGCACAACTGAGTTATGGCAAGCAGTGGGATCTATGGTTTCCACGATGACAGTTCAGGAGCATGATCAAATTCTTGCCGCAACCAGTCATCTGCCGCATTTTCTTGCCTATTCTTTGGTTGATACCCTAGCAAGCATGAATGAAAAGACGGATATTTTTCGTTATGCCGCTGGTGGATTTAGAGACTTTACCCGCATTGCAGCCAGCGACCCTATTATGTGGCGTGATATTGCTGTAGCAAACAAGAAAGCAGTTATTCAGGTAATGGATAAGGTTATGGATAACCTGGTAAATCTTCGTGCTCTAATTGAAAACGCAGACCAAGATGAGCTTTCTGCGATGTTTAAAAGAGCAAGAGATGCAAGAAATCACTTTGGTAGCATGCTTGAAAGTAATAAATTTGATACTGGATTACAAAGCCCTATGAATGAAAAAGTAATTAACTATATTGTTTCACCTGGTGGAAATGCTCGCGGTGATCTTCGAGTGCCGGGGGATAAGTCGATGTCTCACCGCTCAATTATGCTTGGCTCATTGGCCGATGGCATGACTGAGGTAACCGGTTTTCTTGAGGGTGAAGATAGCTTGGCTACATTACAAGCATTCCGTGATATGGGTGTAGAGATTGAAGGCCCTAATGAGGGGCGTGTGGTCATTCGTGGTGTCGGTCTTCATGGCCTAAAAGCACCAAAAAAGCCTCTGTATTTGGGTAATTCTGGTACTTCAATTCGTCTCTTAAGTGGTTTGTTAGCTGGACAGGCGTTTGATGTTGAATTACAGGGCGATACCTCATTGTCTGGAAGACCTATGGGTCGTGTGGCAACTCCATTGCGCAAGATGGGTGCTGTTATCGAGACTGAGAAGGACGGTACACCGCCATTAAGAATTAAGGGTGGTCAAAAGCTCAAGGGTATTAATTATCAAATGCCAATGGCCAGTGCCCAGGTTAAGTCCTGTGTATTGCTGGCTGGGCTCTATGCTGAGGGTGAGACAACCACTGTTGAACCAGCACCGACACGTGATCATACCGAGCGTATGTTGCGAGGATTTGGTTATCAGGTTGATTCTAATGGCGATACTGCCAGTTTGAGTGGTGGTGGTCGTTTAACCTCAACCAGAATCAATGTGCCAGCAGATATTTCTTCTGCAGCATTTTTTATGGTGGCTGCAGCCATTGTTCCTGGTTCAGATATCACCTTGCGCCATGTGGGCGTTAACCCAACTCGAATTGGTGTGATTAATATTCTTCGTCAAATGGGCGCCAATATTGAGCTATTCAATCCTGCTCAAGTAGGTGATGAGCCGGTGGCAGATATTCGTGTGCGCTACGCACCACTTAAAGGTATTGCTATCCCAGAAGATCAGGTTCCATTGGCTATCGATGAGTTTCCTGTGTTATTTATTGCCGCAGCCTGCGCGGAGGGTAAAACCATATTGACGGGTGCAGAAGAGCTAAGAGTTAAGGAAAGTGACCGTATCCAAAGTATGGCTGATGGTCTTGTAACTCTGGGTGTCGATGCGGTTGCTACCGATGATGGTATTCATATTCAGGGTGGCGAGATTGGAAGCGGAGAAGTTGAAAGCTTTGATGATCATCGTATTGCTATGGCATTTAGTATTGCTGCATTGCGTGCTAGTGGGCCAATTACCATTAAAGAAACCAATAATGTTGCAACCTCTTTTCCTAATTTTATCTCCTTGGCAAGACAGGTCGGAATCAATATTAAGCTAGCATGAACAATGTAAAAATTATCACAATTGATGGGCCAAGTGGGTCTGGCAAGGGCACGGTGAGCCGTATTCTTGCAGAGCAACTTGGCTTTCATTATCTCGATAGTGGGGCCTTATATCGCTTGCTAGGTCTAGTTGCTGTTCGTCATGGCCTTGAGATAAGCATCCATGCAGATCTTAGTCAGTTGGCTAAAAACATGGATGTTAGTTTTCAGGCAAAAGCCAACGGTCAAAATATCGTGTTACTTGAGGGTGAGGACGTCACGGATGAGTTGCGCACTGAAGAAACCGGTGCACTGGCTTCTAGGGTTGCCGAAAATCCTTCGGTTAGATCCTCTCTATTAGAGCGTCAGCATCAGTTTGCAAGACTGCCTGGGCTGGTTGCGGATGGTCGAGATATGGGCACAAAAGTATTCCCAGAGGCGCAACTTAAGATATTTTTAACCGCAAGCATAGAAGAGCGAGCAAATAGAAGATATAAACAGTTGCTTGAAAAGGGTGAAAATGTTAGTCTGCGCGCCCTCGAAGAGCAGGTTCGCTCTCGAGACGAAAGAGATATGAACAGAGAAACATCGCCGTTGGCTGTTGCAAAAGATGCCGTTGAAGTCGATTCATCTGATCTAACTATTCAAGAAGCCGTTGATAGAGTACAGAATTTAGCTATCTTGCGCGGCCTGTTATAGGTATCTCAAATTAACCGGTGTATTAGCAGTCGCCAGCTTATGCTGTTAATCACTTTAATTTAACTGACCCACGTATACTGGCCACGTGGAACAAAGAGATCGACGCAGAAATACCTCTGTCGAGTCTCTGTCAATACTCAGGACATTATCCATGAGCGAAAGTTTTCAAGAATTATTTG
>JAYQEC010000028.1:0-14632 GCA_038138645.1 Porticoccaceae bacterium | reverse complement strand
ATTAATTCAAACCATTCCTCACGGCTTAAATCGATTGAAAGTGCTTCTGAGAAATCTTTAATTCGTTGAATATCATTACTACCCATAACGGGTAAAATCATCGCTGGGTGCTTAATAAGCCAAGCTATGGCTATAGAGGAAGGCTGAACACCATAACTTTTTGCCATGCTAATAAGCCTTGTTGAAATTGGTGATTTCTTATCCTCAAATAGTGCCCCGCCCCCTAGAGGGGACCACGCCATGGGTGCGATTTTGTGCTGTTGCAAATAAGCGAGATCACCATTGGTTAAAGCCTCATTCTGTAGAAGACTGATTTCTATTTGATTGGTTAATAAACGATTTTCGGTGCAGGATTGCAGTAAATCAATATCCCATGACTTAAAGTTTGATACACCTATTGCTTTAACTTTGCCGTTGGCAATCAACGCATCAAGGGCTGATCCAGTTTCCTGAGCATCCATCAATGGGTCGGGTCGATGAAGTAGCAGTAGATCAATTTGATCAATTGCCATTTGGCTAAGAGAGCGATCTACAGAGAGATTGATATGCTTGGCTGATGTGTCGTAATGTTTGACCTTCTTGTCTTTGTAGATACCAATGGGAGCCACTATGTCGCACTTGGTAATTATCTCAATACTGTCGCGTAGATGAGGCGCCTGTTTTAAGGCTTCACCCAATAGAGCCTCAGAAGTGTAGCCGCCATAAATATCCGCTTGATCAAAGGTGGTAATACCTTGATCCAAGCAGGCTTCAATTTTGCTTTGCAGCTTTTGAGAAGAAATCTCACTGTCATCGGTATGGCGCCATAAACCATAGATTATTCTCGAAACCGACAAGTTATCTGAAAGGGTAATTCGCTGCATAAGGTGTAACCTTTTAGATATTTATAAGTTTTGTTGATTCCAGCTAAGACATTCTTCAAGCGTCACCCCAGAACCTCCAAAGATATCCAGTGCACTGCCGATGGTTAAATCAACTCGACCGTTGGAAAGTGACTGGACTAAATCTAGGTCATCAACGCTTCTTGCCCCGCCAGCATAGGTGCAGGGGACTGTGCATATTTGACCGAGTAATTTTACTAAATCTTGATCAATGCCTGCTTGCAAGCCTTCAACATCGGCAGCATGGATTAAAAATTCTGCACAGTGCTCTTCAAGTTGCGATAGCGTTTGTTGATTAATCGCTGTATTGGTCACTGTTTGCCAGCGATCGGTGGCAATCATCCAGCCATTGTTGGTTTTTCTACAGCTAAGATCTAATACCAGGCGCTTTGCGCCAACCGCAGATTTAATCGCATTCAGTCGTGACCATGAGAACTGTCCATCTTCAAATAGATAGGAGGTCACAATCAGATGGGAAGCTCCAGCATCAAGAAATTCACCAGCATTATCAGTTGTTACGCCGCCACCATACTGTAAACCATCGGGGTAGGCGGAAAGTGCAGCTAATGCTTGTTGTTTGTTGTTGGCGCCCAGGGAAATAACATGACCGCCTTTGAGATTATGTTGTTTGTAGAGTTTTGCATAATGATCAGCACTGTG
This sequence comes from Porticoccaceae bacterium, assembly GCA_038138645.1. GTDB lineage: Bacteria > Pseudomonadota > Gammaproteobacteria > Pseudomonadales > Porticoccaceae > HTCC2207. The sequence goes on along the minus strand of JAYQEC010000028.1, from coordinate 13,091 downwards.
CTGGCTAATAAAGTTAGTTTCGGCACCGCTATTGTTAAGGCTGCCGCCGACTATCTGTTTTACCTTACCCTCGTGAAGGTCTATGCATGGTCTAAATTGAGTCAATGGATATCTCTTATCGGGTTTGCTTTTGGACTAGTATAACTAATCTGTATATGCAGGTCTTCCCAGTTTTTTACAGATAAATTCACTGGCATAAGAAAGTTTTTGTAAATCCACGCCATGGGCTATATCTAATTTATCTAGTAAGGCAATAACCTTTTCTGTTGCCACATTGCCGGATGCGCCTTTTGCATAGGGGCAGCCGCCAAGCCCAGCGACTGAGCTATCAATAGTACTAATACCCATAGCTAACGACTGCTTGATATTGTCGATAGCGCGACCGTAGGTATCATGCATATGCATGGCCAGTTTAGAGGCTGCAATCTCTTTGAGAAGTTCTGTTAATAGACTTTCAGTGATTGCTGGTGTTGCGACGCCAATGGTATCCCCCAAAGAAACTTCGTAGCAGCCCATAGATAGGAGTGCGCTGGCAATTTCCCTTATACGGTGATTATCTACATCGCCTTGATAGGGGCAGCCAGCCACACAGGATATATAGCCTCTGACTCTAATATTTTCGATTGAAGCTTTTTCTATAACCGCTTCAAATTTATTGAGACTTTCATCAATACTGCAGTTTATATTTTTCGCACTAAAGGCTTCACTGGCCGCTGCAAAAACTGCGACCTCTTTGACATTGCAATCAATGGCTCGCTCCAGTCCACGCAGATTGGGAGTCAACGCAGCATAGACTGTCTCACTGGGTTGTAGCTGGTTAAACACCTCGTCACTTCCTGCCATTTGCGGAACCCACTTAGGGCTGACAAAACTGCCGGCTTCAATCACTTGAAGTCCAGTTTTTGCTAGACGCTCTATGAGTTCAACTTTTGTGGCAACATCTAGGCTGGTTGCTTCATTCTGAAGTCCATCACGAGGACCAACCTCAACAATCTTAACGGCACTAGGGAAGCTCATAGGACTTAAAGCTTGTGGTAGCTGCCACGATAGAATAGCAGTGGATCCAGTTGATTATCGGAAAATCGAACAACTTCACCCGTCATAATGATATGGTCGCCGCCATCAAATTGATTGGCAGCTTTACATTCAAAGCAAGCACTGTAGTGGGGCAGTATAGGAATACCTGATAAGCCATCAGTGCATTGTATATTGGCAAATCGATCTTCGCCCGTGGTCGCAAACCGGTTGGATAGGTCCTGTTGGTCGGCAGCTAGTATATGCACTGCAAAGGCATCAGCAGCGATAAAATCATCAAAACAATTTGTTGATTTACCGATGCTCCATAGTATTAGTGGGGGAGTTAAGGAAACTGAATTAAAACTATTGGCAGTCATACCAACCTTTTGGCCGTTTTTGCCTACTGTGGTAATGATGCATACTCCCGTTGCAAAGCTTCCAAGTGCATTACGAAATTCAGTTTGGGTAAAGGATTCTGTCACGCGTTAATACTCCTTGAGTTGCGCAGTTCCATCAAAAAAATGGGATTTATTCGGCAATGATGAAATTAATCTTCCGCTGTTGCAAGTGGTTTATAGGCTTGCAGCAACTTTAGTTCCCTGTTCGATCGCAGCCTTAGCGTCAAGCTCGGTTGCAGTTTCAGCGCCACCAATCAGGTGAAATGGTTTTTTAAGACCTTCTACAAGCTCAGTTAATGGCTCCTGTCCAGCGCAGATAATAATATTATCAACAGCGAGTATCTGTTGTTTATTATCTATCTCTAAGTGAAGGCCTTGGTCATCAATACGTTGGTAATCGCACCCATTGATCATTTTTACATTTTTCTTGGCGAGACCGGTGCGATGAATCCAACCTGTGGTTTTGCCTAAGCCCGCACCAATTTTTGATATTTTTCGCTGCAGTAAAAAGACCTCTCTGGGGGAGGGGTCGGGTTGAGCGTTGATACCCTCTATACCACCTCGAGCGTCTAGTGACATATCTATGCCCCATTCATGCATAAATTTTTCAATATTTTCAGCGCTAGACTGTCCTTGATGGGTAATAAATTCTGCAGTATCAAAACCAATGCCGCCGGCACCCAAAATAGCAACTCGTTTGCCTAGTGGCTTTTTGTTAGCAATAACATCGATATAGCTCAGCACTGATGAATGATCTATACCCTCTATATCGGGTGTTCTCGGGGTAATGCCGGTTGCGATAATCACCTCATCAAATAAGCTTTTGTTAAGTTGATCAACACTGACCCGAGTATTAAGGTTAAGACAGATATTGTTTAATTCGATTTGTTTGTTGAAATATCTGAGAGTTTCATGAAATTCTTCTTTGCCCGGAATCTGCTTGGCAAGATTGAATTGTCCGCCGATTTCAGAGGCTGAATCAAATAATGCCACTCTATGCCCCCTAGAGGCTGCGATTGTAGCCGCAGCAAGTCCAGCGGGACCTGCACCCACAACGGCAATATCTTTTATTTGTTTGGCAGGCTCAATGACTAATTCAGTTTCATGACAGGCAAGTGGATTAACCAAGCAGCTGCTTACCTTGCCCTGAAATACATGATCTAAACAGGCCTGATTACAGGCAATACAGGTATTAATTTCATCGGCTCTATTTTCCTGAGCTTTCAAAACAAATTGTGGATCAGCCAAGAAGGGTCTGGCCATAGAAACAATATCTGCATCTCCGTTGGCTAAAACCTGTTCGGCAATTTCGGGGGTGTTGATACGATTGGAGGTCACTACTGGAATCGAAAATTCATCTCTAAACCTTGCGGTTACCCAAGTGAAGGCGGCTCTGGGTACTTTGGTGGCAATGGTGGGTATTTTTGCTTCATGCCAGCCAATGCCGGTGCTGATAATCGTGGCGCCAGCTTTTTCGACCGCTTTACCTAGCTGAATAACCTCTTCGGCGGTACTGCCGCCTTCAACAAGGTCCAGCATTGAGAGTCTAAAGATAATGATAAAGGCATCGCCAACAGCTTCTCTTACCTGACGAACCACCTCAATAGGTAGTCGAATTCTATTTTCATAACTACCACCCCATCGGTCATCGCGTTTATTCGTTCTTTCGGCAATAAACTGATTTAAAAAATAGCCCTCTGAGCCCATTATTTCGACCCCATCATAGCCCGCTTTCTGGGCATTAACTGCGGTAGTCACGTAATCATCTATCTGTTTAATAATTTCCTCATCAGACAGTGCTTTGGGTTTAAAGGGATTAATAGGTGCTTGAATAGCTGAGGGTGCCACAAGATTGGGTGAGTATGCATAGCGACCTGTATGCAATATTTGCAGGCAGATTTTGCCGTCCTCTTTGTGAACCGCTTCAGTAATTAGGCTATGGTCTTTTATATCCTGCTGAGTTCGCAAATTCTTCGTTGCCGAATGCGTGCCTCCCTCGGAGTTGGGGCCAATACCACCGGTAACAATTAATCCAACACCTCCTCTTGCGCGTTCGGCAAAAAAGGCAGCCATTCTAATATGTCCGTCCTTTGATTCCTCAAGCCCAGTATGCATAGAGCCCATAAGCACTCTATTTTTGAGCTGGGTAAACCCCAAGTCCACTGGGCTTAATAGGTTGGGGTAATTATTATTGGTCATTATTCAGCCCTCGTATCAAGCAGATAGAATTTATCTTCAGATAAGATTACGCCAGCATTTTGACACTGTCAAGATTGGTTGTTATATTGAGCTTATGACTTTAGATACATCAGAATTTAAACATAACTCAAGCTATCACCATGGCAATCTTCGTCAGAGCCTACTTACCGTGGCAACAGATATGATTGCTGAAAATGGTATTGAATCGCTTTCGCTTCGAAAATTAGCTGAAAAGGTCGGGGTATCAAGAACAGCGGCCTACCACTATTTTCAGGATAAAAACCATTTGCTATGTGCCATTGCTGCTGAGGGTTTTCGGCGTTGGCAGAGCTCATTGGATCAGCTTAGTTCTGATCATTTATCCGACTTAGACAGGTTTGAGCAATATATCTTAGGTTATATTAATTTCGCGACCTCTAACCCGGAAGAATATGAGCTAATGTTTGGGCGTTGTATTTGGAAGCAGTCAAAATGTACCCCAGAATTGTTGGAAATATCTCGCAAAACATTTCAGCATCAGGTTGATATGATTGAATATTGGCAATCGACTGGTTTGATTAGTGGAGATAACCCGCTACGAACTGCTCAGGTTATTTGGGGAACATTGCATGGAATTGCTAAATTATTTATTGATGGTATTTACACTGATGTGGCTCGTGCAGAAGAAATTGTTATCAGTGCTTTACCGATGTTTCTGGCACCCAGAGTATAAATATTTGGTTTTTTTAAGATTTAGCCAGAAAACTTTGTTTAAAAGTTAACTATTTGGTTGATGAATATTGGTTGCTGTGGCAGAATTGCCGCCTTTTTCACGTAGACCAAAATAAAGGCTGTTAAAAAGCCCAATAATTAGGTCGAAATGAAGGTTGTTTTTTTGCGAGTGTGGCGGAATTGGTAGACGCGCTGGATTTAGGTTCCAGTGGGGTGACCCGTGAGAGTTCAAGTCTCTCCACTCGTACCATTTTAAATAATATCACCATGTTGATATCAGGGTTGCTGCCCTGACATGTCCTTTTAAGTCGGGTGACATTTCAAGAGGTTTTTTCATGCAGGTTTCCATCGAGTCTAGTAAAGGTCTTGAGCGTCAGGTAAAGGTTGTCGTTCCAGCAGACAAAGTTGAAAGCGAAGTATTGCAACGTCTTCAAAAGGCGACAAAGACAGTTAATATCAAAGGTTTCCGTAAGGGTAAGGTGCCATTAAATGTTGTGAAGCAACATTACGGCAAAGCCGTTCGCCAAGAGGTAATCGGTGAGACTGTTAATTCAAGCTTTTATGAGGCGATCAAGCAGGAAGACCTTCAACCTGTTGGCCAGCCAAAGATTGAAGATGTGGTTGATAATGCTGGACAGGATCTTGAATACAAAGCTGTATTTGAAGTGTATCCAACGGTTAAGTTAGCTGATCTAAGCAAAGTATCAATCAAACGTCCTGTAGCAGATATTCAGTCTGATGATCTCGAAAAAATGATCGATGTGTTGCGTAATCAGCAGGCGTCTTTTGATGCCACTGAAAATCCAGCACAGGATGGCGATAAGGTTAATATTGATTTTGTTGGCACCTTGCGTGGTAAAAAAGAATTCCCTGGTGGTTCAGCTGAGGGTCAGGACCTGGTTCTTGGTTCAAATAGCATGATACCTGGTTTTGAAGAAGGCCTTGTGGGTGTAAGTGCTGGCGATGAAACTGTTCTCAAGCTTAAGTTCCCCAAAGATTACCATGCCGAAGAAGTGAAGGGTAAGACAGTATCTTTTGCAGTAAAGGTCAATACGGTTTCAGCAAAAACCCTGCCAGCGCTTGATGATGAATTCTTTAAGTTATTCGGTGTAGAAACTGGTGGCGAAGAAAAATTCCGTGAAGAAGTCGAAGGCAATATGCAGCGTGAGCTAAATAATGCAATTCGCAATAAAGTAAAAAACAGAATTATGGATCAACTTTATACATTGAATAAAGTTGATGTCCCTCAAGCATTGGTTGCCAATGAAATTGTTCAGCTTAAAAAGCAAATGATTCAGCAGTTTGGTGGCGGTCAAGAATTCGATCTTAATATGTTGCCCGATGATATGTTCCAAGCTAAAGCGGAGCGTCGTGCATCTTTAGGTGTTATTGTCTCTGAGGTGGTTAAAGTTGAATCGCTAACGCCAGATGATACTCAGGTTCGGGCGCGTATTGATGAAATTGCATCAACCTATGAGACACCTAAAGAAGTAGTAGACTATTACTACAGCAAACCAGAACTTTTAAGCTCAGTTGAAGCGGTTGTATTAGAAGATCAGGTTACAGAGCTTGTGCTTTCGAAGGGTAAAGTTAAAGAAGAAAAACTTTCTTACGAAGACGCTGTTAAGCCAGATCCAGAGCCGGAAGCTTAATAGAAAACAGGTTGTACAGGTCCAAGTAGATTGTCGTATACTGCAAAGTAATGTGCTCGATTTATTGAGCTACACCGTATATTGATCAGCGAGGACCTAATGACATTTCAAAATCCAAATAACAGTCTAGAGAATTTAGATACTCAAGCCAGCGGACTTGTGCCAATGGTGGTTGAGCAATCTTCCCGTGGTGAAAGAGCCTACGATATCTATTCTAGACTGCTCAAAGAGCGAGTAATCTTTCTAGTTGGCCAGGTTGAAGACCATATGGCTAATCTTATTGTCGCTCAGATGCTTTTCTTAGAGTCAGAAAATCCAGATAAAGATATCCATCTGTATATCAACTCGCCAGGTGGTTCTGTGACTGCAGGTTTATCAATTTACGATACTATGCAGTTTATCAAACCTGATGTTAGCACTATGTGTATTGGTCAGGCAGCATCAATGGGTGCTTTCCTGCTATCGGCTGGCGCTGCAGGCAAAAGATATTGCTTACCTAATGCTCGCACAATGATTCATCAGCCAAGTGGTGGTGCATCAGGCCAGGCGACGGATATCCATATCCAGTCTCAAGAAATTTTGAAAATTAAAGAGCGTCTTAACAGCATAATGGCTGAGCATACAGGTCAGCCAGTTGAAAAGGTTCAGCAGGATACTGAAAGAGATAACTTTATGAGTGCCGAAGAGTCCAAAAAATATGGGCTTGTGGACGAAGTGCTCACAAAACGATAATAATGGTATCTATCTACCTGATTAGATACGTAATAGACTTAAATTATTGATAAATAGGCTTCAGAAATGAGTGAAGATGACACGATAAATGACGGCGGCAAACTGCTTTTCTGTTCTTTTTGTGGAAAAAATCAGAATGAAGTCAGGCGCTTAATTGCAGGTCCATCGGTATATATCTGTGATGAATGCGTTGATCTCTGTAACGATATAATCACCGAAGAAAGTCAGGCTCCAGACGAACAGGAAGCTGCAGACGCTCTCCCTGTGCCTACAGAAATTAAAAATACACTCGATGACTATGTGATTGGTCAAGAGCGTGCTAAGAAAATCCTTTCGGTAGCGGTATATAACCATTACAAGCGTCTTCAATCGTCAAAAAATCAGTCTGAAGTTGAGTTGGGCAAGAGTAATATTCTGCTTATTGGCCCAACGGGTAGTGGTAAAACCCTTTTGGCAGAGACCCTGGCAAGACTGCTAGATGTCCCCTTTACCATTGCCGACGCAACCACACTAACCGAAGCTGGTTATGTGGGTGAAGATGTTGAAAATATTATCCAGAAGCTACTGCAAAAATGTGATTATGATGTCGATAAGGCACAGCGTGGCATTGTTTATGTTGATGAGATCGATAAGATTTCTCGCAAGTCAGATAACCCATCCATTACCCGCGATGTTTCGGGTGAGGGTGTGCAGCAAGCACTACTTAAGCTTATAGAAGGCACGGTTGCCTCTGTGCCCCCTCAGGGTGGCAGAAAACATCCTCAGCAAGAGTTCCTGCAGGTAGATACTTCTAATATCCTATTTATTTGTGGTGGTGCCTTTGCTGGATTAGAAAAAGTTATTCGCGAGCGTTCTGAAAAAGGTGGGATTGGCTTTAGCGCTGAGGTTAATAGTAAGGACGATCGCAAGTCAGTGGGTGAAACTTTACTCGAAGTTCAACCCAGCGATTTGATTGGTTATGGCTTGATTCCTGAGTTTATTGGGCGGTTACCAGTGGTAGCTACCTTGGCTGAACTGGATCGCGATGCCTTGATTAATATCTTGGTGGAGCCTAAAAACGCACTGGTTAAACAGTATCAAGCGTTGTTTGAAATGGAGTCCGTTGAGCTAGATCTGCGAACCGATGCCCTTGAATCGGTGGCAGAAAAGGCTATTGAGCGCAAAACAGGTGCTCGTGGACTGCGATCCATTTTAGAAACAATTCTTCTTGAAACCATGTACAAGGTTCCGTCAGAAAAAGATGTTATCAAAGTGGTAGTTGATGGCTCGGTGATAGAAGGTGAAAACGAACCCTTGCTTGTCTACGAGCAAAAAGAAGCTAAGAAAGTTGCCTCTGATGACTAATTAGTCATTAAGTGTCGTTTTTTAACCTTTAAAAGTGCCCTCTGGGCACTTTTTTTACGTACAATTCTTATAAGGCTGCTTTATTTTCCTTTTGCAGTTGCTTTCTGTTATTCAGCCCCCATATAGTTAGTACATGGGCGATGCTTTTTTAAGCCAAGTTATTTAGTCATACTGAGTATGATGTCGAAATTATCGATAGGTCAGGAGAATTATTAGATGGATTCCCAAATCACAGACACTGAGCCAAAAGTTTATCCGTTACTGCCGTTGCGGGATGTGGTTGTATATCCGCATATGGCTGTTCCCTTATTTGTGGGGCGCGAAAAATCCATATTGGCGTTAGAAAAGGGAATGAGTACCGATAAGCAGGTTGTGTTGGTCACGCAAAAAGATCCTGCGGAGGATAATCCTGCGCTCGATGATGTTCATCAAATAGGCACTCTGGCCACTATCCTGCAATTACTCAAGCTTCCCGATGGCACGCTAAAGGTCTTGGTAGAAGGTTCCAGTCGGGTAAAGCTGGTCAACCCAATTGAGGGTGAAAACTTTCTTGAAACGCAATTTGAATCCTTGGTTGTAGAAGATCAGGACGAAAAAGAAGTTGGCGCGCTTTCGCGTGCGACGAAGATGCTGTTTGATCAGTATGTTAATTTAAGTAAAAAAATACCCTCGGATGTTATTACTACGGTTAATGCAATTGAAGACAAAGACCGTCTTGCAGATACCATCGCTTCGCATATGACGCTGAGTCTTACGCAAAAGCAAGAGGTATTAGAAATTGCAGATCTCGCTAAACGTTTTGACCATCTTATGGGTTTGATGGAAACTGAAATTGACCTTGCCGAAGTCGAGCAGCGTATCCGTGGCCGTGTTAAGAAACAGATGGAAAAAAGCCAGCGCGAGTATTATTTAAATGAGCAGATAAAAGCCATTCAGAAAGAACTTGGCGATGAAGATGGTGTGTCTGAAATTGAGCAGTTAGAGGGTAAAATTGAAGAAGCAGGAATGCCTAAGTCTGCCCTTGAAAAGGCGAAATCTGAGCTCTCAAAACTAAAAATGATGTCGCCAATGTCCGCTGAAGCCTCAGTGCTACGCAACTATATAGACTGGATGTTGGGTGTTCCTTGGAAGAAGCGCTCTAGAGTAAAGCATGACTTAAAAAATGCAGAGCAAACCCTAAGTAAAGACCACTATGGTCTAGAAGAAGTTAAGGAGCGCATTTTAGAGTTTCTTGCGGTTCAGAAGCGTGTCAAAAAATTAAAAGGTCCCGTGCTTTGTTTGGTGGGGCCACCGGGGGTTGGTAAGACCTCTTTAGGAGAGTCAATTGCCAAAGCTACAGGACGAAAGTTTGTTCGTATGAGTCTCGGCGGCGTGCGTGATGAATCAGAAATTCGTGGCCATCGCAGAACCTATATTGGCTCATTGCCCGGCAAAATTATTCAAAAATTATCCAAGGTGAAAACCAAGAACCCCTTATTCTTGCTTGATGAAATCGACAAGATGGGCATGGATCACCGAGGCGATCCGGCCTCTGCGCTTCTTGAGGTATTGGATCCAGAACAGAACCATACATTTAATGATCATTACCTAGAGGTTGATTATGACCTGTCAGAAGTGATGTTTATTTGTACCTCTAACTCGATGAATATTCCAGGGCCTCTCTTAGATCGTATGGAAGTGATTCGTATACCGGGATATACCGAAGATGAAAAGGTCGCGATTGCTGAAAAATATTTAATTCCAAAGCAGAGTAAAGCGAATGGCTTGAAAGCTAATGAATTAGAAATTGATCAGGATACATTGCGCGATATTGTTCGCTTCTATACCCGAGAAGCCGGTGTGCGTGGTTTGGAGCGCGATATCGCTAAAATCTGTCGTAAAACGGTAACCAAAAATGTTCGCGATGATATTGATGAGCCCATTATGCTTAAGCCAGATGGTTTGGAGGAGATGTTAGGTGTTCATCGCTTTGATTACGGTCGTGCCGAGGCAGAAAATCAAATTGGTCAGGCGACAGGTCTTGCATGGACCCAGGTTGGTGGTGAGCTATTAAATATTGAAGCCTCAGTGATTCCGGGTAAAGGCAATATGGTTAAAACCGGCTCGCTTGGTGATGTTATGCAGGAATCTATTCAGGCAGCACTCACCGTTGTTAGAAGTCGAGCGCAACAGCTGGGAATTAGAAAGAATTTCCACAAAGAGCATGATATTCATATTCATGTGCCTGAGGGTGCTACTCCAAAGGATGGCCCATCCGCAGGTATAAGTATGTGCACAACATTAGTCTCTGTACTTACAGGTATTCCAGTAAAATCTTCAGTTGCTATGACGGGTGAAATCACATTGCGTGGTCAGGTGCTTAAGATAGGTGGCCTTAAAGAGAAGCTACTCGCGGCACATCGTGGCGGCATTACTACAGTGATTATTCCTTATGACAACGCGCGTGACCTAAAAGAGATACCAGATAATATAAAAAATGATCTGGAAATTTGCCCGGTTAAATGGATTGATGATGTCCTTGAAATTGCACTCGAAAACTCGCCTAAGGCATTGAGTGAAGAGGACTATAATCAGGGTAGCAATGTCGAAAATGGTATGGAAAATAACCCAAGGCCAAGCACTCACTAGGTTGTAGAGGAAATTTTTTTTAAAAGTTAGCTTGACCAGAACAATTGCTGTTGGTATAAAGTTGGTCAGAGGCCATTAATTACCATGGTTTGAGCCAAAAAATGGTTTAAAGTCTCAACATCCGGACAATTTAATTTCATAAAAAAAAGGGGAACACTGTGAATAAATCTGAATTAATCGACGCTATCGCTGACTCTGCTGATCTATCTAAGTCTTCTGCTGCTCGTGCTCTTGACGCTGTACTAGGTTCAGTACAAGGCGCTCTTGCAAATGGCGACCAAGTTTCATTGGTTGGTTTTGGTACTTTTTCTGTTAAACACCGCGCTGCTCGTTCAGGTCGCAATCCACAGACTGGTGCTGAGATTCAAATTAAAGCTTCAAACGTACCAAGTTTCAAAGCTGGTAAAGCTCTGAAAGACTCTGTGAATTAATAAACAAACCTTACTAGTCTTCTAGAGTAGTAGGGAGCTTGTTTCAAAAGGCGCATATCCATGCGCCTTTTTTTAATTTGGAATAGAAAAAATGTTACTAGATTTTAGAAATAACCTCCGCGGTGTTGCCTTTGGCATCACTATCGTAATCGCTCTTATCTTTGCCTTAACTGGTACAGGTTCACTCTTTTTAAGTACGCCAGACTCTGAGTCTGCGATTGTGGTTAATGGCGATGAAATAAGTGAAAGAGAAGTGATGCAAGCCACTGCGCGTGAACGTGCGAGAATTCTTAACTCAAACCCTGATATGGATCGCAGCTTAGTCGAAGACGAAGCTCTGCGCCCGCAGGCTATGCGTCAGCTAATTTACAGAGAGTTACTTATCCAAGCGGCAAAAGCACAGGACCTCGGTGTAGCTCCAGCGTTAATTAGCGATTTAATTTTGGATGTTGAACAGTTCCAAACTGATGGTAAGTTTGATGAGGATCGCTTCCGCTACGCCATCCGCAGCCAGGGTTATACCTCTAGTTCAAAATTTACTGAGATGCTGACTGATCAATTTTTGGTTGAACAGCTTTCAGATGGCATACTTAATTCAAGCTTTGTTACTGCTTCTGAATTATCAAGCCTTATTGCTCTAGCCGAGCAAAAGCGCAGCTTTGATTATGCGCGTTTGGCCTTTAAGCCATTTAAAGACGAGGTTGCCTTAACCGATACTCAAATTTCTGACTATTACCAAGAAAACCTGCTGCAATATATGACAGAACGAAAGCTTTCGGTTGAGTATATTGAGCTAAATTCTGCAATGTTACTTGATCAGCAAACTGTGTCAGATGAAGAAATTCAAGCGCGCTTTGAGCAGGAGCAGCAATCAGCCGGTGATAATACCTCACTTCGTGCTGCACATATTTTGCTAGGTGAAGCCAATGATGAGTTAATTGCAGAGATTCAGTCAAAAATCGATGCGGGTGATGATTTTGCGCAGTTAGCCAAAGATTATTCAGAGGATGTTGCCTCTGCAGAAAATGGCGGTGATTTAGGATTTACTTCAGGCGACACCTTCCCTGAGGCTTTTGAACAGGCATTGGCTGGTTTAGAAGTCGGTCAGGTATCTGCGCCAGTAGAAACAGAATCTGGTACGCACTTTATTAAGTTGCTTGAGATTGAAAAAACCGAATTCCTATTTGAAGAGCAATCCGAACGCATTGCTCAAGAGCTTAAGCAAGAAGCTGCTGACAGCCTAATGGTAGAAAAGCTTGAAAACCTTAAAGAGATGGCTTTCAACGCGGATAACTTGCAGGAAGTTGCAGAAGATTTAGCGCTTGTGGCTAACGTTAGTGAGCCATTTACGGTCAATGGTGGTACTGGAATTGCCTCATCCTCTGTTGTAGTTAATGCTGCTTATAGTCCTGAAGTAGCTGATGATGGTTATGCCAGTGAAGTACTAGATTTGGGTGATGACAACTATGTGGTGTTAAAGCTTAAAGAAGACTTCCCATCGAGACAGCAAACCCTTGAAGAGGTTCGTGCTAGCGTGACTAATAGCTTAACCAATTCAATTGCTCAGGATGCTATTGATGCCAAGGCAGAGGAAATTGAAGCGCGTTTAACGGCGGGTGCATCTATAAAAACTGTGGCTGATGAGTTTGGTCTTGAGATCACATCGGTTGAGGCAGGGGAGCGTAACAATCCACAGGTAGATTCAGAAGTGAATGCCTATGTGTTTGAATTGCCAACGCCGAGAGGTGCTGAAGTAAAAGATAGCTTTACGGCCGCTAATGGAGACTTTGTTGTGGCACAGCTAACAGAGGTTGTATTAGCTGACACTGATGCTGTTGAAGAAGCGCGTGTTGAGCAAATTCGTTCAATTGTTGAAACATCCACGCGCAATCAAGAGTTTTCTTCTTACCAAGAAACATTGATTGATCAGGCTAGCATTAAGCAGTAATCCTGGCTTGTAAGAAAAAAGGCATAGCACT
>JAYQEC010000027.1:0-15006 GCA_038138645.1 Porticoccaceae bacterium | reverse complement strand
GAAACGCCCATAATGGTGCCTGTAGTCCCCATCGAGCTAACAAAATGAGTCACTTCACCTTGGGTATCACGCCAAATTTCTGGCCCTGTTGAATTAACATGGGCCATAGGATTATCGGGGTTATTAAACTGATCTAAGACCACACCTTTGCCATCAGCTTGCAGACTATTCGCTAAATCGCGCGCACCTTCCATACCCTCTTCTTGGCTGACCAAAATTAGCTCAGCACCATAGGCGGTCATCGCCCATTTGCGCTCATCGGTAGCATTTTCAGGCATAATTAAGGTGATTTTATAGCCCAACATGGCTGATGCCATCGCTAGAGCGATACCAGTATTACCGCTGGTGGCCTCGACCAAGCGATCACCGGGTTTGATATCACCACGCAATTCGGCCTGTTTAATCATATTGATGGCAGGACGATCTTTTACACTACCCGCAGGGTTATCCCCTTCAAGCTTAGCAAGAATGGTATTGGAGGTTTTTCCGGGGATACGCTGCAACTTAACCAAGCGGCTATTGCCAACAGTTTGATCAATTGTGGGGTATTGCATGGTCTTGCCTCAAAAAGCTGTTAAATAGTTAAAAGTCTATTGTGCCTTAAATTGCCACAATCTACCTCAACTTGAAAGTTATAGTTAATTCAGTTTTCTTATAAGGACTTTGGTTACAAGTTTACACAATTGCTGCATAAGCTAGGGCATAGTCTTTTTCATCAGAAAGACTCAGTAAAACTTTACTGCCACCCAACTGTTTTAATCGTTCTGCCGCGTTATCCTGCAGTTTAACCTGTGGGGCGCCCTCTGGATTATTTGAAACTACCATATGCTGAAAGCTAATTCCGCTACCAATGCCTGTACCCAGTGTTTTGGCAATCGCTTCTTTGGCAGCAAATCGTTTAGCCAAAAACGCCACCGAGTTACCCCGCGCCTGGTACTCTGCAATCTCGCTTTCAGTGAGAATGCGCTGCACAAATTTATCGCCCTGACGCTCAAGTAAGCTAGCAATGCGTTGGATTTCAACAATATCTGTGCCTATGGCTATAGTCATTTTTACGCTCTAATTATTGTTTAAAAGGTGCTGACGATATAGCTCGCGACTATTGAGCTCTTTACCATCCAAATAAAAATCAATCACCTGACGAGTCAGTTGCTTGGCTGTTCTAAGCACTGACTGCTTCTCCAGATGCCCCTGACTTAGCGCCATAATATCAGCTCCCGATAAAGCATAAATATTATCTTGGCTCTGATCTTGGATCAATTTAAGCCCCTGATCAGGAATATAATAATAAAGGCACTCTGCAGATACTGCCTGTCCTGTTTCAGCCTCTGCATCCAGAACTAAACCATAGCCTAATTCTTCCAACAGCAACATCTCAAAACGTCTTAATTCTGCCTGATCCAAACCTGAGACAGATAAATGGGACATAAATTGATGATAAAAATGATACAGGGGTTGGTGTGGATCATGCTGATGGAGAAGTTTGTAGAGTAATTCATTGGTGTAAAGACCAACAAATAATGCTTCCTGCTTAAGAAAAACCGGTGACTGCAAGGGGTCAGCTTGAATAAGAGTTTTAAGTTCACCACGACCCTGCCAATGAAAATGATGCTCGGTGTAGGGAAAGAGTGTTTTAGCTATACCCTTTTTATTGGGCTTGCGAAAACCCTTAGCCACACAACGCACTCGGCCGTGATTTAAACTAAAAAGATCAACCAATAGACTGGTTTCGCGATAAGGAATGGTATGAAGAATAAATCCGGGTTCAGACTCAACTCGCATAGCACACTACTCGTCTGTGTAGCCCAAGCTGCGAAGTGCTCTTTCATCATCAGACCAACCGCTTCGCACCTTCACCCAGGTTTTCAGCATAACCTTGCAATCCAGCAATGATTCCATATCGGCACGCGCCTGCTGACCTATTTTTTTTATGCGTTCGCCCTTGGTGCCAATAATAATTTTCTTTTGCCCATCACGCTCTACCAAAATAAGCGCACTGATATGGGTGACTTTAGGCTCAACCCGAAATTCTTCAATTTCAACCGTCACCTGATAGGGTAATTCTGCACCCAGTTGACGAGTGATCTTCTCGCGCACAATTTCGGCAGCCAAAAATCGTTCGCTGCGATCAGTAATCTGATCTTCTGGAAATACATGGATATTTTCAGGAATAAAACTGTTAATTTTGTCTTCGAGTACATCAATATTGGTTTGGCGCAGAGCTGATAGCGGGATAAATTGGTCGGCCTCTACCTTACCTCGTAAAAATTCCATATGCGGTAAAATCGCGTCCTTATCTTCTATCATATCCACCTTATTGATGGCCACTAAAACCGGTGCAGAGGACTGACTTAATTGCTGAGCCACATACTCATCCGCCTCACTCCATTCAAATCTATCAAGTACAAATACCACTACATCTACATCGGCAATCACACTGGCAGCAGAGCGATTCATAACACGATTAATCGCACGATCCTGATTAGTGTGAATCCCTGGAGTATCAACATAGATGGTTTGATAATTTCCCTCGGTTTTAATGCCAAGTAAGGTATGTCTTGTGGTCTGGGGTTTGCGCGAAGTAATGCACAGCTTTTGCCCCAACAAATGATTAAGCAGCGTGGATTTGCCTACATTAGGTCGACCAACGATCGCCACATAACCACAAAATTGTTCCGCTGACATTAAATCTCTACCTCAAGGGTTGCCAAAAATTTTTCTGCAACCATTTGCTCTGCTTTGCGCCGACTACTAGCTGTCGCTGTAAATTCTCTATGCAACATATCTATCTTACAACTCACAGTAAATAAACGACTATGAGCCTCGCCGCCGGTTTCAATCACACGGTATTGAGGTAGAGCATGTCCACGTTGCTGCAGAAATTCTTGTAATGCTGTCTTTGGATCCTTAACTGGCTTGTTATCCTCAGCAGTTCCGAGCATATCAGCAAACCAATTCAGCACACAGCGTCGCGCCTCATCTAAATTTGAATCAATATAGATAGCGCCTATCAGAGCCTCTACCGTATCTCCAAGGATTGAATCACGGCGTTGGCCACCACTTTTCATTTCACCACCACCCAATAATAATTGCGGGCCTAGATCCAGTTTTCTAGCTATTTCAGCCAATGATTCAGCACGAACAATCTGTGAACGCATACGGCTGAGATCACCTTCGCGAGAATCAGGAAAGTGTTGGTGAAGAAAATCACTAATCACAAGACTAAGAACAGAGTCGCCTAAAAATTCGAGCCTCTCATTATTTTTACTGCCAAAACTGCGATGAGAGAGCGCCAGCTTTAATAGCCCTGCATCGCGAAACTGATAATCAAGTCGCTCCTGAAGCAGTCTATTGGTTTTATCCACTGTCATAACAGGTAACTACCTATCATTGGATACTTCCTGCGCGATCAAAGCTTGGCAAGCTGGTAAAGCTATCCCAAAACATCCAGCGAGCGAATGCCTTACCTACAATACGGTCAGCAGGAACAGGGCCCCAAACACGGCTATCACTGGAATTATCACGATTATCACCCATCATAAAATAATGTCCCTCTGGAACCACTGTGGAGAAATTTAAACTAAGACGTGTCGGTGACTGTCGCCTTTGCATAAGATGCTCAACACCAGTTAGATTTTCTGTCATTACCACTGATCTTGGCGCAGCGGGTTCTTGCAAATAAGCTGTTTGTGGCATTTTTTCGCCATTTACAAACAGTTGACCTTTAATCAGGTTGATTTTATCACCCGGCATACCAACCACTCGCTTAATAAAATAGCGATCCTGATGAGGAGGGAAAAACACCATTACATCACCGCGCTCAGGCTCAGAAACATCAATTATTTTAGTGCGCAGAACCGGCAATCGCACACCATAGATCCACTTGTTTACTAGAATATAATCACCAACTTTTAGCGTTGGCACCATCGATTTTGAGGGGATTTGGAACGGCTCGACCACAAAGGATCTTAGAACTAGAACAATACCTAGTACGGGCGCAAGAGAAGCCAGAAAACCTATTAGGCTGTCCTCTCCGCCACGAATTGTTTTGTTTAACAACCAACTCAGACCACACAACAAAAATAATAGGGTAAGAATTAGCTCAAAGTTAAAATCCATAATTAGGCTCTCAGTTTAATTGACCATTTAGGTCTTAAGCACCGCAAGAAACGCATCCTGAGGAATCTCAACCCGACCCACCTGCTTCATGCGCTTTTTACCCGCCTTTTGCTTTTCCAATAGCTTTTTCTTACGGGTAACATCACCGCCGTAACATTTTGCCGTTACGTTTTTACGCAATGCTTTAACGGTTGTTCTAGCGACAACACTTCCACCTACGGCTGCCTGAATGGCCACATCAAACATCTGTCGCGGAATCAACTCTTTCATTTTTTCAGCCAGACTACGCCCTTTTTGCACCGCATGATCACGATGGATAATTGCCGCCAAGGCATCTACCTTATCGCCATTAATCAATATATCTAGCTTAACCAAGGAAGCTGCTTCAAAGCGCGTAAAGTTATAATCCAAGGAAGCAAAGCCGCGGCTCACCGATTTTAGTCGGTCAAAAAAGTCCATCACCACTTCACTCATGGGTAAATCATAGCTTACAGAAACCTGTCCGCCGATAAACTGCATATCTTTTTGAATACCGCGTTTTTCAACACAGAGTGCAATCACATTACCCACATAGTCTTTTGGCACCAGAATATTGGCCTCACAGATCGGCTCACGCATCTCATCTATCGCCGCTGGATCAGGAAGATTTGAAGGATTGGAGATATACAGTGTTTCACCCTTATTGGTGATAATTTCATACACAACAGTGGGCGCTGTCGTAATAAGATCAAGATCATATTCGCGCTCAAGACGCTCCTGAATAATCTCCATATGCAGCATACCCAAGAAACCGCAGCGGAAACCAAAGCCCAGTGCATCTGAGCTTTCAGGCTCATAAAATAGCGATGCATCATTGACCGCTAATTTAGCTAAAGCCTCTCGAAAATCCTCAAAATCATCAGAATCTACTGGGAACATACCCGCATAAACCTGCGGCTTGACTCGCTGGAAACCCGGCAGTGCATCGGTTTCTGAACTACTTACATGGGTTAGGGTATCACCCACAGGAGCACCCAAAATATCTTTAATACCAGCCACCATAAAGCCAACTTCACCCGCTTTAAGAATACCGGTTGGATTGCGCTTGGGCGTAAACACCCCCACACTATCAACAACATGTGGCTTGCCTATCGACTTAGAGATAATCTTGTCTTTTACCTGAAGCGTGCCCTGCATCACTCTTACCAAAGAAACAACACCCAGGTAATTATCAAACCATGAATCAATAATTAAAGCCTGAAGTGGCGCATCCACATCGCCAACTGGAGCCGGCACCTGATGCACCAGCTCTTCTAAAATATCGCTAATCCCTTCACCGGTTTTCGCACTACACCGGACGGCTTCTGTCGCCTCGATACCAATAATATTTTCAATTTCATCGATGACCTTTTCAGGTTCTGCCTGAGGAAGATCCATCTTATTAAGCACTGGGATAACCTCTAAACCCTGTGCGATTGCGGTGTAACAGTTTGCCACTGACTGAGCTTCAACGCCCTGTGCCGCATCAACAATGAGTAAAGCGCCCTCACAGGCAGCAAGGGAACGTGATACTTCATAGGAAAAATCCACATGCCCTGGAGTATCAATAAAGTTTAGCTGATAGGTATTACCATCTTTTGCCTTAAATGGCAGGGTTACACTCTGACTTTTGATAGTAATGCCACGCTCACGCTCGATATCCATAGAATCGAGAACCTGAGCCGCCATTTCACGTTCACTAAGACCCCCACAGAGCTGGATAAATCGATCAGCGATGGTCGATTTACCATGATCAATATGGGCAATAATTGAAAAATTTCTAATATGACTAAGATCGGACAAGGTATTTGCTGCCATTAAAATTTGCGATCGCAATTTTAGCCTATTTCTAGTGCATACGCTATCAATCGTGGCGTCTAATCTAAGTTTAGACGCCATAGGAGGTTTGTGTGATTATTCGATCACTATAGTTTTTGAAACTGCCCAACCCTGACGGTAAAAACGCACCAGAATCGGAGTATTGGTCGGCAACTCAGCAATTACTTGCGTATATTGCTCAACAGTATCAATTCGGCTATATCCCAATTGGACAATAATATCACCTGCCTTGATGCCGGCATTTGCAGCTGCAGAGTCTAATTTAACCTCATTGACAGCAACACCGCCTCGCAGATTTAAGGCGCGTAGCTCAGCCTCATCCAATGATTGCACCAAAAGACCTAGGCGATCACTTTTAGAGGATTTTTCGGCAGTAATCTCCGTTTCTTCACCATCAAGGGCACCCACTGTGATCTTCAAAACTTTAACTTTACCCTGACGAACAACCTCAGCCTTTACCTTGCTGTCCGGAGATATCATGCCGACGATATGGGGCAAATCATCTGCATCAATAATGGCATGTCCATCAAACTTAACAATCACATCACCGGGCTCGATACCGCCCCTATCTGCAGGACTATCCACTTCAACAGCATTGATTAGCGCGCCCTGTGGCTTATCTAGCTCTAAGGACTCAGCAAGCGCCTTATCAACATCCTGAATAGCCACCCCTAACCAACCGCGTCTTACCACGCCATGTTTTTTAAGTTGCTTCACCACATCAATTGCAACAGTGCTCGGAATTGAAAATGACAAACCAATAGAACCCCCAGATCGTGAAAAAATCTGCGAGTTAATACCCACAACTTCACCATCAAGGTTAAAAAGTGGCCCCCCTGAATTGCCGGGATTTATGGCTACATCAGTTTGTATAAATGGCACATAGTTTTCACCTTGGTCAGTGGGCAGACTTCGACCCTTAGCACTAACAATCCCCGCAGTTACTGAATAATCAAGACCAAAAGGTGAGCCAATAGCCAGCACCCAAGCACCTACTTTTAGGTCATCAGAGTCAGCCAACTCGAGTGCATCAAGATGCTTGGCCTCTATCTTTAAAAGTGCGAGATCTGAGCGACGGTCAGTACCTACTATGGTTGCCTTGTACTCACTGCGATCAGCAAATAAAACCTGAATTTCCTGCGCCTGATCAACCACATGATGATTGGTCAAAATATAGCCATCTTTAGAGATAACAAAACCCGAACCAGAAGATCGCACCTTGCGCGCAGGTGGGGCCTGCCCCCCGCCATATTCGAACAGATCTCTAAAGATATCCGGCAACTGTTGAGAAGAACGCTGTTCGGAAAGACTGACCGTATTAATTTTCACTACAGATGGCGAAACATCCTCCACCAACTCAGTAAAATCAGGCAGGCTAGCCATGCTTACAGGCAGCCAAAAAAGTAAAGAAATAGCTACGATTACACGAAGATTAAACACTTACAGACTCCAATCCAATTGTTTCTAGGATAGACTTACCGACTGCCGATAATCAGCATCAAATAGCACCGGATTAATTCTTGGATCATTGCGCAGCTTACGGTTGTATAGACTCACCGCCCAACCGCCCAAGCCAAGGCCTAAACAAGCGCCAATTACGCTCATAAGATCACTTGACCCCATTAGCCAAAGACCCACTAAACTAGCCACTAATGGCACCATATAGGCTCCTAGCGAACCCAATACAACCACATCTTCAGGAATGGCAATAGTGACCTGCTGACCCACCTCAAACGACTGTTCCTTTGACTGATTCCTAATCACCCGAATGCGATTAGTTCTACCAGAAAGTTTTGAAAGAACAGCGGTGCCGCAACCTTTTTGCGCCGAGCAGGTTTCACAGGCAGATTTCTGCACTGCTTCAACCCACAGAGCATCAGGCTCAACCGAGGTTACTGTCGCTGTCTCAAGGATCATGATTTTGCCTTAAATTTATCCTGGTACCGATTTAAATTACGCGGTCAACTTGATCTGCGATTGACGAATCTGCAGAAATTTGCCCAACCAAACGCAATAATATCATTAACCTATTGGCTACTAATATTATCACTCGTATCAGTCGAAAGCGTAACAGGCAATACACCTTGGGTAACCGATGTTGCCACAGCGCGCGATTGGTTACGCGTAATTTCATTTAAGTAGTTACGCATACGCTGGTCGTTAAGAGCTTCAATATCAGCAGAGGTCAGCTTAATTATTAGCGGCTGAGAGGACAATTTCACACCATTTGAAGCGTTTACCGTGCGCGCTTGAACATTAGGCTGAAATCCAGCGGGGTACTGCAAAGCCGGCCCTTTAAGCTGATCTTGTGGCTGACTAGCAACAAAACTGGCATCGATAGTTTGCGGTTGCAGAGGACTTACCTGATTTAACTGCTGAACCCCAATAATAGCGACAAAGGCAACACTTGCAGCCACAGCAAAACGTCCCATTGTATAAAGCTTGGATTTAACTGTTGGCAAGAGTGTCGATGCATAGGTGGGCTCTTCGGCAATTGCAGAAGAGACAGATTCAGAAATATCCACACCCCCAAGCGGCGAACCTGCCATTGCTTGGGAGACTGATTGATACCTTGACCACTTACTGCCAACTGATTGATCTTGATTCGCATGATCAGCGTCGAGCTGCTTTAAAATACGATGTAACTCAATTTCGCTGGCTTCACCATCGACAAGAGCAGACACTGATTCTAAAAGGCGCTTTTCACTTTCACTCATACAGATTCCTCAAAGTTATAACCCTTAGTTAAACACTTAAAGTATGCAATCCTACTCAATAAGACTACGAAAACTCTAAAAGGTTCAATCCTATTTGTTTTTACTCGCTTCACCTAAAACTCGCTCATCAATAAATTCTCGCGCTCTAAAAATTCGCGACCTTACTGTTCCCACTGGACAGTCCATAATAGCTGCAATTTCTTCATAGCTCATTCCTTCAAACTCACGCAGTGTTAGTGCAGTGCGAAGATCCTCAGTCAGCTGATTTAAAGAATCCTTGATCACCTGAGCCAACTCTTCTGTCATCATGGAATTTTCAGGGGAGGTTTCATCAATAAGTTTATCGTTGTCAGCAAATTGTTCAGCATCCCCAATATCTATATCAGTATTTGCTGGTCGGCGATTTTTTGAAACCAAATAATTTTTTGCTGTATTAATAGCAATCCTATATAACCAAGTATAAAACTGGCTATCGCCACGAAATTTAGGCAATGCACGATAGGCTTTAATAAAGGCTTCTTGGGTAACATCGGCCACTTCATCGGTATCGCGAATAAACCGCGATACAATTGCCTGCAGCCTGAATTGGTATTTCAATACAAGAAGATCAAAAGCCCTTTTATCACCTTTTTGAACTCGTGCTACGAGTTGATGATCCGTTGGCTCAGCTTTAGTTTCCTTCATGAATGAATCCAATAATTATTCTGTAATTTGCTGACTAAAAAGTCAGAATTAAGCCTTTTCGTAGCCTAGTTATAGTTTCCAGCTAAAATTTGACAGTTTTATTCTAATTTAGCGTAGTCACCTTGAATCGCATACTATATCATCAGCTCAGTTTTATTATATGCGGTTTATTGATGAAGAGAAAAAATCTCTACGATGTTTTAGTCATAGGCAGTGGCGCTGCAGGTTTAACACTTGCATTGCAATTAGATAAAAAACTCAAAGTGGCATTAATTAGCAAATCCACACTTAAGGGTGGAGCCTCTTGGCTTGCTCAGGGGGGTATTGCTGCTGTATTTGATAAGGATGATAGTGCTGAAGCGCATATCGAGGACACCCTAATTGCTGGTGCGGGTTTGTGTCACAAAGACAGTGTGCGCCATGTGGTTGAAAATGGCCCATCAGCTGTTACTTGGCTAATCAATCAGGGGGTAGACTTTACCCTTGATTCAGATCAGGTGCACTACCATCTCACCCAAGAAGGTGGCCATAGTCACCGCCGTATTTTGCATTCTGCAGATGCTACAGGGAAAGCAGTGACTAGTACTTTAGTTGAGCAGGTTATTGCTAGAGAAAATATTGAAATTTTTGAACATCATTGTGCTGTCGATCTGGTCACTCAAACTGATAACAGTGGCAATATTTGTTGTAGTGGCGCTTACCTATTAGATATTAATAGCTCTGAAGTGTCTTTATTTCAGGCAAAAACCGTTGTGCTTGCCTCTGGTGGCGCCAGCAAAGCCTATCTGTATACCAGTAATCCGGATGGTGCCAGTGGTGATGGGCTAGCAATGGCTTGGCGGCGAGGCTGTCGGGTTGCTAACTTAGAATTTAATCAATTTCACCCTACTTGCCTTTATCACCCCAAAGCTAAGTCATCACTAATAACTGAAGCATTGCGCGGTGAAGGCGCCATTTTAAAACTACCGGATGGCTCACGCTTTATGGATAAATTCCATGCAGATGGCGAATTGGCACCAAGAGATGTTGTGGCACGTGCTATTGATTTTGAAATGAAACGTTTGGGCTGTGACTCTGTGTATTTAGATATTAGTCATAAACCCGCTGAATTTATTACTAAACATTTTCCTACAGTTTATGAAAACTGCCTTAAATTTAATATAGATATTACCAAAGAGGCGATTCCTGTGGTCCCAGCCGCACATTATACTTGCGGCGGTGTGATGGTTGATAAGCAGGGACAGACTGACCTTCAAAACCTTTATGCGATTGGTGAAACTGCCTTTACCGGCTTGCATGGTGCTAATCGAATGGCCAGTAATTCACTGTTGGAATGTCTAGTTTATGCTCAGGCGGCAGCGAAGGATATTAATCAATCGATAGCCGAAATTCCTTCCCTTGAGTCACTTAAAGACTGGGATGAGTCAAGAGTGAGCAGCTCAGATGAAGATGTGGTTATTTCACATAACTGGGACGAGTTGCGCCGCTTTATGTGGGATTACGTGGGTATTGTGCGCAATGACAAACGGCTCCAGAGAGCTCAACACCGAATTAAGTTATTGCAAAATGAAATTCAGGAATATTACAGTAACCATAAAATTACTCGCGATCTTCTCGAGTTACGTAACCTTGCAACTGTTTCTGAGTTGATTATTGGTTGTGCTCAACAGCGCAAAGAGAGTCGTGGACTTCATTACACCACCGACTACCCTGACTTGGCGGCTACAGCTAAGGACACCATTATGACGCCGATTAACTTTGTCGGTGATAGTCAATCTCAGTCTGACTAGTAGTTCTTGACCAAGCAATAATTAACTTTCTCAACCGAATATGCTGATGTCTAGGCAGGGAATCTAAAGGAATTACCTGCGTTATCTTTTTTTGATTGGGCGAGAATAAATACAGAATAACCAAGGGCGCTGTTAAGAACTGCTTTGGCTGTAACTCAACGGGTTGCTGATTATAAAACCAACGATTAGTTTGCGCTGAATAGACCAAAATATTGGGCGTAGATCGCCAAAAATCTCTTGCGGTTACTAGTCCATAAATCATCACTAGCAATATAAATAAAAGCTTGATGGTAAAGGTAATGGGACTTAAGCCGATTAATAAAACAACTAAGCACACAAGACTAACATCAAAAATAAGAATAGATTTCGCGGCCTTTATAACAAAACTATTGGGACTGTTTTCTACTCTCACAAATAATATCCACAATCCGTTGTGTTTTTATATCCGCTGTCTTTTCGCCTCTGACCAGCCATAAAAATAATTGCTGATCTTCTAACTCAAGTAACTCATGAAATAATTGCTTATCTGACTGATCGAGCTGATCATAATGATCCTCCACAAAGGGTTGCAACATCAAATCTAACTCTAGCATGCCTCGTCGACTAGCCCACATAAGGCGATTCTTTTGCATTGAAAATTCCTGAACTATGGTATGAAATATTTTAGCAATTCTGACCCTTACTATTATAGGGAACTGAAAGAAAATAGGCTAAACTATCTGCTTACAGAATAGCATAGCGAAATTGGGATAAAGTTTATGAATGATGTCGCTCGCGGTTTGATTGAGCTTCGCGGTGAAGATAGCCTTAAATTTTTACAGGGCCAAGTCACCTGTGATCTTAATGTGCTAAAACCTGATCAAGTACTTGCTGGCTGCCACTGCACGCCAAAGGGTCGTGTGATCTTTTTATTCACCGCCAGATTGCTCGCCGATAATAGTCTTGTACTTGAAACTCATCCCTCAATTGTCAGCACCGCAATAGCGAGCCTTAAAAAATATGCAGTTTTCTTTAAAACTGAGATCTCAGATATAAGCGATCAAAGTAGCGACTTGGCATACGAATCGAGTGACCTTCAACGGCTGCAAGCTGGCATACCTGATATTACTGAAGCAACAACTGATCTATTTATTCCGCAAATGCTAAATCTTGATGCGCTGAATTTTATTAGCTTCAAGAAAGGCTGCTATACCGGCCAAGAGGTTGTTGCTAGAGCCCATTATTTGGGAACCGTTAAACGTAGAATGTATCGTCTTTTGTTGCCCCAAGACTACCTTCCCACAGCAGGCGAGGCGATTTATAGCCCTGATAACAAGCCGCTGGGAACAGTTGTTAATGCCCAAGCCTATGACAACCAAATAGAAATCCTTGCGGTCTTATCCAGTTCAGCCAGCGATTGCGAGCATATTATGATCAATGATCAAACATTAGCGATCAAATTTTTATCTCTGCCCTATCAATTGGACTAGAGACAAAATATGTCTGAATTATTGGACTTTATTAAACCGTTTATAGCCCTGATTGGTGTTATTTCTTTCTTGGTTTTCCTTATTAGTCTGGTTTCAGTGCCATGGTTAGTGGCTAAAATTCCTGAGGACTATTTTTTACACCACAAAAGAAAAAAAACACTACCTGTCAAAAGAGCGGCATGGGTCCGTTACCTTGCTTTAAAACTTGCTCGAAATACTTTGGGTTTGATTTTGCTAACCGCAGGTTTTTTTATGCTTTTTATCCCCGGTCAGGGGCTTTTAACCATGGTAATGGGTCTTGTTTTAATGGACTATCCTGGAAAATATGCTTTGGAAAAGAAAATTATTAGCTACCCAGTTGTTATAAAAGGACTCAATTGGCTAAGATCCAAAGCCAACAAACCCCCTCTCAGAAATCAATAACCCCTTAAGACTAAAAGTCTAACCTTTCTTGCACTCTCTCTTTTTGCTGAGGTAACTGCCAATCAATAGGCTCTAAACCCTGCCCTTGAAGATAACCATTGGCTTTTGAAAAATGTTTGCAGCCAAAAAAACCGCGATAGGCTGAAAGCGGCGAGGGATGGACTGACTGAAGCACAAGGTGTCGTTCAGCATCGATCATTGATGCTTTCTTTTGCGCATAACTTCCCCAAAGCATAAACACAACACCTTGTCGGTGCTGATTAAGCTTGTTAATAATGGTATCGGTAAACGTTTCCCAGCCCTTGCCCTGATGGGCACCTGCCTGTCCCTGCTCAACAGTCATGGTGGCATTTAAGAGTAACACCCCCTGCTCTGCCCAGCTGGTAAGGCAACCATGGTTGGGCTGATCTATTCCAAGGTCAGATTTTAATTCTTTATAGATATTTGCTAGCGAGGGTGGCACTTTGATATTGGGTAGCACTGAAAAGCAAAGCCCATGAGCCTGACCGGGGCCATGATAGGGGTCCTGCCCTAAAATCACCACTTTAACCTGATCAAATGGCGTAGTATTTAGGGCGGCAAACCATTGCGATCCCGGTGGATAAATAATCGCACCCTGCTGCTTGCGATTAGCTAAAAATTCACGCAATGACAGCATATAGTCTTTTTTAAATTCATCACCAAGCTGATTATTCCATGCTGGCTCTAGGCCTATTGTTGTGGAATTACCCATTCGCTGTTCCTGTTAAAATTGGTCTGTATACCATGTTATAATAGTGAGCCTGTTAAACGCTTTCCATATTTATTACCACAGAGCGTTGAAGTCTTCCCCACAGGATGCCACGGGGTTGATTTTACAGACAAACTTTAGACTATTTGTAAGTCTATTTAAGCGCTAAAGACGTACATTTGTTGCAAATTTAGCATCTCAAGTGATTGTTTTAGGAAACTTAATGATTCAAGCGTATTCAAGCTCTGTCAGGAATGACCAATTAATTGCTCGCTGGCTTATAACCTGTGCCGTAGTTATTTTCGGCATGATTCTTCTTGGCGGCGTTACTCGATTAACTGACTCAGGCCTATCCATGGTGGAGTGGAATCCAATTATGGGCATTATCCCTCCTCTTAGCCAAGCTGATTGGCAGGTTTTGTTTTTAAAATACCAACAGTTCCCAGAGTACCAAAAAATCAATCTCGGCATGTCAATGAGTGAATTTAAGTTCATTTTTATGTTTGAGTACCTTCACAGAGTACTAGGAAGATTGATTGGACTGGTATTTTTTATTCCCTTTGTATACTTTTTGCTGACCAAACGGATTTCGCCGCAACTTTTGCCTAAGTTGGTATTAATGCTGATTTTGGGTGGATGTCAGGGTCTGTTGGGCTGGTATATGGTTAAAAGCGGCTTGGTGGATGTGCCGCACGTTAGTCAGTATCGTTTGACAGCCCACCTAGGTTTGGCGGTATTAATTTATGGCTTTATTGTTTGGACTGCACTGGACCTTATTAATAAAACCTCTGGTCAGCCGGCCAAGCTAGGAAAAGCAGCCAGTTTTCTGAGCGGTCTAATTTTCTTAATGACATTAACCGGCGGTTTAGTTGCTGGTACCAAAGCGGGCTATGCTTATCCAACTTGGCCACTGATGGGTGACAGCTTTATTCCCGCCGGTCTCTACGAAATGAGCCCTGCATGGCTTTCGGCTTTTGAGAATATCACTACCATTCAATTTAACCACCGAATGTTTGCCTATTTAATCGCTATACTTATGGTAAGTTTTTCTGTGATTGCTTTGCGTTCAAATATTTCGAGCAAAGTACGCATAGGGGTTTATAGCATGCTCGCTTTGCTGGTGGTTCAAATTAGCTTGGGCATTAGCACCATTGTATTTCATGTGCCGGTGGCAACCGCAGCAGCTCATCAGGTTGGGGCTGTAGCTTTGTTAACCG
>JAYQEC010000026.1:0-15501 GCA_038138645.1 Porticoccaceae bacterium | reverse complement strand
CTGACTTTTAAGCTTCCACCTTAGCAACTATAGCTTCATAATGTGCGTCTGAATTTTTAATAAGGATAGCTCTGGCATGACCAAAGCTTTGCTAGCGTTTTACCAGCGCACAATTATCGATCGCCCTTGGCAGGCCATCGCCTTTGTTTTAGCCGTCACACTGGTAATGGGTATGGGCTTGCCTAACTTTAAGTTAGATGCCTCGGCGGACTCTTTGACCTTGGAATATGATGAAGATCTTAATTTCTTTCGCGAGGTATCCAAACGCTACGGCAGTGATAATTTTTTGATTGTCACCTTTTCGCCTAAGCATGGTGACCTTCTTGATAATAAAAACCTTGAAACTTTAAGTGATATTTCAAAAAATCTAAATAACATCAAGGGAGTGGAGTCTACACTGTCTCTACTTGATGCCCCCTTGCTATACAGCCCAAAAATATCGTTAGGTGATTTAGAAAATCCACTTAACACAGTGCTATCTGAGGGTGTTGATAAACAGCTAGCAAAAGAAGAATTTCTGACTAGCCCTATTTATAAAAACATGCTGCTTAGTGCCGACGGCAAGACCACCGGTATTGTTGCTAAATTAAGTCTCGACTCACAGTATTTAAGTTTAGTCAGCCAGCGCGATGATCTTAGACTACTTCGCGATACAGAAGGTCTTAATATCCAACAACAACAAGAGCTTGCTGCGATTAGCCAACAGTTCCTTGATTATCGTACAGCCAAGGCGGCAGAGGACCACCAACGTGTAGCCGAGGTGCGCAGCCTAATGGATCAATATCGCGATCAGGCAACCATATATCTTGGTGGTCCAGATATGATCACAGCGGATATGATCGATTTTATTAAAAGTGATCTTGCCGTGTTTGGCATGGGCATCTTAGTATTTATGATCGCTACCCTTAGCTTTATTTTTCGCTCAATACGCTGGGTTCTGTTACCTGTGGCGACCTGCGCCCTATGTCTCACAATTGTACTTGGATTACTGAGCTGGTTAGACTGGCGACTGACCGTTATTTCATCAAACTTTGTATCGCTGCTGTTAATCATTACCCTAGCATTAACCATCCATCTGATCGTTCGCTATCGCGAGCTTTTTGCCGCCAAGCCAAAGATGGAGCAGCGCCTACTCGTGTTAGAAACCATTCAATCAATGGCTAAGCCTTGCTTTTACACAGTGCTAACAACCATCGTCGCCTTTAGTTCACTGGTGGTGAGTAATATTCGTCCTGTGATTGATTTTGGCTGGATGATGACTCTGGGCATTATTATCGCCCTTGGTGTTTCATTTATTATCTTGCCTGCAGGGATGATGATTCTTGGCAAGGATAAAAATACCGCCAAAAAAGATGGCAGCGGTGTTATTACCGCAAAATTTGCCCAGTTTACTCAGCAACGTGGAGCCGTTGTCTTACTTTTGGCCCTAACTCTGTCACTACTCTCTGCTGTGGGTATTTCACGCCTTGAAGTCGACAATCGTTTTATTGATTACTTTAAAAGTGATACTGAAATTTATCGCGGCATGGAAGTCATTGATACCGCCTTAGGCGGTACCACGCCACTGGACATTATCTTACAAGCTCCTGCATATGCTGCACCCCTTGTTAGCATCGATGAAACTGATGCTGATCTTGATGAATATGAGGGCATTGATGAATATGAAGACCTCGATGAGTATGAGGATTTTGGCGAATACGAAGAGTTTGATGAGTATGAAGATTTTGAAACTGAGATGTCAGCCAATACACATCAAGAAAGCTATTGGTTTTCGTCTGCTGGATTAGCGGAGCTTGCAAAATTAACTGAATACCTAGAGGCTCAGCCAGAGATTGGCAAAGTGAGCTCGCTGGTTCAGCTTGATCAGGTAGCTACTGATCTAATGGGGCATAAACTGAATGATTTTGAAATTGCATTTATGCGTCAAAGCCTAAGTCCAGAGATCTATCAGCAACTGGTAGCTCCCTACCTCATTGAAGAACTTGATGAGACGCGCATTCAATTAAGAGCTATGGAAACTGCCGGACTAAAACGTGCTGAGTTACTCTTCAAAATAAAGCAATTTGCAATTGATGAAGTCGGAATCGCAGAGGAAAATATTCGATTTACGGGGCTGTTGGTGCTTTATAACAATATGCTTCAAAGTTTATTTAAATCACAGATAATGACGATAGGCGCAGTATTTATCGGCATTATGCTAATGTTTTTAGTGCTATTTCGATCACTAAAACTCTCGTTTATTGCTATTGTTCCTAATTTTCTCGCGGCCGCCGTGGTACTAGGTGGAATGGGATTGCTCAAGATTCCTCTCGATATGATGACTATTACCATTGCCGCGATTACTGTGGGGATTGGTGTAGATCATAGCATCCACTATATCACTCGATTTAAGCGAGAATTTGCAAAAGATGGTGACTATATCGCCACAATGCATCGTGCTCACAATAGTATCGGGCAAGCACTGTTTTACACTGCCATTACCATTATTATTGGGTTCTCTGTGTTAACTCTCTCTAATTTTATTCCTTCAATTTATTTTGGATTGCTAACTAGCGTGGCAATGATTGCCGCGCTTTTGGGCTCGATGACACTTTTGCCTAAGCTAATTCTTATAATCAAACCACTAGGGAAATAATCGACAACCCGCTATGGCGCTAGTTACCTTACAAGATATCTATTTGAGCTATGGGCAACCTGCACTAATTGATGGCATTAACCTATCAATAGAACGCGGAGAACGTGTCTGTCTTATCGGTCGCAATGGCGCCGGAAAATCTACCTTACTTAATATTTTAACGGGGAAAATTATTCCTGATGACGGTGTGGTAAAAACCACTGATGGCGTCAAAATAGCCCAATTGGAACAGGCGGTGCCAACAGATACTCAGGGTAGTGTGTACGAGGTGGTGGCCCATGGTCTCGGCAAAGAAGGTGTATTAGCTCAAAACTATTATCGACTAAGCACAGAAGTCGCCACTCACCCAACTAAGAAAAATATGGCTGAACTCGAGGCCTGTCAAGCAGAGCTTGATCTTGTAGATGGCTGGGATGTTAACTCGAGAGTTGATGCGATTATTACCAAGATGGGCCTAAATGCTAACACTGATATTGCCGATCTTTCTGGTGGCTACAAGCGACGAGTGCTTTTAGCTCGCGCACTAGTGAGTGACCCCGATCTGCTAGTGCTCGATGAGCCTACTAACCATCTAGATATAGAGGCCATACAATGGCTTGAATCCTTTCTAAAAAAGTGGGAAGCGGCGCTATTATTTATCAGCCATGACCGCGAATTTATGGACAATCTAGCGACCCGATTTATTGAAATAGATCGCGGCAAGGTGATGGAATTTAATTGTAATTACAACACCTATCTTAAGCGTAAAAAAGAAATGCTAGAAACCGAGGATAAGCATAATGCGCTATTTGATAAGCGGCTTTCACAGGAAGAGGCATGGATTAGAGAGGGCATTAAAGCCCGCCGCACCCGCAATGAGGGTCGCGTACGTGCTCTGAAAGCAATGCGCGAGGAATTTGCCGCCCGACGCAAGCATCAAGGGAAAGCCAAACTCAATGTTGTGGAAGCAGAAAAGTCTGGAAAAATTGTGGTTGAAGCCAGAGATATTAATTTTGTATTTGAGAGTGATCCAGAGCAAAAACCAATTGTAAAAGGCTTTTCCGCAATGATTCAGCGCGGCGATAAAATTGGTCTTATTGGTGGCAATGGCTCAGGTAAGACCACACTGATAAAATTACTTCAGGGTGAGCTTGCGCCCAGCACAGGCAAAATTAAAATTGGCACCAATCTTAATATTGCCTACTTTGATCAATATCGAAGCGCCTTAAACGAAGAAAAAACCGTGCAAGACAATGTGTCTGGTGGTCGCGATATGTTAGATATTGGCGGCAAATCGCGGCATGTTGTCAGCTATTTAAGGGATTTTCTATTTACGCCAGAGCGTTGCCGGCAACCGGTAAAAGTCCTCTCTGGCGGTGAGCGCAATCGTCTGCTTTTAGCTAAGCTATTCACCCAGCCCTCTAATATGCTCATCCTTGATGAGCCCACCAATGACCTAGATATAGATACATTGGATCTTCTAGAGGAACTACTCATTAATTATAAGGGCACTATTATTTTGGTTAGCCATGATCGCGCATTTATTAATAATGTGGTGACCAGCACGTTTGCATTTGAAGGCAAGGGCGCATTCAACCACTATGTGGGTGGCTACAATGATTGGCTGCGCCAACGCACCAAACAATTAAATCAAACTAGCAAGCCGAAAAAACCAGATACCCGAACTAAGAAAAAAACAACTAAATTGTCCTACAAGGATCAGCGTGAACTCGACGCATTGCCCGACGAAATCGAAAAGCTTGAGCTAGAAATTGCCGATATCTCGCAACAAATGAGCGATCCAGACTTCTTTAAAAGTCCGCGCGATAAGGTTCAAAAAACAGAAAACCGTCTATCAGAACTGCAAAAACAGCTCAGTCACTGTTATGAGCGCTGGGAAATACTCGAAAATCAGTAATATTTTAGCGATCGGCATAGCGAAAACGGCGACAACTCTTTAAAATTAACCCTAACTTCATTCTGTGCGTAAAAAAGATTATGAGTTCCAAAAAATCACCAAAGGTATTAATTATTGTCGACGGCTTTGGCTACAGTGATAGCGGCAAATATAACGCAATCACTGCCGCTAATGCCCCCTACTGGCGCAACCTATGGGAAAACAATCCCAAAACATTAATTAGCACCTCAGGTATGGCGGTTGGATTACCCGAAGGACAGATGGGTAACTCAGAAGTTGGGCATATGACGCTGGGCGCTGGACGCGTGGTTTATCAAAACTTTACGCGTATCAACAAGGCAATTGCCGACGGCGACTTCTTTACTAACCCCGTTTTTTGCGAAGCTATTGATGGCGCCATAGCCAATGATAAGGCTGTCCATATTGTTGGCCTTCTGTCTGCTGGCGGTGTTCACAGTCATGAAGACCATATTAATGCCATGCTTGAAATGGCGGCGCAACGCGGCGCAAAAAAAGTCTATATTCATGCCTCTCTTGATGGTCGCGACTGTCCCCCGCGAAGTGCCAAACCCTCATTAGAAAAAACACAGGCCCTTTGCGACAAGTTGGGCACTGGAAAAATTGCCTCAATTATTGGCCGCTTCTTTTCTATGGACCGCGATAATCGTTGGGATCGGGTTGAACAGGCCTATCGCCTAATGGCCGAAGGGCATGCCAGTTATACAGCAACCACTGCCATTGAGGGCCTAGAGGCTGCTTACAGTCGTGATGAAAATGACGAATTTGTTCAGGCAACAACAATTGTTGCACCAGGAGAAACCGCAGTCGCCATTGAAGATGGAGATGCCATCATTTCCATGAACTTTCGCCCTGACCGCGCGCGTGAAATCACTCACGCTTTTGTTGATGAGCAATTTGACGGCTTTAAACGACATAAGGTGGTTAAGCTTTCAAGTTATGTTATGGCAACTGAATATGAGGCCACGCTGGATTTGCCCTGCGCCTACCCCCCAGAGAATTTAGTGAATTCACTAGGGGAATACCTTGCCAATCAAGGCAAACAGCAATTACGTATTGCCGAAACTGAAAAATATGCTCATGTAACATTTTTCTTTAGCGGAGGTCGTGAAGCTTTGTATGACGGCGAGGAGCGAACCCTTATCCCATCACCCGATGTAGAAACCTATGATCAAAAGCCAGAAATGAGTGCTTTTGAGGTAACAGATAAGCTGGTAGAAGCTATTAATTCTGGTCGTTTTGATACCATTATCTGCAACTATGCCAATTGTGACCAAGTTGGGCATACCGGCAACTTTGATGCCTCTGTCAAGGCTGTGGAAACCATAGACAGCTGCCTTAAACAGGTTATTGAGGCTGTTGCACAGCAAGACGGGGAGGTACTGATTACTGCGGATCATGGCAATGTGGAAGAAATGTTCGATGAGACTAGCAACCAGCCTCATACTCAACATACCACCTTGCCTGTGCCCCTAGTCTATGCCGGACCACGCCAACTGTCTCTTGATTCTGGCGGTTCTCTAGCTGATATAGCGCCAACTATTTTGGATATGATGGGATTAGAAAAGCCCGCCGAAATGTCTGGCCGATCGCTTATTATCTAATGCACAGGCTTGCTTCAGATAGGCTATTGGCACTTCGCATACCTATCTGGAGTGTTTTGCTTGCAGTCTTTATATGCCTGACACTAAGCCTTGACACGCTAGCTGACAACAAACAGCAACAAGAGCTAGAAAAGTTAAAAGTCAGCATCTCAAGTCTTGAGAAAAAACTTCGCAAGCAGCGCAAAGAAAAAAATACGCTGCAGCAGAAGCTTGAAATCGTTGAACGCAATGTCGTTGATCTCGATAAAAAAATACGCGCAGTCAGTAAAAAAATAACTAAAACTGAAAACAACCTCTCACGTCTAAACAGCGACAAAAATAACCTTGAACAGCGAATCAACAAACAGCGCTCGACCATTGCTGAACAAATTCGTGCAGCCTATAAAACAGGCAACGAAGAACCCATAAAATTACTACTGAACCAAGAAGACCCTGAGCAGCTATCTAGAATACTGAAATACTACGACTACCTTTTGGATGCTCGATCTAAGAAAATCGATCAATTTACTGCTGATATTGAAAGCCTAAAAATAACGCTGTCAAAAATTGAAACCCAAAAAACCTTATTGGCTGACTCAAAAAAAGAACTAGAAAAAGACAAACAACAATTGGCCAGTAGTATTAGCCAGCGCAAAGCGACTTTAACCAAGGTAACCCAATCGCTGCAATCCAATAAACAACAACTTAATCAATACAAAAAACAACGAGATGAACTCGAAGCTGTTGTTCAGACGGTTGGCGAGGCGGCTAAAGCCATTCCTCCCGCTCAAGATTACCCCTCTTTTGCGCTTAGCAAAGGGAAGCTTAACTGGCCAGTGCGCGGCAGATTAACCGCTGGCTATGGAAGTAAACGCAGCGAATATTTACGCTGGCAAGGATGGCTTATTAGCGCCAAAAAGGGGGCGAGTATAAAATCAGTACATCATGGTCGCGTGGTTTTTTCAGATTACCTTAGGGGGTTTGGCCTATTGGTGATTGTTGACCACGGTGACGGCTATATGACACTCTATGCTCACAATAAAGAGTTATTAAAAGAGACTGGTGACTGGGTTCAAAGCGGAGAAACTGTCGCTCGAGCCGGTAATACGGGCGGCTTGACCAATACTGCTCTATACTTTGAAGTACGCGAGAAGGGTAAGCCAGTGAATCCTAAAATTTGGCTGAGTAAACGCTAACCAAACCATATACGTATAATTGACTATGACATTGCTAGAAAAAATCTCTACAGCTATTTTTGCTATTTCTCTAAGCCTCTATTCTATTAATGGACTGGCAAGTAATGATGAGCAAGAAAGCGCCAAGGAGGCACAGCTATTTTCGGCGGTACTCGATAAGGTGCGCGAAGAGTATGTGGAGGTGCCCTCGGATACTCAGCTATCTGAAAGCTCTATCGAGGATCTACTCAACAACTTGGACCCTCATTCCACCTATCTCGACAAAGAAGATTATGAAGCACTTCAGGGAAAAACCTCTGGCAATCCTGGCGGCTTAGGTATTGATATCACTATGAATCAGGGTGCAGTCAAAGTAATTACAACCCTCGATGGAAGCCCAGCTAGAGAAGCAGGAATTATAACTGGCGATAACATTGTCGCCATTGATTACCAATCAACCACAGATATGACATTAGACGAAGTCACACAGTCATTGCGTGGCGCACAGGGATCAGAGATTATTCTGGGAATTGTTAGAGACAACTCGCAACATCTCGAATTTAATCTTCAGCGCGAGGTCCCCGCAAAAAGTTCAGTGCGCAGCCTAATGCTTGATCAGGGTATCGGCTATATTCGCATCTCATCCTTTCAAGCAGAAACAAGCCAAGAATTTATTGCCTCTATCAATCAATTACAACAAGAAAAACCTCTTGAGGGCCTAGTTTTAGACCTTAGAAATAACCCCGGAGGGTTAATGCCGGTATCTGTAGAAGTCGCTGATAGTCTGATTGATCAGGGCCTATTACTTTACACCGAAGGCCGCCAACCCAGATCTAACCAACAATATTATGCCACCTATGGTGATCTTATTAATGGTGCGCCAATTGTGGTACTTATCAATGGCGGCAGTGCTTCAGCATCAGAAATAGTTGCAGGTGCACTTCAAGATCAGGAGCGAGCAGTGGTAATCGGCACGCAAAGTTTTGGAAAAGGCTCTGTGCAATCGGTTATCCCGCTCGGCGATGGTCGGGGTATAAAATTAACTACGGCACATTACTTAACCCCCAGCGGACGATTTATCCATGGGCAAGGCATTGAACCGGATATTATTATTGAACAAGTAGAACAGCAGCCGGGCAGTAATGATAACCAGATAACTCGTGCCGTGCAGATCCTAAAAAAATCTTAGTTTCTGACCACTTATTCAGCTTCTAGACGATCCACTTTTTGGAATCCACGTGGCAGTTTATGTCCGCGGCGTCCTCGCTCACCTCGATAATGCTCTAAGTCTTTAGACTTCATAACCAAATAGCGCTTACCTGAGTGGACCACCAGTGAGCCTCCCTCTGGAATCACCGCAAAATCGACTACAAACTCCTCTCTCGCCTGCAATCTAGAGCTTGGTATATTGATAATCTTATTGCCTTTTCCTCGAGCAAGTTCAGGCAAATCACTTAATGGAAAGGCCAGCAATCGACCCTCATTGCTGACAGCAGCAATTAATAAATTTTCATCAGATACCAGTTTGGGCCCTAATATTCTTCCACCTTTAGGGATAGAAACTACGGCTTTACCCGCTTTATTTTTGGTAAATAGATCACCGATTTTAGCCACAAAACCATAACCGGCATCAGTACCTAGAAGAATTTTTTGCGAATCATCGCCCATCACCAGATGAGTAAAAAGTGAGCCGGCCTGTGGATTTAGTCTACCCGTGGCTGGCTCACCCTGACCGCGCGCGGAAGGCAATGTATGAGCGGGCAGGGCGTAGAATCGCCCGCCAGTATCCTGCAAAAAGACATTTTGGTTACTGCGACCCTGAGCCGATGATAGAAACTTATCGCCCGACTTGTAGTTTAAGCTGGCCGGATCAATATCATGACCTTTAGCCGCACGCAGCCAACCCTTATCAGAAAGTACAACCGTCACCGGCTCTGCTGTTACCAGATCCTTCTCACTAAATGCTTGAGCTTCATTGCGCTCAACAAGTGCAGAGCGACGATCATCGCCGTATTCTTCTGCGCTGGCTTTAAGTTCTTTCTTGACCAGTGTTTTAAGCCGCGCATCAGAGCTTAACAATAGCTCTAATTCAGATTTTTCTTTTGCCAGCTCCTCTTGCTCTGCTCGAATCTTTTCTTCTTCAAGGCGGGCTAATTGACGCAATTTAGTATCTAGAATGTAATCAGCCTGTAGGTCGGAAAGCCCGTATTTTTGCATTAACGCGGGCTTTGGTTGATCCTCAGTTCGAATTATATGGATAACTTCATCAATATTTAAAAAGGCAATCAACAATCCATCCAAGAGATGTAATCGTTTTTCGACTTTCTGCAACCGATAATCTAAACGCCGACGCGTAACATCAATTCTAAAAGCTAACCATTCTTTCAAAATGCGTCTAAGGTTCATTACCGCGGGCTTACCATCAACCCCAATAATATTAAGATTGATTCTGTAGCTGCGCTCTAAATCGGTGGATGCAAATAAATGGCCCATCAATGTTTCTATATCCACTCGATTAGATTTTGGTGTAATCACCAGTCGAGTCGGGTTTTCATGATCTGATTCATCGCGGAGATCTGCCACCATAGGCAATTTTTTATTGCGCATCTGAGTGGCAATCTGCTCTAGAACCTTTGATCCAGAGGATTGAAATGGCAAAGCTGTAACAATAATGTCACCATCTTCTTTGCACCAAACCGCACGCATTTTTACTGATCCACGACCAGTCTCATAAGCATTTTGTATATCTGCTTGCGAGGTGATTATTTCAGCATCCGATGGGAAATCGGGCCCCTTAACAAAACCCATAATTTCTGCCACATCAGCTTTAGGGTTATCAAGAAGATGCAAACAGGCATTAACCACTTCATTGAGGTTATGCGGCGGTATATCAGTTGCCATACCCACGGCAATACCCGTGGTTCCATTAAGTAATACACTGGGCACCCGTGCCGGTAATATTTCAGGCTCCTCCAAAGAAGCGTCAAAATTGGGGCGCCAGTTACTGGTACCCTGACCCAGCTCAGAAAGGAGTAATTCGGCATATTTTGATAGTTTTGATTCGGTATAACGCATGGCTGCAAAGGATTTTGGATCATCCTGCGAGCCCCAGTTACCCTGACCGTCTACCAACGGATAACGATATGAAAATGGCTGCGCCATCAACACCATAGCTTCATAGGCAGCACTGTCACCATGCGGATGAAACTTACCAATCACATCACCCACTGTGCGCGCTGATTTTTTATATTTAGCGGTGGCTTTTAGACCTAACTCGCTCATAGCGTACACGATGCGTCGCTGAACTGGCTTTAGCCCATCGCCAATATGCGGAAGTGCACGATCGAGAATGACATACATCGAGTAATCAAGGTATGCCTGCTCTGTGTAGCTACTTAGTGATCGGCTTTCTAGGCCCTGATCATTAAAAGTGACTGTTTCGTTCATTACCCTTCCTTTATTTAATTAAATAGTACTGGTATCAGCCAGATTGCCTTTGGTTTCAAGCCATTGACGTCTGTCTGATGCACGCTTTTTCGCCAACAGCATATCCAGTACCGAGTTGGTATCGTCACCAGGCTCTAATGTTAACTGCACTAGTCGTCTTGTATCTGGATCCATCGTCGTTTCTCGTAGCTGCAATGGATTCATTTCACCCAAGCCTTTAAAGCGCTGAACGTTCACCTTGCCACGCTTGCCCTCGGCTTCAATACGATCCAAGATTCCCTGCCTTTCTGCATCATCAAGCGCGTAGAAAACCTCTTTGCCCACATCAATTCTAAACAGTGGTGGCATTGCGACATAGACATGACCGCTGGCAACCAGTGGTCGGAAATGACGCACAAATAGCGCACATAACAAAGTAGCAATATGCAGCCCATCAGAATCTGCATCTGCTAGAATACACACCTTGTGATAACGCAAATCATCTGCAGACTCTAGCCCAGGGTCGACTCCAAGGGCTACAGAAATATCATGCACCTCTTGAGAGCCAAGAATCTCTTGAGACTCCACTTCCCAAGTATTTAAAATTTTGCCGCGCAACGGCATGATTGCCTGATTTTCTCGATTGCGTGCCTGCTTAGCAGAGCCACCTGCTGAATCACCCTCAACAAGAAAAATTTCGCAAAGCTCTGGTTCATCACTGGAACAATCTGCCAGCTTACCCGGTAGTGCAGGCCCCTGAGTGACCTTTTTACGAACCACCTTTTTACTGGCGCGCATGCGTCGCTGCGCATGCAAGATACAGAGTTCAGCCAATCGCTCGGATTCTTCGGTATGCTGATTTAGCCATAGGCTAAAGGCATCTTTCACCACTCCAGAAATAAATGCCACAACCTCTCTTGAAGATAGACGATCCTTAGTTTGTCCGGAAAATTGCGGATCGGCCATTTTTGATGAAAGCACAAAACTACAACGGTCCCAAATATCATCTGGGGTTAATTTGACCCCTCTAGGCAAAAGATTGCGGAACTCACAAAATTCTCGCATTGCCTCTAAAAGGCCGGTACGTAAACCATTAACATGGGTTCCGCCCTGTGGTGTTGGAATTAAGTTTACATAGCTTTCCTGAACCACTTCACCCCCATCAGGTAGCCATTGAACCGCCCAATCCACCGCTTCGTTTTCTGCGGCAAAGTTGCCAATAAATGGCTCAGCCGGAAGCACTTCCCATCCTTGAAGCGCATCAGAAAGGTAGTCCTGTAAACCATCTTCATAATACCACTCAAGACTTTCACTGGTATTTTCATCATAAAAGCTCATGGTAAGGCCGCTGCATAAAACTGCCTTGGCTCTTAGAACATGACGCAACCTGGTAACACTAAATTTGACCGAATCAAAATACTCAGCATCTGGCCAGAAACGCAAAATGGTGCCTGTATTTCGTTGCCCACAGCTATCAACTACCGATAAATCTGAAGTTTTATCGCCATTGGCAAACTGTATTTGATGTACATTACCGCCTCTTTTAACCGTGACATCCAAACGACTGGATAGGGCATTTACTACAGAGACGCCAACACCATGTAGGCCGCCTGAAAATTGGTAATTATTATTTGAAAACTTACCGCCCGCATGTAGCGTCGAAAGAATAACCTCAACTCCCGGCAAGCCTTGTTCTGGGTGAATATCAACTGGCATACCTCGACCATCATCACAGACTGATAGCGAGCCATCTTTATGTAGGGTTACATCCACGCGCCTTGCGTGACCCGCCAAGGCCTCATCAACACTATTGTCGATAACCTCTTGAGCCAAATGATTGGGGCGACTGGTGTCTGTGTACATACCAGGACGTTTTTTAACAGGATCTAGTCCGGTGAGTACTTCAATATCTTCTGCGTTGTAGTTGCTCATTATTTAAGAGTACTTTTTCTGTTATTGGTTTTTATACACATTCATTAAGAATTCCATATTTGCCGGCAAATGTCGTTGGTAGTCAACGAAACTATGGTCGCCGCCAGCTTCAGTTTCAATAAGACAACCTTCATAGTGATGCTGTGCCCGACGAAAGTCTAATACCTCATCACCTGTTTGCAACAGCACCTTATAATTTTGCTTCCGTTCTATTGTTTCTGGATTCAACCTTACATATTCTTCAATATGCTTTGGCTCAAAAACCCAACGCTCTCCCGTTATATAGTTTTCATTTTTTCCCAGCCATGAGTGTAACCCAGATCCCGGATTAACAGCAGGATTAATAAGCACCGCAGGCAAGTTATATTGCTCTGCTAAACAGGTCGCAAAAAAACCGCCCATCGAGCTGCCAACCAAATAAATAGGCTGAGACATCTGTTCTTCAACAATCGCTCTAAGCTTTGCCATTACATGGCAAGCATAGGGGGAAAGCTGTGGGCAAATAAACTTTATTGAGGGAACATTTTTCAACATCCAACGCTCGGTTTCAACCGCTTTTTTGGACTGCGGGGAACTATTGAAGCCATGCAAATAAAGGAGCATTGACATAGTATTATCTGACAATTGAGTTAGCCAATATTATAGTGCATTAGGCACTGTTGTCAGTGCTAATTTAACTCTGGCTAGCAATCATTAACCCTTGAGGAAATCAACGCGCTTAATGCCTGTTTCAATAAGCCCATCTGGATGTAAATCTAGCCATCGATAGGCAGGGTTTTTATTAGAAAGAGCGAACTGATCTGAATTTTCTTGAAACTGAAAGCAGGTTGATGGCGTCGAGTAAACCTGAATACCACGCCAATTAATTTCATATTGCTGATGGATATGTCCGGTAATCACGGCTTTAACATTGCCATGTGCCGCCAACAGGTGATGTAATTTTTGATGATTAGAAATTTGATGCTCATCAAGCCAACGACTATTAACAGAAACCGGACTATGATGCATCGCCACCAAAATATGCATATCTTTCAAACGCTCAAGGTTAATCTCTAGCTGCACCAGCTGTTGGCTAGATATTTCCCCCCCTGGCTGACCAGCAACTGAACTATCTAACATCAAAATAGCCCAATGCTTATCCTGATAGATTGGCGAGTATGGAAAATCTGACAAATGCTTTTTCATCAGCAACATATCATCATGATTGCCGGGGAGCCATATCGCCTGTTGGTGTTTATCTGAGAGAATTTTATTGAGTTGCTGATAAGCTGCTGGCTGCGCATTACTGGCAAGATCTCCAGTCAATACAATAACTTCTTTGCCATTACTATTTGATTCAAACGCTTCCAAGACTGTCTTAAAAGCATTTAATGTATTGAAATCTCTACATTGATAATCTGCGGTTGGCCCTAGATGAAGATCCGTCATCTGGATTAAT
The DNA here is from genome assembly GCA_038138645.1 of Porticoccaceae bacterium. GTDB lineage: Bacteria > Pseudomonadota > Gammaproteobacteria > Pseudomonadales > Porticoccaceae > HTCC2207. The sequence goes on along the minus strand of JAYQEC010000026.1, from coordinate 1,397 downwards.
CTCAAAACGCTCAAAGTTTAACTACTTTGCACTTTCGCGATTCGTTTGTGGCGTAAGGCCTGATACAAAAGCTCGCCCAAGAAGATATTCCACTGCCATTTTTCATCTCTAGACTGAGGTCCTTTTCGCTCAACTAGAGCCCAAGGAATGCAACTATCCGAGCACCACTCAATTACCTCAGCCATTCGTGCATCGCGATAAATTCGCACTTTTACTTCAATGCTAGGCAACCATTGAGGGATTTCTGAAATAATTTTAATCGCCAGAGTAGTGGTAAATCTCGCAGAGTCAGTTACTTCAAATTGAATTTCTGACTGCCTATTATTGGCAATGCAAAAAGACTGCCCCAAATCGGGATTGATCCCAATTAGGCGCTTAATTCGGTTGAAGTTAAGCTCGCATTCTTTATGTAAGCAAGCCAAGCTAAAATTTTGTCTTTGCATTAGAAAACCAAAATAAAGTTTTGAAAAAATATACCCGAAATTCACTGATCATGCCATCGGAACTATCAGGTAAAAACTACAATGGCATATATAGTTACAAGTTTACAAGCGACAAACTTACATACGGTTATTAGGATTAAGATTGATCATTATAGACGCGCCTAACGTAGGTTTATTTTGAAAATTTGCATCACAGCCCAATCAAAATAATTTAAACTTATAACATTGGTTAATAATCAACTTAGGGCTATGATGTCGTTATATAACCCGCGGAGTCAGCATGCTAGCAACAGTAAGAATCACGATAATACTTTCCTTAATAGCCGGTTTAAACACCTCAGCCATAGCAGAGACTTTGTCTGATATTTACAGCATAGCTGTTAAAAATGACCCCGTTTTTCTTGCGGCAAAGGCTAACTACAAAGCAGACAAAGAAACCCTAAAGCAGGGTAGAGCTGTTCTCCTTCCACAGCTTGCAGGCTCTGCAAACAAACTCGAACCTAGAGATCCCACGAGCACTAATCCCGATAAAACCACCTATTCGGCAAGCCTCAGTCAATCGCTGTTTAATGTCCCTGCTTGGTTTCAGTTCAAAAGCGCCAAAAATATGGATCAGGTAGCTGAAGCAACCTTTGCTGCTAATCAACAGGATCTTATTATTCGAGTGAGTGAAACTTACTTTAATGTGCTTCGTGCCTATGAAAACAAACAAACTCGCGAAGCAGAACTATCGGCAATTTCTCGCCAGCTCGAACAGACCCGAGAGCGCTTTGAAGTAGGCCTTCTCCCGATTACTGATGTCTATGAAATCCAAGCAATACATGATGAGACAGCAGCTAACAACCTTGAGGCCAGTGGTGCTCTCGATATTGCTTTTGAAAAACTACAGTCACTCACGGGTCAAAGTCATAATAAATTATCGGGTCTTAAGGAAGGTTTTATTGCAGCCTCGCC